>JAXDLK010000090.1:0-3690 GCA_034666665.1 Candidatus Binatota bacterium
TCGCGGACTCCACCATGGAGCTCTATCAGTCGAAGCTGATGGTGCTGCACGCGGCCTACCGGATCGATTCCGGACTGGAGTTCCGCTCCGAGGTCTCGATGGCGAAGCACTTCGTCGCCAACGCGCTGAACCGCATCATCGACCGCGCGATCCAGGTTCACGGGGCGCTCGGCTACTCGCACGACACGCCGCTCGCGCACATGGCGCAGCAAGCGCGTTGGGCGCGGTTCGCCGACGGCGCCGACGAGGTCCACCAGATGCGGATCGCGCAGCGGACCATCGAGACCTGGAAGAAGGACAAGGCGCTCCGGAAGGCGCTCGGCGACCTGCCGGTCTGACGCGAAACCCACGGGTCTTCGCCACGCGGACTCCCGCGTGAATGGCTCCTTTTACTCGGGGGCCCGTGCGGTGCTCGCGCGCTATGCGCGCTGTGCTCCTCCAATGCCCCCGAACCCCGCGCCGACCGCGGCGCATGTCCGCGGTCGGCTGGCGCGGAAACCCTCGCTTGCCGCTCAGCTCGCCTCCGGCTCGCAAGATTTCGCGGCGGCGCTCCGGTTTCGGAAAGATTCGCCGGCTGCGCTCGATTTCACGCGGGAGTCCGCGTGGCGAAGACCCACGGCGCATCTAGAGTTTCCGGTTGCAACCCGACCGAAACCGGCAGCAAAATGGACGCTGGCGACACGCCCGGGGAGGTACCATGCCGCGAGTCAGCTATCTTCCGTTCGATCAGGTCGATCCCGAGCTCCGGAAAGTAATGGTCGAGTACGACCACGAGCTCGGCGGATCGGAGTTCGTCAAGGTCTTCGCCCACGCGCCGGACGTCTTCAAATCGTTCATCGCGTTCTACTTCCCGCTGATCACCGAGACGCGCGGCACGGTCGACATGAAGCTCACCGAGCTCGTGCGCCTGAAGGTCGCGGAGATCAACGACTGCCATCTTTGAAGGGGCGCCCGGTTTGCCTTGGCAAGGCAACAAGGTCTGACGGAAGAGATGATCGACGAGCTCCCGCGCTACCGCGAGAGCTCCATCCTGACGGATCGTGAAAAGGCTGCCGTGCGTTACGCGGAGACGCTGGCCGGCAATCACAAGGGAGCGTCCGAGGAGCTCTTCGACGAGCTCCGCCGCCATTTCACCGAGGCCGAGATCGTCGACCTCGGATGGCGCATCGTGACGTTCGTCGGCTACGGCCGGTTCATTCACGTGCTCGGGCTGCAGATCGGTGCGGCATGCTCGATGCCGGCCGCCGAAGGGGTATCCGCGGCCAAGTAACCCTTTCGTCCGTAGTTCCGCTCCGCTGCCGCGGCGATGCGCTTCCTGGTCTACAGCCGACTACAGGCGGAGAGGCTCGATCTCCGCGAGCCGCACGCGGTGATCTCGATTCGCGAGCCGGGCTCGCGGGTCCCGGTGATCCCGGAGAACGAGTTCTGCCGCGGCGTACTGCGGCTCTCCTTTCACGACCTCCTCCGCGTGGTGGACTCGACCGACGAGCCGTTCACCGCGGAGCACGCCGAACAGATCCTCGAGTTCGTCGACCGCGTTGCCGGGGACGGCGTCACGCTCGTCGTCCACTGCGAGGCCGGGATCTCACGGTCGGCGGGCGTCGCCGCGGCGCTCTCGCGGAGCTTCCTCGGCGCCGATGCCTCGTTCTTCGAGAACTACATCCCGAACTCGCTGATCTACGGGATGCTACTCGAAGCCTGGCGAAGCCGCGCCGCGCGCCGCTGACCTCGCCTAAAACGCCTGTGCGGACGGCGGCTTACAGGAAAATTCCACGCCCATCACATCGTCGTTGACATGGCGGTGCCGAGCGGTAATCATCGTGAAGATAACTAAGATGATCGTTTCGGTTATGTATATCTTTCGCAGCGAGTGACGAGCGTGTCGGACTCTGAACCCAATCCTAACCCGTCGCGGCCACGCGTGCCGCGTCGTGAGCGCCCGCTCAACTGGGACGAGGTGCTCCGCCGGAACTCGGTCGAGCGCTACAAGCAGCAGAAGCACGGGTACGACGTGCTCGCCGACATCCCGCGCTTCGCGGAGATCCCCTACGAGTCGATTCCCGAGGAGGACATCCTCCGGCTCCAGTGGTGGGGCCTCTACCACGACAAGCCGAAGGTCGGTGACTTCATGCTGCGCGTGAAGATCCCGAACGGGGTGCTCACGGCGGCAAAGCTGAGAACGATCGGCGAGGTCTCCGTCCGCCACGGCGCCGGAAGCGGCGAGCTCACGACACGCCAGGACGTGCAGATTCACTACCTGCGGCTGGCCGCGATCACCGAGATCTTCGCCACCCTGGCCAGCGCCGGAATGACGACCGCGGGCGGCTGCGGCGACAACCTGAGGAACATCACCGGGTGCCCGGTCGCGGGTATCGATCCGCAGGAGATCTTCGACGTCACGCCGACGATCGCCGAGTTCGCGGCGTTCTTCTACGGCAATCGCGAATACGGAAACCTGCCCCGCAAGCACAAGCACACGATCGCCGCCTGCCCGTTTCACTGCAACGGGCCGGAGATCCACGACGTCGCCTGGATCGGCGTGCGCCAGGACGGTCGCGAGGGCTTCGCGCTGTGGGTCGGCGGCGGACAGTCGTCGGTGCCGCGCATCGGCCGTTCGCTCGGCGTCTTCGTCCCGCGAGAGAATGCCCTCGAAGTCGGCCGCGGGCTGATCGACATCTGGAGCGGCGATCTCCGCTACCGCATGTCGCGCGCCAAGGCGCGCTTCAAGTTCATGGTCGACGATGACGGGCCGGAGAAGATCCGCGAGCGGCTCGAGGCGCACCTCGGCCGGCCGCTCGAGCGGCTCGAGAAGAACCCCGTCCCGATCGGTCGGACGGCGCACCTCGGCGTCCACGAGCAGCGCCAGCCGGGGCTTCGCTACGTGGGATTCCCCTGCTTCCCCGGGATCGTCTCGGGCGAGCAGATGATCGCGATCGCGAACGTGATCGAGCCCTTCGGCGGCGAGTTCCGCATCACCCGCGAGCAGAACTTCGTGGTCACCGGTGTGCCCGAGGCGCAGACCGAGGAGCTGATCGCCCGCATCGGCGAGATCGGCTTTCCACTCCGGGTGAACGCGATCCGCGGCAACTCCATCGGCTGCACCGGCGATCCGCACTGCAACTTCGCCGTCGGCGACACGAAGCCCAAGCTGATCGAGATCGTCGGCCGCCTCGAAGCGCGGTTCGGCGAGGAGATCTCCGATCTCCGTCTCTATCTCGACGGTTGTCCGCACGCCTGCGGCCAGCACTGGGTCGGCGATCTCGGATTCCAGGGAACGACGCGCACGACGGACAGCGGGAAGCAGCGGGCCTACGACGTCATCGTGCGCGGCGGCCTCGGCGCCGAGGCGCAGATCGGCCGGCCGCTCCTCCGCCGCATCCCCGAGCCGGAGGTGTGCGACGTCGTCGAACGGCTGATCGCCGCGTGGCTGCAGACGCGGCTAGAGGGCGAGTCGATCCAGCGTTTTTTCGTTCGCCTGTCCGACGAGGAGATCGTCGCGATCGGCACCGGACGGATGGCGACAGCGGCCTGAGAAGAGGAGACGATCATGCAACCGCTTCCGAAGATCGAAGTCGAGCCCCAAGAGGAACACACCTGGCTGGACGACCTCGAGGTGGGCGAGCTCGCCACCGTCTACGACGATCGTGAGCCGGAGGACGTCATCGAGTGGGCGTTCGACCGCTTCGGCGT
>JAXDLK010000091.1:0-6182 GCA_034666665.1 Candidatus Binatota bacterium
TCTGGAATGCGCCTCAGCAATGCTGCAGTAAGCCCGAGATGGTTGGCGGGCGCTATCAGGACACTCCCCTATGGCGGAAAGGTCCACGACGATACGTCCACCCTGCAGGGGTCAGAGGGAAAATCCCATGACGACCTGCAGCTGGATTTGGGGTATGATGAGGAGTCCGAGCTGGAGAGAAGCGGCGAACTCACCGGATGCCCCCCTGGATCGAACAGGACGAGCTGCTGAAGCGCGAGAAAGCGGCGCGCAGCGAAGCGGAAGCGGCTCGCTCGCGGCTTTCCTTCCTCTCGGAGGCAAGCCGGGTTCTCGGCAGCTCCCTCGACTACGAAACCACGCTCGGGAACTTGGCGCGTCTCGTCGTGCCACAGTTCGGCGACTTTTGCGTCGTCGACCTCGCCGAAGAAGGGGAGAGAATCCGCCGCGTCGCGGTCGCGGACATCGACCCCGAACGAGAACACCTCGTGTGGCAGATTGCGCGACGGCATCCGCTGAGCGGCCATTCCGCCGCGATCTACTCGAGGGTGCTCTCCACGGGTGAATCCGAGTGGCTGCCGGAGGTCGCGGACGAGATGTGTCTCGCCTTGCCCGCAGACCTCGACCCCGCCGTCCTGAGTAAATTGAAGTTTCGCTCGTTCATTTGCGTTCCGCTGCCGATCCACGGCCAGGTACTCGGCACGATCAGCATCGCGCGGTCGACTGCGGGCCAGAGCTACAGCTCGGCGGATCTGATGCTTGCGGAGGAGCTCGCTCGGCGGGCGGGAATGGCGGTCGATCATGCGCGGCTCTACCGCGCATCCCAGGAGGCGAACCGCGTCAAGGACGAATTCCTGGCGACGTTGTCCCATGAGCTGCGCTCGCCGCTCAGCTCCGCGTTGTTGTGCGCCCAGATGCTGCGCCGGGGCATTCTCGACGAGAAAAAGAGTGCCCGGGCCCTCGAGACGATCGAGCGAAAGATCAGTCTTCAGGTCCACCTCGTCGACGACCTCCTCGACATCGCGCGCATCAACGCGGGGAAGATCTCTCTCGACATCTCGAGGGTGCATCTCGCCACGGTCGTGGATGCTGCGGTGAGGGGTGCTCGCCCCGCTGCGGATGCCCAGGGAACTCTCCTGAGATTCACGGCGGTCGACATCGACGCGTCGGTACGCGGCGACGAGGCGCGCCTGCAGCAAGTGATGGACAACCTTCTGTCGAATGCGATCAAGTTCACCCCGAAAGGGGGCTCGGTCGAGGTCGAGATCGAGTGCGTCGGCGCCGACGCGCGAATCATCGTTCACGACACCGGGATCGGCATCTCGGCAGAATCGCTCCGCGAAGTGTTCGATCGCTTCCGGCAGGTCGACACGTCCTCGACGAGGGAGTACGGCGGCCTCGGCCTCGGTCTGGCGATCGTACGCAACCTCATCGAGCTCCACGGCGGCAAAGTCGACGGTGAGAGCGCCGGAGAAGGCCGCGGCTCGACGTTCACCGTCACGTTGCCTCTCCTGCCCTCGAGCGTCTACGTGACCTCCCGGTCCCTCCACGCCGCGAAACGCCTCGCGAGGATGGCGGACTTGACCGGAGTTCGTGTGCTGGTGGTCGACGACGACGACGACGCGCGAGAGGCCATGGCCACGCTGCTGGCGACCTGTGCCGCGACGGTGACGACGGCTGCGTCCGGGCGCGAGGCGCTCGAAGCGCTCGGCGAAGGACGGGAGCGCCAAGACGTCCTGGTCAGCGACATCAGCATGCCTGAAGTCGACGGGTACGTGCTGATGCGCAGGATGCGCGCCCGCGGCTCGAATGCCGACGCGATGGTGCCGGCGATCGCGGTGACGGCGCATGCCGGCCCGGCCGATCGGCAACGGGCCCTCGCCGCCGGATATCGCATGCACCTGTCGAAGCCGTTCAACCAGGGCGAGCTGGTCGCGGCAGTGGCTGAGCTTGCCGGAAAACGTCCGGTCCTCGAGGCGGACGGCCGGAGCTCGGAATCATGAAGGAAGCCGAGTCGACGGTCTTCGTCGTCGACGACGATGCGGCCCTGCGGGAATCGCTGGGCTGGTTGTTCGAATCCGCCGGGCTGCGCGTGAAGAGCTACTCGACGGCACAGGAGTTCCTGACGGCGTACAGCGCCGAAGAGCCGGGCTGCCTGCTTCTCGACGTGCGGATGCCGGGCCTCTCCGGCCTCGATCTCCAGGAGGAGCTCAGGCGGCACGGGCTGCCGCCGCCGATCATCATCATGACGGGGCACGCCCGGGTGCCGACGGCCGTGCGCGCACTCAAAGGCGGAGCGATCGACTTCATAAAGAAGCCGTTCAGCGATCGGTCGGTGCTGGACCGGATTCTTCGGGCGATCGACCTCGATCGCCGGACCCGGCAAGTTCGGGTGGAGTGTACGAGATTTGCCTCCCGGCTCGCCTCCCTGACGGCGCGGGAGCGACAGGTGATGAACCTCGTCATCGCAGGCAAGCCCAACAAGATCATCGCGGCGGACCTCGGCATCAGCTCGAAGACGGTGGAGATCCATCGAAGTCGCGTCATGGACAAGATGGAGGTCGATTCCGTGGCGGAGCTGGTTCGCCTGGACGTGCTTCACAGAGCCAATCAGGTCGAGAACGCCGGCGAGGAGTAGTTCGGACGACCCGGCGGGCGGCGCGGTGATGGCGACGCGACCTGCGCGCCGGGCCTCGGTTGACTTGTCCGCCCGATCGGGTCGAATTCATCCAGTTCGGCAGCGTCCCCTGATGGAGGTGGCATGAAACAGCGCAAGCTCGGCAAGAACGGTCCGATGGTCTCCGCGATCGGTCTCGGCTGCATGGGAATGTCGGAATTCTACGGGCCTCGAGACGAGCAGGAGTCGATCGCGACGATCCACCGCGCGCTCGAGCTCGGCGTCAACTTCCTCGACACCGCGGACATGTACGGGCCGTATACGAACGAGGAGCTGGTCGGCCGCGCCATCGAGGGGCGGCGGCACGAGGTCGTGATCGCCACCAAGTTCGGCATCGTCCGCGATCCCACGAACCCGATGGTTCGCGGGATCAGCGGCAAGCCCGACTACCTGAAGAAGTCGTGCGAGGGCAGCTTGAAGCGCCTGCGCGTCGACGTGATCGACCTCTACTACCAGCACCGGGTCGACCCGGCGACGCCGATCGAGGACACCGTCGGCGCGATGGCCGAGCTCGTCAAGGAAGGGAAGGTCCGCTTCCTCGGCCTCTCCGAGGCCGGCGCGCAGACGCTCCGGCGCGCGCAGAAGGTGCATCCGATCACCGCTCTGCAGACGGAGTACTCGCTGTGGAGCCGTGACCCGGAGCAGGACATCCTGCCGACCTGTCGCGACCTCGGCATCGGCTTCGTCGCCTACAGCCCGCTCGGCCGCGGGTTCCTGACGGGGCAGTTCAAGCGCTTCGAGGATCTCGACGAGACCGACTACCGCCGCTTGCAGCCCCGCTTCCAGGGCGAGAACTTCCAGAAGAACCTGGACGTCGTCCGCCGCGTCGAGGAGATCGCCCGGGAGAAGGGGTGCACGCCGGCGCAGCTCGCGCTCGCGTGGACGCTCGCGCGCGGCGAGGACATCGTGCCGATCCCCGGCACGAAGCGGCGAACCTACCTCGAGGAGAACCTCGGTGCGGCGGACGTGAACCTCACCGCCGAGGATCTCCGCCGGATCGACGAAGCCTTCCCGGCGGACGCTGCCGCCGGGACGCGGTATCCGGAGTCGATGATGCCGTTCGTGAACGCGTGAAGGCGCGCCGTCTCCCCGTCCGCTGGGCGGCGATCATGCTCGCGGTGCTGGTGCTGCCCCTCGCCGCATCCGCCGCGCCGATGCTCGCCAAAGGAGCGCGTTTCCCGGAGTGGAAGCTGGTCGATCAGGCGGGAAAGTCGGTCTCTTCCGCCGAGCTCGCGGGGAAGACGTACCTCCTGTGGTTCTATCCGAAGGCGATGACCGCCGGCTGAACCGCCGAAGGACGGGCGCTCGGCGAGCGCTTCGGTGAGTTCCAGAAGCGCGGCGTGGAGATCGTCGGCGTGTCGTTCGACGACTTCCTCGACAACGCGGAGTTCGCCCGGCGCGAGAAGTTTCCGTTTCGCCTGCTTTCGGACCGCGATCACCGGCTCGCGGTCGCGGTCGGCGCTGCCGACCGGCCGGATCAGCCGTTCGCGCGCCGGATCTCGTATCTCGTCGGAGCCGGCGGCAAAGTGCTCGCCGCGTACGACGAGGTGAGCCCCGCGGACCACGCCGACGAGGTGCTGCGGGATCTGCCGCCTGCCGAAGGCGGATCCCCGGGAAAGCTCTGAGCGTTCTCGACGCCGCCGGTGCTCGGCGGCGTCACCTTGCTCCGTCGCCTGGTCAGCTGCCGCAGAACGCCTGAAGGTCGGCGAGGTCGAAGCTGTCGATGAAGTCGCAGGGCGGCTGGTCGCCGTTCTCGTCGAAGAAGGTCGCCGAGTACGAGCCGCGGCTGTTCGGCGGAAGCTGGTCCTCGTTGTCGAAGGCGTCCGCGAACTGGAAGCCCTGGCGATCGCTCGCTCGGAACTCGAGGAGAACGTCGCAGAAGTCCTGGTCGTTGGTGTTGAAGATCGTGCCGCGAACGTCGCAACCGCCGCGAGCGTTGCTGAAGAGGTTTGCGGACTCGAGGATGATCGAATCGGCAGCGTTCCCGTGATCGCCGCTGCCGTGGTCGCAGGCGGGCAGGAGCAGGAGCGCCGCAAGTGCGGCGCAGGCGAGTGTGGTCGTGTTCACCGGCGGTCCTCCGTTCCCGTCGACGCCGAGACGGCGGCGAGCGTTTCTCATTTGCCTCAACACCGTAGAGCGCGGTTCCGTCGCGGCTAGATGGCGAATGTCCCCGCTGGTCGGGCCCGCAGCGCGCGGCCAGTTTGACAGTGGAGAGGATTCCCGGCTGAACGGCGCTGAGAGGGAACGCTCCGGCGAATCAGCGGAGCTCCGGAAAGGGGGGCGGCGTGAAGGCGATCCGCGTCCACGAGTTTGGCGGTCCCGAGGTGCTCCGACTGGAGGAGGTCCCGGACCCGAAGCCGGGGCGTGGCCAGGTGCTGGTCCGCGTCCACGCGGCCGGCGTCAACCCGGTCGACACGTACGTACGCGCGGGAACCTACCCGTTCCGACCGGCATTGCCGTACACGCCCGGCGCAGATGCGGCGGGCGTAGTGGAGGCGACGGGAGAGGGCGTCGCGAGCGTCGCGGCGGGAGACCGGGTGTACGTCGCCGGGACGCTGACGGGCGCCTACGCCGAGCTCGCGCTCGTGGCGGAATCCGAGCTGCACTCGCTTCCGGAGCGGCTGTCATTTGCGCAGGGAGCCGCGATCGGCGTCCCCTACGCCACCGCGTACCGTGGCCTCTTCCAGGTCGGCCGGGCCGAGCCGGGCGAGTGGCTGCTGGTCCACGGAGCGAGCGGCGGCGTCGGCATCGCTGCGGTGCAGATGGCGCGAGCCGCAGGCCTCGACGTCGTGGGCACCGCGGGCTCGCCGGAGGGCCGTGACCTGGTCGCGGCCGAGGGCGCGCATCACGTCCTCGACCACGCATCGCCCGGCTATGCGGACCGGCTGCTGGAGATCACCGGCGGACGCGGCATCGACCTCGTCCTCGAGATGCTCGCGAACGTGAACCTCGCGACGGATCTCCGGCTCCTCGCCCGCCGCGGGCGAGTGGTGGTGATCGGCAGCCGCGGCAAGATCGAGATCGACCCACGCGACACGATGTCGCGAGATGCCGAGATTCGCGGCTTCTCGCTCTTGAACGCGACGGCAGAGGACAGGGTCAGGATCCATGCAGCCCTCGGCGCCGGTCTCGAGAGCGGCGTCCTCCGGCCGATCGTCGGTGTCGAGCTGCCGCTCGCGGAGGCGGCGGAAGCGCACCGCGAGGTCATCGAGGGCCGCTCGCGCGGCAAGGTCGTGCTCCGCGGGGACGTTTCACACATTGAGCACATTTGATCGGTTGCGGGTGCCAAGGACGTATCGTGCCCAGCGGAGCGGCGCCACGATCGCGCGCGAGCGAGGTCCTCGGGGGAGAGGGGAGCGCTCCGCAGGGGTGGCCAACGCGAGAAGACTCGGCCACCGGCGAAGGCCGCCATCGCCGCGAAATGTGCTCGATGTGTGAAACGTCCCCGGGCCTGGCATGGGTCCGGCGCCGGACTTATCTATCGAAGCCCATGGCTCGTAAGCTCCGACTCGTTCATTCCGAACCCGGC
>JAXDLK010000092.1:0-5394 GCA_034666665.1 Candidatus Binatota bacterium
TTTGAAGGGAATCGCGGCCGACGCCGTCTCGCGCTGGATTTCGCAGCACGTCGCCGGGACCACCCTCCCCTTTCGCTTCTCGCTGCTCGCCGGCGGCCATTCGAACCTGACGTACGAGGTTCGTGACGCCGCGGAGCAGCGGATGGTGCTCCGACGACCGCCGCTCGGCGCCGTCCTCGCGACCGCTCACGACATGGCGCGCGAGTTCCACATCATCTCGGCGCTGGCAACGACCTCCGTGCCGGTGGCCCCCGCGATCGGCCTCTGTGAAGACCCCGAGGTGAACGGCGCACCCTTCTACCTCATGGGCTTCGTCGAGGGCGACGTGCTCGACAGCGCGTCGCGGGTGAACGCCTCCGTCGCAGTCGAGCGGCGCCGACAGCTCGGCGAGCACGTGATCGACGTGCTCGCGAGCCTGCACGCGGTCGACCCGGACACCGTCGGCCTCGGCGGTCTCGGCCGCAAAGAGGCGTACGTCGAGCGCCAGCTCAAGCGATTCGCCAAGCAGTGGGAAAGCTCGAAGACCCGCGAGCTCGGCGCCATGGACGAGCTCCACCGCCGCCTCTCGAGCGCCGTTCCGCGCCAGCACGGCGCGACGATCGTTCACGGCGACTACCGTCTCGGCAACATGATCGTCGCCGGCGGCAGAGTGGCTGGCGTCCTCGATTGGGAGCTCTGCACGCTCGGAGATCCGCTCGCGGATCTCGGCTATCTGCTGAACGACTGGACCCCTCCCGGAGAGGCGCCGGCATCCGCGGACGGCGTCGAGAACCCGACGGCCGCAGGCGGCTTTCCCGATCGCGACGCGCTGATCGCCCGCTACGCCGAACGCACCGGGCGCGACGTCTCGGACCTTCGCTATTACCGCGCGTTCCAGGCGTGGCGCCTCGGGGTGATCGCCGAGGGCGTGCGTGCCCGCTACTTGAAGGGCGTGATGGGCGGCACCGCCGACACCGACGCCCTCGGCAGGGCGGTCGAATTGCTGGCGGCGAAGGCGACGGGGCTCCTCTCGAATGACCGCTGACGGTTCCGGTCCCTGTCTCTTCGTCCAGAGACGGTGGCGCATGAGCGCCGCGTGAGGGGATGACACACCACGTCATCGGCCGAGACCCGACTCGCTTGCCGCTATGCTCGCGCTCGATTAAGTTGCGCCACCTTCACTACCGCACATCGACGCGGCCGCGTGCCGCGGAAGACAGGGAGAGCGGATCGTGGGCAGAAAAACCTTCGTGATCGGTGTCGGCATGACCAAGTTCGAGAAGCCCGGCTCGCGGGACTGGGACTACCCGGACATGGCGCGCGAGGCGGGAACCAAGGCGCTCGAGGACGCCGGAATTCCGTACGACCGGGTCGAGCAAGTCGTCGTCGGTTACTGCTACGGCGATTCCACTTCGGGCGAGCGAGCGGTGTACGAGATCGGGCTCACCGGCGTGCCGATCTACAACGTGAACAACAACTGCTCGACCGGCTCGAGCGCCCTCTTTCTCGCGAAGCAACTCGTCGAGGGCGGCGCCGCGGAGTGCGCGCTCGCGCTCGGATTCGAGAAGATGGAGAAGGGGTCGCTCGGTCTCAAGTTCACCGACCGCCGACCGCCAATGGACAAGCACTTCTATCTGATGAAGGACCTACGCGGCATCGCCGCCGCACCTCCGGCGCCGCAGATGTTCGGCAATGCCGGAATCGAGCACATGGAACGCTACGGCACGACCGCCGAGCAGTTCGCCAAGATCGGGCACAAGAATCACAAGCACTCGGTCAACAATCCGTATTCGCAGTTCCAGGACGAGTACACGCTCGAGCAGATCCTCGGAGCGCCGACCGTGTATGGTCCGCTGACGAAGCTCCAGTGCTGCCCGACGTCCGACGGCGCGGGCGCGGCGCTGGTCGCGAGCGAGGAGTTCGTGCGCCGCCACGAGCTCGAGGACCGCGCGATCGAGATCCTCGGCATGGCGATGGCGACCGATCGCAAGAGCACGTTCGACGAGAAGAGCATGATCAAGCTGGTCGGCTACGACATGACCCGTGCCGCGGCCGACAAGGTGTACGAACAGTCCGGGCTCGGGCCGGAGAACGTCGACGTGATCGAGCTCCACGACTGCTTCAGCACGAACGAGCTCCTCACCTACGAGGCGCTCCGACTCTGCGCCGAAGGCGCGGGCGGCGAGCTGATCGACTCGGGCGCAGTCACCTACGGCGGGCAGTGGGTGGTGAACCCGTCCGGAGGTCTCATCTCCAAGGGCCATCCGCTCGGAGCGACCGGCCTGGCGCAGTGCTCCGAGCTCACCTGGCAGCTCCGCGGTGAGGCCGGCAAACGGCAGGTCGAGGGCGCCAAGGTGGGGCTGCAGCACAACCTCGGGCTCGGCGGCGCGGCGGTGGTGGCCTTGTACCGCAAGGCGGATCTCGGCTGAGGATCGGAGCGGCGGCCATTTCCCCTCCGACCACCTGCCGTGTCATGAGCTGAGCGACCGTACGCGTCGGCAGCCGCAGCCATGGCTCAGATTCAGTGTCCCCACTGTGGCTATCTGGTGCCGAGCCGCCTCGGACGCTGCATCGTCTGCGGAGAGCCGCTGCGCTCTCGTGAGTGGATCGCGATGGTCATCGTCATGACGGTCGCCGGCGGTGCGGCGGGATTCGCTCTCGCCTGGTTCGCCCGGTTGTTGCTCACCGATTGAGCTCCGCCGTGCCGCTGCGGATCCCGTCGACTCCGGACTCCGAGCTCGAGGGTGAAGGCTGCGGGCCGGGTCCAGGTGGCAAGCGCCCCGTCCGGAGCGCGCAGGCGAGCTCACCCGGCCGACAGCAGGCATCGCAGGCGTTCGAGCGCTGCGCCCGAGGCGAGCTCGACCTCGCTCAAGTGGATCCGTGGCAGCGGACCTCGAGCCGTGGTGACGACCACCTGGAACCCGCCCGCCGGGTCTCGGTCGATCTTCCAGCCCGTGATGCGGGGCGCAACAGTGCGCTCGAGCTTCCACTGCTCCAGCGTGGCCTCGAGGAGCTCGAGGTCCGGGGACTTGAGGTTCGACGGCACGGTAGAATGATCGGCGAAAGGCGGCGGAGAATGCGCCGCATCGCGCCCGCGGTCAATCGGAACCGACAGACAAGGGAACGCGGCCGGACTGTGGTCGCGAGACAAACTCCGGGATTTGACGTAGCGAATGGCACGAGCAGCGACTGTGCAGATGCGCGCGTGCGTTTGCGACCATCGCTCGCAGAACTGATCGCCGATCTGAACCCCGCGACGAGGCGGTGCGCGGTCACCGCAGCGCGCATCGATCCCGGCTTCGCCGTTTCGCTAACCCCAATCCGAAAATCCCGGCGACACGATTCGGCCGGAATTAGCGTCTGGAGCGTTGGCGGTCGCCACGGTTCCGGCCCGCTCGGCGACCGATCGGTATTTTCCGATTGGGGCTAATCGATCGACCGACGCGCCGATTCCGCCGTGGCCGCGGCATCGTCCGCGGCGCGGCGAGCCTCGACCGCTTTCGCGCGCCGGCCCTTCGCGGCCTCCACGGCGTCGGCAGCGGCCTTCTCCGCTCCCGCGGCCTCGCGCTCGAGCTTCTCGGCTCGCCTTCTCGCCGCCTCCGCCTCTCGCGCCGCGCGAGCGGCCGCCGCCCGATCCTGCTTTCGTCGCTCGCGCTCCTCCCGCAATTGCTGCCGCTCGTTCCGCGCTCGCGCGCGCTCGTCCGCCCGGCGCGCTTGGTCGTCCTTCACCGCCCGGCGTTCGACTGCCGGCGGTGAAACGGTCTTGCGAGGCGTGCGGTCGCGCGTCGGCGAATGCCGCAGCGGAACGACGTTGCCGCCGGCCGGCAGGAGACCGAGCACGGCGTCGAAGCCGGGAGGCGCGACCTCGTCGATCAAGCGGCCGATGGCGAAGGCGCGCCGCGCCTGCGGGTCCGCGGAGATGCCGTGCAGGATGCCGGCAAGCCGCGTCATGTCGACACCCTTCTTGCCCGCTTCCCTGGCGATCTGCCCGCCCGCCCGCAGGAGACGGCCGATCGTCTCCTCGCGCCGGCGCCCGATCTCTCGGAGATCGCCCCCCGGACCGCGGCCACGGAGCGCCGAGCGCTGCGCTCGCTCGAGCTCCTCGGAGACTTCGATCAGCTCTCGCGCTCCGTCAGGATTCCGGCGGGCGGCCTGGTTCGCGGCCCAGAGGACGAGCGTCGGCTTACGCCTGCCACGAATCTCGGCGGCGAGCTTCTTCTCGCCGGCCGCGAGCGCTTCCTTCGCGAGCGCATCCCGCCGCGCGACGAAGCTCTCCGGGGGCGCGTCGAAAAGGGAATCCTCGTCGATGCCCTTCGCCATCGCCAGACCTACACCTCCCGCGACGGCCGCGTCTCGACCCCGTCGAAGCGGACCAGCGAACCCGACCTCGCGGCGGTGTCCGGGACTACTGCGCGGCCGCCGGCGTTTCCGGAGGCGTTCCGGCCTCGTCCTTCACGGCTGCTTTGCGGAGCTCCCGCATCTGCGCGCGCCGCGCGAACTTCTTTTTCCGTTGCAGGTTGTATCGGCCCTTGTCGCCGGTCTTCTGACCCATGGTGAAGCCCTCCTCGTCGAGACTCGATGCCAGAGTCTATCAGCAGAGCCGGCAGCGTGAAGCGGTCTTCGTCCGAGCGCAAGCCAGCGGCATCCTCCTCTTCCCCAACTCCGGTGCGCCGCTGTAGACCCTCGAGCCCAGGAGGAAGTACAATGAACGCCGATCAGACCGTCACCGCCTTTTGCGACGCGCTCACCCGGAGCGATCTCGACGGGGCGATGAAGCTCGTCGCCGACGATTGCGTCTACCACAACATTCCACTCGACCCGGTGACCGGCCCCGCCGCGATCCGTGCCACGCTCGAGGGATTCGTCCAGATGCTCGGCTCGATCGAGATCGACACGAAGCGCCAGGTCGCCTCCGGAGACCTCGTCATGAACGAGCGCATCGACACCTTCAGCCCGCCGGGCAAGAGCCGGTTCGGCCTGCCCGTCGCCGGCGCCTTCGAGGTGAAGAACGGCAAGATCACGGCCTGGCGCGATTACTTCTGCATGAAGCAGTTCAGCAGCGGCACCGGCATCTCGGTCTGAGCGTCCGCCGACACGATCGAAAGGAGAACGCATGCCTCGCTTCGTCCGTCTCGTGAAGCTCACTCGTGAAGGAATGATGAACATCCAGGAGCTGCCGCAGCGCTTCACCAAAGGGCGCGAGTACCTCGAGTCTCTCGGCGGCAAGATCGTCGAGGTCTACGCCGTCTCGGGACCCTACGATCTGGTCGCGATCCTCGAGGCGCCCGACGAGAGCGCGGTCATGAAGCACGGACTCTTCGTCGCGCAGACAGGCTTCGTCGAGATCGTCACCATGCCGGCGACTCCGATCCAGGACTTCATGAAGACCGTCGCCGAGGTTCCGAAGCCGTAATC
>JAXDLK010000093.1:0-21744 GCA_034666665.1 Candidatus Binatota bacterium
CACGCCGAAGGCTCGCGGCTGACGCTGCTCGGGCCGCTCGTCGAGTGGCAGCGCGACGAGCGCACGACGACGTTCGCGGTGCGTCCGTTCTTCCACACCACCCGCGACCGGGAGAAGCACTCGACGACCGGCATCGCGCTCTATCCCGTCGCCTCGTGGCAATCGACGGAGGAATCGTTCTTCATCCGTTTTCTCGGCCTCGCGAGCTACGAGCGACGCCGCGCCGCGGAGGCGCCGGGACATTCGGAGGCGACGGAGCGCGAGCTGTCGATCTTTCCGCTCGTCGATTACCGTGCCGGCGGCGCAGCCGGCGCTTCGCTGTCGGTCGTGCCCTTCTACGCGAACCTCGAGCACCGCCTCGGATACGAGCGCATCCAGATGCTGCTGTTTCCGGGATTCCTGCGCCTCGTCGAGCCGCTCTACACCCGGACGTGGTTCCCGTTCCCGTTTCTCTCCACGGTCGGCGGCCGTTCCGGAAGCGGGTTTCGTTTCTGGCCCTTCTATGGCCGCACCCGCGTCGGCGCCGAGTCCGACACGCTCTACGTCGGCTGGCCGTTCTACATCCGCCACGTCGATCATCCCGGGCACGAGGGAGCCGTCGTCCAGCGCGTGTCGTGGCCCTTCTTCGCGTCGATCGAAGGGCCTCGGCTCACCAGCCGGAGCTACGCGTTCCTGATCCTGTTGCCGCTCTACACGCACACGGTCGACCGCCGCGAAGGCACCGAGACCTCGGGGTTTCCCTGGCCGTTCTGGATCGTGCAGCGCGACCTCGCGACCGGTCGCCGCCGCTCGCTCCGGCTGACGCCGTTCTATCAAGACCGCGAGACCGAGTTCGTGCATTCGAAGTTCGTGCTCTGGCCGTTCTACCGGCACAAGGTCGGCAGGGCCGAGCTCGCCGGCTACGAGCGAACCGATTCGCTCTTCGTCTTCTATCGCGATCAGCGCGAGCCCGAGGGCCGCGGCGCTCGCCGCTTCCGCATCCTGGTGCCGCTCTGGTCTTCGTCGGTCGGACCGGACGAGGCGCACGCGCAGGCGCCCACGTTGCTCGACGGGCTCTTCCCCAAGAACGAAAACGTGGCGGCGCTGTACGCTCCGCTGTGGCGGCTCTACGGGTATCGCCGGCGGAACGAACGGACCCACGGCGAGATCCTCTGGCGCATGTGGGAATGGGGCGATGGCGGCATTCGAGCGCCGTGGTATCTGTCCTGGCGCGGATGACCGAGCTCTCGGAGACGACCGGCGTCGCGCGCGACGCGGGACCCGGGCTGCTCACGCGACTCGGCGCCGGCATCCTCGAGATCCTGACGATCAGCGGCGAATGCGCGCTGCTCTTCGTATCCACGCTCTGGCACTGCCGCTCGATCATCCGCCATCGCGAGAAAGTGCTGTCGCAGCTCGTCAGCGCCGGCAACCAGAGCCTGTCGATCTGCGCCCTGGTCTCGCTGTTCGTCGGCATGGTGATGGTGGTGCAGGCGGCCGACCAGCTCGCAAACTACACGCAGGAGATCCTCGGCTCGCTCGTGGGACTGGCGATGACGAAGGAGCTCGGGCCCGTGGTCATGGGTTTCCTGGTCGCGGGCCGCGCGGGATCGGCGATCGCCGCCGAAATCGGCTCGATGAAGGTGAACGACGAGATCGCCGCGCTCCGCACCATGGACATCGATCCCGTCCCGTTCCTGGTGATGCCGCGATTCGTGGCGATGACGCTGGCGATCCCTATGCTGATCCTCTACTCGGACGTGATCGGCATCGCGGGGGGAGCGGTGGTGGTCGCCACCGACCCGTCGATCTCGATCGGGGTGCCGCAGTACTTCGACAACCTGACCCAGTGGGTGAACTTCACGGACATCGTCGTCGGTCTGGTGAAGGGACTGGTGTTCGGGATGGAGGTCGCGGTGATCTCGTGCGCATTCGGGTTCCGCACGACCGGCGGCTCCCGCGGAGTGGCGCGTTCGACGACGTCCGCCGTGGTCTGGAGCTTCGTCGCGATCATCATCGCCGACTTCGTGATCGTCCGCGCCGCGTTCCTGCTCTTCCCGGCCCGGGGCGGCCCGTGACCGCGGACGCACCGCGCCGCTCGCGCGTGCCGATCGAGATCCGCGACCTCTGGAAGTCGTACGACGGAAACCCGGTCCTGAAGGGAATCACCCTCGACGTTGCCGCCGGCGAGACGCTGGTGATCGTCGGCGGCAGCGGCGAGGGCAAGTCCGTGCTGATCCGGCACGTGATCGGGCTCGAGCACGCGGATCGCGGCACGATCCGCCTCGACGGGCTGCCGATCGACGAGTACCTGGAGAAGCCGCATCGCGAAAAGCCCTTCCGCATGGCGATGGTGTTTCAGAGCGGCGCACTGCTGAACTCCTTGACCGTCGCGGAGAACGTGAGCCTGGCGCTCCGCGAGCACCGGGAGGCGCGACGGGACGAGATCCGCCGGATCGTTCGCGAGTGCCTGAGCGAGGTCGACATGGAGGGCACCGAGGACAAGCTCCCGGCGGAGCTCTCCGGCGGAATGCGCAAGCGCGTGGCGATCGCCCGCGCGCTCGCGATCGACGCGCACGTCATCCTCTACGACGAGCCGACGGCGGAGCTCGATCCGCTGCTGAACGAGCAGATCGGCGAGCTCGTGCAGAAGATCCAGAAGCAGCGGTCGCCGACGCAGATCGTCGTGACGCACAACCTGCCGCTCGCGAAGCAGGTGGCGGATCACGTCGCGATGCTGCGGGAGGGACAGATCGTCGATTACCGGACCGGCGAGGAGTTCTGGCGGAGCGATCATCCCCACACCCGCGAGTTCCTGCGGGCCGCCAGGGTCGTGTGAGCACCCGAGTCGGTCTGGATCGGGAGTCGCTTCCTTCCGAGCCTCGCTGGGCGGCGCCGCTCGCGTGGGGGGTGCTGCTGCTCCTCCTGGCCGGCGTCTCGGCCTCGGTTCTCACGTTCGATTACCGCTCGAATCCCGTCGCCGGAGACGAGGCCTCGTTCCTGCTCCAGGCGCTGAGCCTCGCCGAGCCGCCTCACGACCTGAAGTTCGACGGGCGAGACCTCGCCCGATGGACACGGCTCGGGTGGGAGCCGCGTCCTCGCGGGCTGATCTTCCAACGGAGCTCGCACGGGATCGTCTTCGGGAAGCCGTACGGCTACTCGGTGGTTCTCGCTCCCTGGATTCGCATCTTCGGCAAGATCCGCGGCGTGGTGGCGGCGAACGCGACGATCTTTCTCGGGCTCGTCGGGATCGCGATCGTGATGCTCCGCCGGCGCTATCGCGGCGCGGTCGTACCGCTCACCGCCGGCGCGTTCTACCTGGCGTCCAGCGCCTACCTCTATGCGTACGTGATCCACACCGATCTCTTCGTCGCGCTGCTCGTGGCCTCGGTCTGCCTGCTGGCGACCGACACCGGCGTCGCGGTGAACGGCTGGCGGCCGGCGGTCGCGGCGGCGGTCGTCGCGTTCGCCACGGCCGAGAAGCCGCCGCTGATCTTGCTGCTCGGGCCGGTACTCGTCGCGTCGGTCATGGAGACGCGGCGGCCCCGCTCGACGGCGCTCCTCTCGGCGGCCGTGTTCGCTGCCGCCTACCTGGTGTCGATCTTCCCCTACGTCCACTACTCGGACGGCGCGGCGATCACGCCGTACACCGGCGAATCGTACTACTCGCCGAGCGGCTACGTCGGCCCCGGGCTCACGCAGACGGGCGCGCGTCTCATCCGCAACCATCACGAGCCGAAGCGGTATCTCCTCGAGACTCTCCGCCACCCGCGTCGCTGGCGAGAGAGCGCGCGTTCGCTCGGCTATTACCTGGTCGGCGCCCACACCGGCATCGTCATCTTCCAGCCGCTCGCGACCCTGCTCTTCGCCGCCGCGCTGCCACGCGCGTTCCGCCGGCCGCCCAGCGCCGCGCTGGCGATCGGAATCATCGCCTACGTTCTCTTCTACGTGGTGGTGTTCCCGGCGAACTACTACGGGGGCGGTCAATCGATCGGCAACCGGTACTTCCTGCAGATCATGCCGGCCGCTCTCGCGCTCGCGGTCGCGGCCGAGATCCCGGCGCGTCTGCTGGCCATGCTCGCCGGTGTCGCGGCGATCGTCGGCACGGTCGCCCTCGCACCGCATCACCTGAGCCCGCGCGACGCGTTCGTGAACCTCTGGCGCGAGAGCGCGGTCCAGCGCCTGCTTCCGCTCGAACGGAACCAGGCCAACGTGCGGTCCTTCATTCCTCCGGAGGCGCGATTGTCGCCCACCGGCGGCGATGGTACGCGAGGCGGGCGCGGTCCGGCCGCGAAGGAGGCGCCATGAGGCTCTCGAAGGAACAGAAGGTGGGTCTCTTTTTCCTCGGCGGCGTGGTGCTGTTCGCGGTCTTCATCGAGATCACCGTCGGCACGGGAATGTTCCGCAAGCGCTACACGCTGGCCGCGGAGTTCCGCGACGTACAGGGTGTGACCGAAGGCGCCGACGTCCGCGTCGCCGGCGTCGCCTCGGGAACGGTGCGCGACGTGGCGCTCCAGAAGGACAAGGTTCGAATCGAGCTCGCGATCGATGACGGCGTGGAGGTGCATCGCGACGCCGTCGCTCGCCTCGACTTCCAGGCGCTCTCCGGAACCCGATTCGTGTCGATCGATCCGGGATCTCCCGACGCTCCGCCGCTACCGGCGGGATCGACGCTGCGGACCGAGGAGCCCGCGGGTATTTCCGAGATGGTCCGCGAGCTCCAGGGCGTGGCGTCGAGCGTTCGCGATCTCGCCGAGTCGCTGAACGAGAACCAGGATCGGCTGCTCGAGAACGTGAACACCATGGTCGAGGAGAACCGGCAGAGCGTGCAAGGGATCTTCGATCATCTGAACGGCGTGACCGAGAAGCTCGCCAGCGGCGAGGGCACGCTCGGGCGGCTGCTCGCGGATTCCCGCCTGTACGACGAGGCCGTCGTCACCTTGCAGTCGCTGAACGCGTCGTTCGGCGACATCCGGCGCATCACCGGCGACGTCCACGACGTGACCAGCCGCCTCGCGCGCGGCGACGGCCTGCTCGGGCGCATGCTCCGCGACGACCAGCTGTATGACGACCTCCGCGAGACCATGGCGAGCCTCGAGGTGACGGCGCAGAACGTCGAGTCGATCTCCGACCAGGTACGGACCGGCGAGGGCACGCTCGGCAAGCTCCTGAACGAGGACGACCTCTACCTCGAGGCCGAGGATGCGGTGCGCGGGCTCACGCGCGCGACTCAGGGGATCGAGGACCAGGCGCCGATCTCGGTCCTCGGCACGTTCATCGGCACCGTGTTCTGATCGAGCGGGGTCGGAAGCAGCACCGAGGCGGAGGCAGGATGGAAGCGATTCGGGTCCCGGACCAGGTGCTGCCCGCGCCCGGACGACGCGAGCTCCCCGAGCCCGTGCCGCTCCGGCGCATGCTCGGGCCGAGCGTCATCCTCGCCGGTCTCTCGATCGGCAGCGGCGAGCTCGTGCTCTGGCCCCGGCTGACGGCGGAATGGGGATTCGCGGTCTTCTGGGCCTGCTGGGTCGGCGTCACCATCCAGTTCTTCCTGAACATGGAGATCGAGCGCTGGACGCTCGCGACCGGCGAGAGCGCGGTCACTGGGTTCCTGCGCCTCGGCCGAGCCTGGGGGCCGGTCTTCCTCGCCTGCGGCACGATCCCGTGGATGTGGCCGGGCTGGGCGACCGGAGGCTCCACGATCCTCGCGTGGGAGCTCGGCGGCAACGTCACCGCGTACACGGTCGGCAGTCTCGCCTTCTGCGGCGTGGTGCTCACCGTGAGCCCCGTCGTCTACCGCGCGGTGGAGCTCTTGCAGATGATCCTGGTGACCGCGATCTTCCTCTTTCTCGGGATCCTCGCGGTCCTGGTCGTGCGCGGCGATGCGCTCGCCGCGCTCGCGGCGGGCGCGCTTCGCTTCGGCCATCTACCGCCGGGAATCGACGTGCCGCTCCTGCTCGGGGCGCTGGCCTTCGCGGGTGCCGGAGGCACGGCGAACCTCGCGCAGTCGAACTACATCAAGGACAAGGGCTACGGCATGGGCTGCTGGATGGGCCGGATCACCAGTCCGTTCACCGGCCGCGACGAGGCGGCGACGGAGATCGGCTACGTCTTCCCTCCCGACACCGCGAACCTGGCGCGCTGGAAGGTCTGGTGGCGCCGCGCGAACCTCGAGCACTTCTTCACGTTCTGGCTCCTCTGCAACCTGTCTCTCGTGCTTCTCTGCCTGCTCGCGTACTCGCTGCTCGAGCCCGGCGCTCCGGTGTCGCAGGGCTTCGGCTTCATCGCCGACCAGGCGGCGACGCTGGAGAGACGGTTCGGTCCCGGGGCTCGCCACCTCTTTCTCGGCGCGGCGCTCGCGGTGCTCTTCTCGACCGAGCTCGGTCTGCTCGATGCCGTCTCCCGCGTCGCCGCGGACGTGGTCAAGGTGAGCTTTCTCTCGGATCGGCGCGCGTGGACGCCGTCGCGGATCTACGTCGCCCTCGTCTGGTCGATGGTGGCGCTCGGCATCGCGATCGTGCTCGGCGGCTTCGATCAGCCGCTGTCTCTCCTCGTGCTGTCCTCGTGCCTGAACGGGTTCGTCATGTTCCTCTATTCGGGCCTGCTTCTCTGGCTCAACCTGACCACCTTCTCGGGTCCGCTGCGTCCGAGCCCGGTCCGCGTCGCGGCGCTCGCCGGATCGCTGATCTTCTTCGGCTACTTCAGCGCGCTGACGCTGGCGGACCAGCTGTCGCGCTGAACAAAGGGGTCGGGAGTCTTTTTCGAGCGGTCAGGCGAACCAGCGACCGCTGACCGATGGAAAAAGACTCCCGACCCCTTTTTCAGATGAGTCGGCGGGCCTCGGCGAACACGGTGTCGATCATCGGCTCCGTCAGCTTGCCGGTGAACGTGTTCTGCTGACTCGGGTGGTAGCAGCCGAGGATCACGCGCCCGCTCGGCAGGTCGACACGCACCGCGTGACCGAAGCGCGCGCGCTTCGGCGGCGCCTCACCACGCCCGCGGAGCGCGCGCAGGAGCCCGTCGAAGGCGAAGCTGCCGAGCGTGACGAACACGCGGAGCTCGGGCAGGAGCTCGATCTCGCGGACGAGGTACGCGAGACAGCGGTCGCGCTCGTCGGTCTCCGGCTTGTTCGCGGGGGGCGCGCAGTGCACGACCGCGGTGACGCGCGCGTCGCGCAACCGGAGACCGTCGCCGCGCGCGATCGACGTCGGCTGGCTCGCGAACCCCGTTCGATGAAGCGACGCGAACAGCCAATCGCCGCTCCGGTCCCCCGTGAAGATCCGTCCCGTCCGGTTGCCGCCGTGCGCCGCGGGAGCGAGGCCGACGATCAGCAGGCGCGCCCGGGGATCGCCGAAGCTCGGGACCGGCCGCCCCCAGTATTCGTCGCCGCGAAACCGTTTGACCTTCGTCCGGGCGACCTCTTCGCGGTACGCGACGAGCCGCGGGCAGAGCCGACATCGGCTGACGGTGCGGTCGAGAGACTCGAGCGAGCGAACCGGCGGCGCGGGTGGCGTCACGCCTTCAGCAGCGCGCCCGCAGTCAGGAAGAACCTGCCGGTCTCGCGGATCGGCGCGGAGAACACGTCCGCTTCGCCGTCCGGCGCGGTTGCGCGGACGCGCAAGGTACCATCCGACGGCCGGCGCTCGGGAAGATCGGGCGGCGAGTATCCGGCCGGGTAATCCCAGGCCATCTCCAGCGCATCTCCCGGCACCAGGTCGGCGGCGCGCACTTCTTCCCCGCCCTTCTTCACGAACACCTGCTCGGCGCCGACCCGCACCGAGTCGCCGCTCTCGAACTCGACCCGGACGATCGGCGCCGGCGCCTCGCTCTTCGCGAACTTGCCCATCATGCGGAAGCCGATCCGTCCATCGGGAAACCGCGTGAGGATCGGCATCGATTTGCCTTCGAGGGTTCCCGTGACGACCGGCCCGTCGATCGCCTCGAGCAGCGCTTCCGCCGTGAGCATCGCCATCGTCAGCCCGCCATCGTCAGGCCGCCGGAAACGCTCAGCACCTGACCCGTCACGAACGCGGCGTCGTCCGAAGCGAAGAAGAGAACGGCGCCGGCGAGATCCTGCGGCTCGCCGAGACGGCCGAGCGGGATCGCTCGCGTCATCGCGGCGATGATCTTCTCGCCTCGCTCGCCCTGGCGAACCTCGTCGAGGAGGCGCGTCTGTGTCGGCCCGGGGCAGACGACGTTGGCGGTGATGCCGTGGCGCGCGACCTCCCGTGCGATCGTCTTGGAGAAGCCGATCACCCCTGCCTTGCAGCCGGAGTACACCGCCTCTCCCGTCGACCCGACGCGGCCCGCATCGGAGGCGATCGAGACGATCCGGCCGGCCTTCCGCGGGATCATGCGGTCGAGCGCCGCGCGCGTCGCGTGGATCGGCCCCTTCAAGTTGATGTCGATCACCCGGTACCAGAGCTCGGGCGGGCTCTCGGCGAAGAGCGCGATCTTGTCCCAGCCGGCATTGTTGACGAGCACGTCGAGCGGCCCGAGCCGGTCCGCCGCGGCGAATGCCGCGCGCGTCTCCTCGTACGAGGTGAGATCCGCGGGGACCGCGAGCGCGCCGGCTCCCGAGTCGCGAATCGCCGCGGCCGCCTCCTCCGCGGCGTCGCGGTCGACGTCCAGCACCGCGACCGCCGCGCCTTCCCGCGCGAGGCGCTCGGCGATCGCGCGGCCGATGCCGCGCGCCGCGCCGGTCACGAGCGCGACCTTTCCCTCGAGGCGCATACTCAGCACGGCCCGCAGGGCCGCAACCGATTCGCCTCGCCCCCCGAATGGGGGGAGAGGCCGACGGCGCAGCCGGCGGGTGAGGGGGAGTCGATCGAGCAATGTTCGCCCAGAATGAGCATTTCCGTCGGTACTCGAGATCAGCCCGGGACGGTCGCGACGAAAGTGCCGGTGATCACCGCCTCGCCCTTCTGGTTGGTGGCCACGAGCTCGCCCTCGATCCGCTTCTCCCCATCCGCCTCGACCTTGCGCGTGACTTTGCCGGTGCAGGTGATCGTGTCCCCCGGCCACACCTGAGATCGGAAGCTCACGCCGAACTTGCGGACGTTGGCGCGGCCGACGAAGTCGGTCAGACACTTGCTCACGAAGCCGGCGCTCAGCATCCCGTGCGCGAACACGGTCGGGTAGCCGGCCGTCTCGGCGAACGTCTGATCGTGATGAATCGGGTTGAAGTCGCCCGACGCCCCCGCGTACTTCACGATGTCGGTCCGCGTCAGCTTGTCGACGACGAACTTCGGGATCTCGTCGCCTTCCTTCACGTCGTTCCAGCGGGCCATGCGTCAGTCCTTCTTCTCGACGGCCTTCGCCGTCTCGATCAGCGTCGATCGCGCGACCAGCACGACCTCGCCGTTCTGGTTCTTGTACTCGGTCTCGAGGACGGCGAACGTCATCTCGCCGCCGCGCTTCCCCGGCTTCTTGTAGACGTCCGCGACCCGGCCGGTCGCGGTCAGCCGGTCGCCCGCGTACACGGGCTTCCGATATTCGAACTCCTGTCCGCCGTGCAGCAGACGGCGGAAGTCGAGGTCGAGCTTCGGCCCGCCCTCGCCCCAGAACGCCTGCGTCATCGTGAACGTGAGCGGCGGCATCACGCCGCCTTGCTCGCGCTTCGCCCGCTCCTCGTCGAAGTAGACGGAATTGTCGTCCTTGATCGCGCGGGCGAACTCTCGCACCTTGCCGAGCTCCACCCGCATCTCGACCGGCGAGCCGGTGCGTCCCACTGCGTCCTTGTCCATCGGCATCGACCGATTCCCTCCTCAGATGTCGATCAGGTCGGCGACCCGGTCGCGGTTCCAGACCGCGTCGCCGAACGTGAGCTCCGAATGCTTCGCGCGCTTGAAGTAGAGGTGCATGTCGTGTTCCCAGGTGAAGCCGATCCCGCCGTGGATCTGGATCCCGTCGCCGGCGACGATGCGGTACGCATCGCTGGTGTACGCCTTCGCCATCGCGGCCGCGAGCGGCGCCTCCGGCACGTCTTTGGCGACCGCCCAGGCCGCGTAGTAGGTCGCCGATTTCGAGCTCTCGACCTGGAGCAGCATGTTCGCGCACTTATGCTGGATGGCCTGGAAGCTGCCGATCGGACGGTCGAACTGCACGCGGATCTTGGCGTAGTCGACGCTCATCTCGAGCACCCGCTCGGCGCCGCCGCACATCTCCGCGCAGAGACCCACCTTCGCGCGATCCATCACCCTCTCGAGGAGCGGCCACCCTCGTCCCTCGCCACCGACGAGCGCCCCGCGACCGGCCGCCACGCCGTCGAGCGTGACCTCGCAGAGCTTGCGCGTCTGATCGAGCGTCTTCAGTGGCTCGACCGTGACGCCGGTTGCGGGGAGCTCGAGCGCGAACACGGATATGCCCTCCGCACCCCCGCCGCCCGTGCGCGCGGCCACCAGCAGCAGGTCGGCGACGTGGGCGTCCGGAACGAAGAGCTTCGTGCCCGTCAGGCGAAAACCCTCGCCGTCAGGCTCGGCGCGGGCCTCGATGCCGCTCGCGTCCCACCGAGCGCTCGGCTCGAGGATCGCGACCGTCGCCTTGAGCTCTCCGGCGGCGAGCTTCGTCAGGTAGCGCCGCTTCTGCTCCTCGCTGCCGCCTTCCGCGAGCGCCATGCCACCGAGCAGCACCGTGGAGAAGAACGGTCCCGGCATGACCATGCGACCCATCTCCTCGAGGACCACCACGAGGTCGACCATGTCCAGCCCCGAGCCGCCGACGTCCTCCGGAAAGACCAGCCCCATCCAGCCGAGGTCGGCCATCTTGCGCCAGACCTCGCCGGTGAACCCGGTCTCGTCCTCCATCATGCGTCGGACGAACGGGATCGGGCATTCCTTGGCGAGGAAGTCGCGCGCCGATTTGCGCAGCAGGTCCTGCTCCTCGCTGAAGCCGAAATCCATCGAACCGGCGAGGCGCTACCACGCGCTCGGGAATGCTGTCAATTTTGCTGCGGGCCTTCGAAGACGCCCGGTTCAATCCGCGGTGTCGATCGCCGTACCGAGCGCCGCCATCACGTCGCGGATCGGATTCGCCGCAGCGAACTGGTCGGAACCGGCGAAGATGAGCCCGATCGGGCGATAGCGGCCGGAACGGTCCTTGCGCAGGCTCAGGAGCGCCGCACCGGAATCGCCGGGTTGGACGAACGCGGTTCCCGCGACGATGATCTGCCGCAGAAACTTCGCGACGCCGCAGACGCCGTAGCCGACGAGAAGGGTGACGTTCGTCGAGACCACGGTACCCTGCGTGAGGCCGGTCGTCCGGCCGCTCTTCTGCACCGTCTCGCCAATGATCGGGCTCGCGATCGCAGGGCTCGGATCGCCGATGTCGAGGATGTATTTGTCGACCCAGCTACGCCGACTCTTGACGAACGAGGCATCGACGCGATTCGAGGCATCGGTGCTCATCGCGACACGGGTCGTCCGCCCCAGCCGGCCGATCGGGGGCGAGCCTGCGGCGCACGACCCATCGAGGAGCCCGGGTTGAAACTGGGGCTCCCCGACCTTGGCGGCGTTCGGGCAGAACTGCGAAGTCCCCGCCGATGCGATGTGCGCGGCCGTGACGTAGCCCGGTACGCCGTCGGAAATTCGCACCACGCGGAAGCCGAGAGTTCCCGCGCTGCACCCGTTGTTGTTGCCGGTCGACACCCCCATCGGCACGGGAAGCGCGAAGCTCTGTCGATGCGAGAAGCCCGGAGGTCCGTCGAGCGCCCGGAAGGCGTTCGTGCGAAACACCCGCACGGGAAGACCACCGACGAGCGCGGGCAGTCCATCGGAGAGCGCTCGATCGCCGTCGGTGCGATACACGTGCAGCTCGAGCTCGCCGCCGGCGCGTCCGTCACCCAGCCCGACGGCGACGACACCCGGAGTGGCCAGGAGATCGCGTTCGTGAAACGTCTGGGTCTCCATCGCTGCCGCCATCGCCGCGACACGTGCCACTGCCGCGGCGGCCGCGCCTCGTTCCGGCGAGGCGCTCCCGGCCGGGCTTGCCGGCAGGAGCAGAAGCGCGACCGTTACGGAGGCCAGAATCCGGCGCAGCCACTGAAATCGCGGAACCGTCTCGATGCTCATCGCGGCACGTCCTTCCAACGAGGGACGCCGCCGGGCTCGATCAGTTGCCGGCGTTCCTCGCGTGATCCGCCAATCCGTGCCGCGCAGAGCCGGGAGATCGGTTGCGACCCGATCTCGGAAGGACTTCCACGGTCCTCGCGTTCTCGGAGACGGCGATCGGCTGCCCGGGTAGCCCAGCTCGCTCCCGTCCCCGCACGAGGACGGCTGAGCATGCACACGCCCCGACCGGCGACACAAACGGCGCGAGATACCGGCCCGGGACGGGCGGACATACACGGTCGACCATCGAGGTGCTGCGCCGAATGGCCTGTGGGGCCGCGGGTGAAAATGCGCAGCCCGGGATCTCGCCCGGTCCCGAGCGTCGAAGTCGTCAGGAAGCGGGGGCGGCCGTCGGTGAGGTGCTCGCCGTCGCCGATCCGGCGGTGACGATCAGCTCGCCGTAATACTGCACGTTCAGCCCGACGAGGAAGACGCGCGGGGAGTCGCCGGTTCGTGCGTACACGCCGGTCGATGGAGGATTCCGGTCACCGAACTCGACGTGCATCTTCTTGCCGCCCTTGGTCTCGACGTCGAGCGTCCACGCGGGCGCGGAGAGCCCGAAGCCGGCGAGCTGCTCCTGATCGGGCGACGCCGATACCACCTCGGCGCGCTGCCCGGCGGTGAGGCCGTCGACCAGCGCATTGAAGAGGTCGCTCGGCACCTGCGCCCCGGGCGGCGACACCGCCTTCCACCGCTTCTTCTCTCCGAGCTCGCCGCGGATCGTCTGGCCGTTCGCCTGCACCGTCAGCGCCACCACCTCGTCCTCGAAGAAGGGCAGCACCTGCTCCTCCTTCGTCTGCTCGATCCGTGGCGGCGGCGCCCGATGCTCGAACAGCCCGTAGTAGGTGGCGAGCACGAGGAAGAGCACCCAGTACGTGAGCGTCTTCTTCCAGGTCACGACATTCTCCGCCACGCGTAGACGGCGATGCCGAACCCGAGGAACACGGCCGGCTCGATGATCGTCGCGAGCAGGAACGCCCAGTAGCTCTGGCGGCTGGAGACGTAGAACTGCTCCTTGCCCATCGCCTTGCGTTTCGGCCGCACGGCGATCTGCTGGTCCTCGCGTGCCAGCCAGTTGACGCTGTTCAGCAGCAGGTCCTTGTTGCCGAGCAGCTCGATGAAGAAGTTGTTGGCGAAGTCCGAGTCGCCGAAGACGATCATCCGACTCACCGGGCGCGGCACGACCTCGCCTTCCTGGAACTCCTGGTCGGGATTTCCGCCGGCCTCGAGCGCGAGCACGATCTCGGCCCCCACCACCCGCTTCCCGCGCGTGTACCCCGAGCGATAGTCGATCTCGCTGGGCGCGATCTGCCCGCTCTTCGCGGGAATCGCCCAGGCGCTGGGAGAGGTCGCCAGCAGCTCGCGGTAGAGCGCCTCGCGCCCGGGGATCGGGTCCAGCTGCTGGAGCGGGCGCGTGTAGGAGAAGACCGGATCGCTGTCGAGCGTCGACGTGATCAAGCTCCCGTCCGAGACGTTCGGCACGCGCGCCGTCAGCGGCTCGCCCTCGGACATGCTGTACTCGGAGTCGGCGACGATCTCGTCGGGGAGGCCGATGCGGAAGCGCGCGAGGAACGCGGTCAGCGCCGAGCTCCCTCCGGGATCGGTCATCACCAAGGCCGCGCCGCCACGCTGCAGATAGGCTTCGAGCTTGAGGAACTCTTCCGGGCGGGGATCGGTCTTCGGGTTCGCGACGATCACGGCGGTCGCGTCCTTCGGCACGTCGTTGCCGCCGAGCAGCGACAGCGGACGGACCTGGTAGAACTCCTGCTCGATCGCCGACGTCGCGCTCGAATAACCTTGCTGCCGGTCGGTGTTCTTCGGGTCGCGCTCGCCGTGACCCTCGAGGAAGTAGATCGTCTTCTTCTCCTCGCGCGTCACCTGGAGAATCGAGGCCATCAGCAGCTCCTCGCGGATGTTGCTGGTCGATTTTCGCCGGCCCTCGCTCTCGACCACCACGAGCCCGTAGGCGTCGGCCTTGTAGCGGCGCGCGAGCGCCGGGTTCCGGTTCACGTCGATGAACCGGTAGGCGACGAGCGGCTGTTGATTCCGCACCCGCCAGAGGAGGTCGCGGAGCGCGGGATTTCGCGGGTCCTCGTCGCGCGTGAACACCAGCACCTCGACGGGCTTCTTCAGGTCGTCGAGGATCTTCGCCGCATGCGGCGACAGCGTGAACTTGTGCTCCGGAGTCAGATCGAAGCGGACGTTGTTCTTGAAGACGATCACCTCGATCATGATGAGCAGGGCGAGGAGACCGAGGACGTTCAGGATCAGATGTCCGTAGTTCTTCAGGCCCTCCATCAGCGTTTCCCCCTCCAGCGGCGGGATTCCATGGAGCGCAGCGTGAGCGCGCTGAAGAAGACCGCGAAGACGACGTAGTAGAACATGTCGCCGGTATCGATCACGCCCTGCGCGAACATCAGGAAGTGGTCGAACATCGAGAGCGCCTTGACCGCGTCGCGGATCGATGGCGCCAGCGCCGCCTCGTTCCACGACATGATCCAGAAGATGAGCAGCAGGAAGAACGTGCCGACGGCGGCGATCGCCTGGCTTTCCGTCAGCGACGACACGAAGAGGCCGCAGGCGATGAAGACCGACGCCAGGAGGAGAAGGCCCATGTAGCCGCCGAGCACTCCGATCCAGTCGTACGGCTGGATCGAATAGAGATACAGCGGGTAGAGCAGCGTGCCCGAGACCATCAGCACGAACACGGTGGCGCACGCCGCGTACTTGCCGGCGAAGATCTCGCCGTCGCGGAGCGGGTACGTGTAGAGGAGCTCGATCGTGCCGAGCTTCCGCTCCTCGGCGAGCAGTCGCATCGTCAGCATCGGCACGGTGAGCAGCATCACCAGCCGCAAGTCGACGAAGAGCAGCTGATAGAAGTTCTCGAGGATGTTCTGACCGAAACCGAACTGGGTGAAGTAGGAGAGGTCCGAGTAGAAGTAGTACCCGGACAGCGAGAGGAACACCGCGCTCACCACCCAGAAGAGCGGCGAGACGAAATAGGAGCGGAGCTCCTTCTTGTAGATCGCCCAGGCGTTTCGCATCAGTGGCTCGAGGGGCCCGGGAGGCGCCTCAATGGCCGGCGGCGCCGGCGCCGCCGGGAGAAGCCCCGCTCACCTGTGCGCGGTCCTCGCGAACCAGCCGCACGAACAGCTCCTCCAGCGTGAGCGCGATCGGGCTCACCTCGAGCAGCGACCACCGTCCCGCGGCGATCACCTGGACGATCTCCTTGCGGACGTCCTCGCCGCGCGAGGACGTGACCACGAGCCGCGTCGAGGAATCCGTCGGCACCGGGCGCTCGTCGACGCGATCCACGCCGATGATGGCACGGAGGGCGACGGCGACGCCGTCACCCGGCCCTTCCACCCGAACGAGCGTCTGCGACATGCCGTGCACTTTGCGGTGGAGGCCTTCCGTGGTGTCGATCGCGATCACGCGGCCGCGATCGATGATGATCACGCGGTCGCAGACGACGCTCACCTCGGGAAGGATGTGCGTCGACAGCAGGATCGTCGCCTGGCCGCGAAGAGCGCGAATCACCTCGCGGATCTCGACGACCTGATTCGGATCGAGGCCGACGGTCGGCTCGTCGAGCACGAGCACGCGCGGCTCGTGGACGAGCGCCTGTGCGATGCCGACGCGTTGCCGGTATCCCTTGGAGAGCTTGCCGATCTCCTTCCGCCGCACCTCGGCGAGGCCGACGTCCTGGATCACGCGCTCGACCCGCTCGCGAAGCTTCTGCCGTCCGAGCCCTTTGACCTCGCCGCAGAACGAGAGAAAACGCTCGACCCGCATGTCGGGATAGAGCACGACGTTCTCCGGGAGGTAGCCGATCTGGCGGCGCACCTCGAGCGAGTGCTCCTCGACGTCGAGCCCGCCGATGCGGGCGTGGCCCGAGGTCGGCGGAAAGAAGCCCGTGAGCACGCGCATCAGCGTGGTCTTGCCGGATCCGTTCGGGCCGAGGAGCCCGATGATCTCGCCGGCTTCGACCTTGAAGGACGCGTGGTTGACGGCGCGCGTGGCGCCGAAGTCCTTCGTCAGGTCCTCGACCTCGATCACGGGGCGTCCGTCATATGTCGCCAGTCCAGGGGCGTCAATTTCCGCGCGAGCGGCCGATCCGGTGGCGGTCCCCCAACTCGACAATCACGCCGGCAGCGGTATAAGCGAAGGCTTCCCGTCGAGCGACCGGTTGTTCATGCGGCGCCTTCAGCTGATCCTGCTCGTCGTCGGCGTGGCGCTGTTCGTGGTCGTGGTTCGCAGCGTCGGCATCGCGGCGATCCTCGACGGCATCCGCCACATCGGCTGGGGCTTCGTGCCGATCGTGGCCATCGAGATCGCCATCGACGCGCTCCATGCGGAAGGCTGGCGCTACTGCTTGCCGGCGGAGGCGCGAACGGTCTCCCGGCTGGACGTGTTTCTCACGCGCACGGCCGGATTCGCCGTCAACGTGCTCACGCCGACGGCGACGGTCGGCGGCGAGGTGGTGAAAGGCATGCTGATCCGCCGCTGGGTGCGGCCAGCGGAAGGCTTCGCGTCGATCATTCTCGACAAGCTCACGTTCGCGGTCGGCCAGGCGGTTTTCCTCGTCTTCGGGCTGTTCGCCGTGTTCGGCCGCGTGCCTTTCGGTCCGCGGGAGCGGCTCTACGCGCTGATCGCGTTCGGGCTCTGGCTCGCCGGCCTGGTGGCGTTCTTCCTTCTCCAGCGTGCCGGGATCTTCCGTCTGGGCGTCGGCGTGCTGCAGACGGTGTTCGGAGCGTCGGCGCTGGTCGAGCGCCTGCCGGGTCGTGCACGAACGTTCGACGACCGCATCCAGAATTTCTTCATCCACCACCAGCGGGACCTGGCGATCTCCGTGCTGCTTCACCTCCTCGGGCAGATCGCGCGCACGCTGCAGTTCTACCTGGCGCTCTCGGCCCTCGGCTTCGAGCCGAGCTTCGAGACCGCGCTCACCACCGCGGCCGGTCTCGTCTTCGTCGAGGCCACGCTGTTCCTGGTCCCCGCGCGCCTCGGCGTCTTCGAGGAGAGCCACGTGCTGATGTTCGAGGCGCTCGGCTACGGTGCGGCATCGGGACTGACCGTCGCGCTCACGATGCGCCTCTCGGAGCTCTGCTCGGCGCTCCTCGGCCTCGGGGCGCTCGCCTACTACCACTTCCGGGTCGAGGACCTGCCGCCGATTCCCGAGGAGGTCGAGGAGCCGCCGCGGGCGGCAAGGGCCTCTCAGGGCGAGAAGAGGTAGCGGATGCCGAGGCCGGCGACGCCTCCCTCGAGCTGGTAGCGTCCGGGGAAGCGCGGGTTGGAGTCGGCGGTGGCGACGCGATCCTCCACGGAAGCGACGCCGCCGACGAGCCGGATCGTCCAGCGGCCACGGCTGATGCCGGTGCCGAAGCCGATCAGGACGTCGGTCGTGTCGTAGAGCAGCGGCGAGAGGGACTTCTCCTCGATCATCCACTCCTCGCGCGAGACGCCGAGCCAGAGGTCCGCCCAGGGGGCGACGGCGTACTCGAGGCCCGCGCCGTAGCGGAACGTCGAGCGAGCACCGCTCACGAAGGGCTGGTTCAGCATCGGAAAGTTCTGGAACTCGAACTCGCCCTTCTCGAATTCCGGGTAGTCGCTCCAGCGCGCCTGCAGGGAGACCGTCAGCTTCGGCGTCAGCCGGTGCGCGAGACCGAACGTGACGAGCTGTGGAGTGTGGAAGTCGATCTCGACCTCCTCGTCCGCGTCGCCGACGTCTCCGTCGCCGCTCATCGGAATCACGGTCGGGCTTCGCCACGAGAGCCCGAACGTGGTCGTCCGCGTCGCCTCCCAGAGAAGCCCGACGACGCCGTTCACTCCGATCCCGTCGATGTCATAGCGGACCGGTCCGAGTGGCGAGCCGGTGCGGACCTTGATGGCGCCGTACGTCGGCGCCACCTGAGCGCCGAGACGGAGCGTCTCCGTCAGGTGGACGCCGGCGACGAATCCCGCCTGGATCACCGTGAACTCGGAGAGGAAGCGGTTCGGAATGCCGGTCGCGGGGTTGCCGGGAAAGTTGAACGACGCGCCGGCCGTCCCGTAGAGCCCGAAGCCGAAGAACCAGGGCCGCCATTTGTCGGTCCCGATCCACAGCGTCGGCGCCACCGGCAGCTCCGAGCTCTTGGTGTCGTAGCCGATCGCCGCGTTCGAATACCGCCCGCTCGTGAACAGGAGGAAGATGCTGTCTTCGAGACGCGTGCCGCGCATCCGCGTCACGCCCGCGGGATTCACCAGCAGAGTGCTCGCACCGTCGGTCGGCGTCGCGACCACGTTCCCGCCCATGCCGCCGTCGCGGACGCTCACGTCGGGCGCCACGATCAAGCTCGATCGCGCGGCGCTCGCGCACACCGCCGTGGCGATCAGGGCAATCGCCATCCCTCGCGCCGGAGCGCGCATCGTCACCTCCCCCTCTGGCGCGGCGTCACCCCCGGGACGCCGCGGACGGCTATCTCCCTTTGTATTTCGGGTACGTCGTCCCGCTCTCGAACCAGTCGCGGCGCTTCTCGTACGGCAGGTCGATGTAAGTCTTCATCGCGAGAACGCCGTCGTCCGAGAGCATGGTCTCGAGGAACGCCGAGCCCTCGACGTCGAGCCCCGCCTGCAGATGCGTGTCGCTCCCGGTGTAGACCGCGTGCTTGGCGCGTGCGACCGCCAGCGGCGGCAGGGTCGCGATCTCCTGCGCGACCTGCTTCGCCCGTGCGAGGGCATCGTCGACGACCTCGTGGACGAGGCCGATCGCCAGCGCCTCCTCCGGCCGGACCACGCGGGAACGGAGGATGAACTCGATCGCGCGCCCGGCGCCGATCAGGCGCGAGAGCCGTTGCGTGCCGCTGCCTCCGGGCAGGATGCCGAGCCGTACCTCCGGCAAGCCGAAGCGGTGGTCGCCCTTCTGACCGATGCGGATGTCGCAGGAGAGCGAGAGCTCGAAGCCACCGCCCATGGTGTCGCCGTTCATCGCCACGACGACCCCCTTCGGCAGGTCGCGAAGCTCGAGCAGCATGCGGTGATACGCGGCCGTCAGTGACGTGCCCGCCGCGCGCATCCCCTCGCGGTCGCTCGCCAGCTGGTGGAGCTCCTCGACGCTGTAGTGGGTGATGAACTTGCCGGGCATGCCGCCCGTGAGCACGACCGCGCGAATCGCGGGATCCCGCCATTGCTCGATCAGCCGCACCAGCTCCTGCGTCCCCTCGGCGCAGAAGTAGTTCATCGGCGGGTTCTTGTACGTCGCCACCACCACCTGTCCGTCGGTTTGGGTCGTCCAGAGACTCATCTGCACCTCCTCTGCCGCACGCGCGGCGCGCTCATTGGCTCATGTGCCAGCCGCCGTTCGGCGACAAGACCTGCCCGGTGACGAAGTCCGACTCCGGCGACGCGAGGTACACCGCCGCCCAGGCGACGTCGTCCGGCTGCCCGAGCCGACCCTGCGGCGTCGAGAGCCTGATCAGGTCGTGGACCTCCTTCAACGGATCGATCAACGGCGTCTCGATGAAGCCGGGGGCGATCGCGTTCACCTGGATGTTTCGCGTGACGAGCTCGCGCGCGAGCGCGCGAGTGAACCCGAGAATCCCGGCTTTCGCCGCGCAGTAGTCGATCGCGCCCGCGCCGGCCGCGGTGCCCATGATCGAGCCCATGTTGACGATCTTCCCCGCGGAAGGCGTTCCCGTCTGCCGGCGCATGATCTTCAGCGCTTCGCGGCTGCAGTAGAAAGTGCCGTAGAGGTGAATCCGCAGCATCCGGTCCCAATCCTCGTCGGAGAGCTCGATCGTGGTGTCGCAGTGGCTCTGGATCGCCCCGCTCGATTGCAGCTCGTTCATCTGCTGGCGCCAGAGACGCGTGTAGGCGGCGCTCCGCGCGCCGACCAGCCCGATCCCCGCATTGTTGACGAGCACGTCCAGGCGTCCGTACTTGCGGTCGAAGTCCTCGAACATGCGGCGTACCGCCGCGGAATCGGCGACGTCGGCGGCGACGGCCGCTCCGCCGGGCGTCGTCTTCTCGCACTCCGCGTGCACGCGTTCCGCCGTGTCGAGGTGGAGATCGTTGACCACGACCACGGCGCCTTCTTCGGCGAAACGCCGCGAGATGGCGGCGCCGAGCCCCGAACCGGCGCCCGTGACGAGCGCGATCCGTCCCTTCAGTCGATTCATGAGTCGCCTCCCTCCGTCATACCTTGAAGCCGCCGTCGACGCTGATCACCTGGCCGGTGATGCCCCGCGAATCGTCCGACGACAGCAGCACCGCCATCGGTCCGAGCTCCTCGGGCTCGAGGATCCGCCGCTGCACGTTGTCCGCCTCGGCCATCGCCTTCGCGATCTCCGCGGTCGTGCCGTAGGCACCGGCGAGCCGGTCCCAGTCGACCAGCTGCGTGTTCGTCCATCCCGGGCAGAGGCAATTCACCGTGATCCCGTCCGCGGTCACCTGGTACGCCAGCGATCGCGTGAACCCGACGAGGCCGTGCTTGGCCGCGCTGTAGGAAATCAGTCCGCCGCCGTTCTTCGCATATCCCGAGCCGATGAAGATCACCCGACCCCAACGCTGCTGCTTCATCTGCGGCAGCGCCACGCGGGTCGCGTAGTATGCCGACGTCAGGTTCAGAAACAGGTTGTCCTCGAAGAGGCCGTCGTCGTGCGTATACGCCACGAGCTGGGGAATGTCGCCGATGACGCCCCCCGCGTTGTTGACGAGAACGTCGAGACGGCCGAAGCGCTCGATCACCGCCTCGACCATCGAGCGGATCGCCGCGCGGTCCATCATGTCGGCGGTCACCGCGAAGCCGCGGGCGCCGGTCCCTTCGATCTCACCGACGACGTCGTCGAGCTCGGTTCTCGTGCGAGAGCTCACCGCCACGGATGCTCCGGCGCCGGCGAGCGCGAGCGCGATCGCTCGTCCGATTCCACGACCGCCGCCGCTCACGAGCGCCACACGTCCCTCCAGGCATCCCATCTTCCACCTCCGAGTTCCGCCACCCGCCGATGCGCCAAGGGCGAGCGCGTCAGTTATCCGGTTTGGGATTCTTTCACCAAGGCTCTTTCGAACGATCGGGCCACCTTCTTTCGTCGGAGCCGCTCCTTCCTCCGCTTGCTTTCTGCGTGTTCCGAGCTAGGAGAAACGCGAGCGAACCGTACGAGCGCGGAGCCGCGCGAGAACCGAGAGCTTCCGATCACCGACGAGGACGGAGGAACGATGGGCAGAGCGGGGCGCTGGTTGACTCCGGGGATGCTGATCGCGGTCGTGTTCTCGACCGTGGTCGCTTGTCAGAGCGGCACGGAGACCTCCGGCGGGTCCGGCTCCGCTGCCGCAGGCGGAGGGGGCGATGCCGAGAAGGGGAAGCAGGCGTTCATGAGCACCTGCGCCACCTGCCACGGCCTCGACGCCGCGGGCGTCAAGGGTCTCGGCAAGTCGCTCAAGCAGAACGACTTCGTCAAGCAGTCGTCCGACGACCAACTGATCGCGATGATCAAGGAAGGCCGCGCCGCCGACGATCCGAAGAACACCACCGGGGTGATGATGCCGCCGAAGGGCGGCAATCCGGGGCTCACCGACGACGACCTGAGGAACGTGATCGCCTACCTGCGGACGCTGCAGTAGCGGCGCCGATCCGCTTCGCGGAATGCGGCGCCTGACGGTGGCGACGGTCGTCGCGGCGCTCTCC
>JAXDLK010000094.1:0-7026 GCA_034666665.1 Candidatus Binatota bacterium
GCATGCCGCGCGCCCACGCGAAGACGCGAAACCCCGCCTCCGCGAGGATCAGCGCCAGCACGATCCCGGCCATCGCAAGGAGTGCCGGCACGGCGAAGCGGAGCGGCTTCATGCGGCGCCCGTATACCAGCGTCACCGGATCACCGCTTCCTCACGTTCGCCGCGGTGTTGAATCCGCGCGGCGACACGGAGGTGACCGAACATGCTCCGGCTGGGATCGATTCTCCTCCTCGCGATGATCGTCCTCCTGCTCGTACCGTTCGCCTCCTCGCGGGCGGGATCCGATGCCGGAGCGGTGGCGCGCGGCAAGTACCTGGTCGAGGACGTCGCCCTGTGCCAGGACTGTCACACGCCGCGAACCGAAGATGGCGCACTCGACCGGGCGCGCTGGCTCCAGGGAGGGCCGCACGGCTTCCGCCCTGCCGGGAACCGCAAGGCGGACGACTGGCGCGACGAGGCGCCGGCGATCGCGGGTCTTCCAGGGTGGCTGAAGGACGAGGACGCCATCCATTTTCTCACCCACGGCGTCCGTGCGGACGGCACGCCGCCGTTGCCGCCCATGAAGTCTTTTCACATGAAGCGCGAGGATGCGGTCGCCGTAGTCGCATACCTCAGGTCGCTCGAGCCGGCGCGCAAGTGAGGTGACGTCGTCCGAGCGCGCCAGGGCTCTCACCTGGATGCAACGGCTACAGCGCGCGCCGCTGCCACTGTTCGAAGCCGGCCGACTTCACGGCCTCTTCGGCGTCCGCTGGATCCTGGTGGCGACGCGCGGACGGACGACCGGACGGCCGCAGCGCGTTCTCCTCGACGTGCTCGGGCGCGACGCACGCGCCGAGACCTTCTACGTGCAACCGGCGCACGGTCGCGGCGCCGACTGGCTGCGGAATGCCGCGGCCGCGGGCACGTTCGAGGCGCAGGTGGGTGGGCGACGCTTCCGCGCGCGCCTCCGCGACGCCTCCGGACCCGAGGGGGATGCGGCGCTGCTCGCGTTCGTGCGTCGACACCCGTTGTATTCCCGGATCGTCGCAACGATCGTCGGCCGACGCGGAAGTCTCGGCGCGGCGGCGCTCGCCCGTTGGCTCGCCATCCGCTTCCCGGTCATCGCCATCGAAGCGATCGCCGACGAAATCGATGGCGAATCCGCGGATGCTTGAAGCCGCCGGTCGACGAGACTAAGGGAGCGGAGATGAGGCACGTCGCAGGGACCGTCGCCGTCGTTCTCCTCCTCCTGTGCGCTCCTTCGCGGGGCGCGATTCCCGCCGACGCGCGGAGTCGTCTCGAGGAATCGAAGTACGTGTACGTGTCGAGCCAGCGCAAGGACGGGAAATTCGGGCGGCCTGCCGAGATCTGGTTCCTCTATCACCCGGGCGCCGTCTACGTCGCATCACCTCCGACGGCGTGGCGCGTGCGCCGTATCCGCGCCGGCCGCGCCCTGGCGAAGATCGCCGTCGGCGCGGCGGATGGGCCGTCGTTTCTCGCCACCGGCGCGGTGGTGAAGGATGTGAAGATCCACCCGATCCTCTTCAGCACCTACGCGAAGAAGTACGGGGACGGCTGGGAGACCTACGCGGAGCGCTTCCGCACGGGGCTCACCGACGGCAGCCGAGTGCTGATCAAGTACACGCCCAAGTAGCCCTCCGAAGTGGCCGTCACTCCGGCAGGCCCTCGATGTCTGCATCGAGCGGCACACCGAAGGAGTTCAGCGCCATCGACACCAGGTGGTACTGCCCGACGGTGAAGACGAGATCCATCAGCTGTCGGGTGTCGTAGCGCTCGGCGAGCGCGCTCCAGGTCGCATCGCTCACGAAGGCGTCGGTGTGAAGCTCGTCGGCGGCGCGTAGCAGCAGGCGGTCGAGCTCGCTCCATCCCGGTGCGTCGGGTCCCTTGGGGATGCGCCCGATCTCCTCGTCGGTGAGGCCGGCGCGGCGGCCGATGCGCACGTGCTGGCCCCACTCGTACCCGGCGCGGCAGAGCCAGCCGACCCGGAGGATCAGCAGCTCCTTCTCCCGCATCGGCAGCGACGACTTGGCGAGCACGTGGTTCGCGAAGACCATCCACCGCTTGAGCAGCTTCGGGTGCTGCGCCAGGGTGGCGATCACGTTCGCCGGCGGCTGGCGGCCGCCTTCGGTCGCCCCCTCGCGGATCTTGTCGAGCTCACCGTCCCAAGCCTCCGCCGCGAGCGGCGGGATTCGCGGGCGATCGAGCCTCATGCCTCAGCCGATCTTCAGGTGATCGCCGTGTGACGACGTGCCGGACCCGCTCGACATCTTGGTACCGCGATCGTAGTAGCGCTTCGCCCAGATTCCGGAGTAGGGCTCGTCCTCTCCCGGCATCCGCCACGTGGTCACCTTCGACTTCACGAGATCGACGGCGATCAGCGCGCGCGGCTGGTCGATCGTCTCCGTGAGGTAGTAATCCGCGGACCCGTCGTCCACGTAGCGGCAGGCGATCCGTCGATAGAGATCGCGCCACGCATCATCCTCGCCGACTTCGTGAACCAGGTCGGCCGGGCCTTCGACGAGCACCTTGCGGTAGCGGTTCGCCTCCTCGTCCACCGTGATCGCCACGCGCGGATCGCGACGTAGATGGGCGAGAAACGCCGAGTGCTTCCTTGGCGTGATGAAGATCTTGCCCTGCTCGTAGGCGAACCACACGGGCACGACGGTGGGAGCGCCGTCCGGCCGGATCGTGGCGATGCGAGCGAGGTGACCGCGCTCGCGGAGGAACTCGTCGCGTTCGGAGTCGGTGAGCTTTGGCATCGGCAGAACCTCCCGCAAATGGATTCGTTGCTCCGTGATCGATGGCATCGAGCCCGCGAGAGTGCAACCCGGTGGCCGGCGGCAGGCCGGGCCGATCGACGTCTACTTCGCCGGCGGTCCGGGGGCCGGCGGGAGCAGCCCGCGTTCCACGATCGTGTCGAAGATCGCCTCCGCGATCAGCCGGTGAAGCTGGGGGTTCGCATGCGGATCGCGGCGACTGAGCACCAGGCGATCCGCTTTCCGTCCGGTCTCCCGCAAGTACGCGAGGATCCGCTCGCGCGGGTCCACGGAGACGATTCCCTCCTCCGCAGCGAGGGCTTTCAGGGTACGCACCGACTCGGCGTCGGGCGGATCGGTGCCGACGAAGACCACGATCGCTGGAATCCGCCGTTCGCGGCTGACCGCCGCGAGCCTGCGGTAGGCCTGCTCCAAGTTCTTCCAGCCGAAGAGGGGCCAGAACCGTTCCGGGAAGCGCTCGCGCCCGAGCTCCCGCTCCGGCCGCCTCTGCTCCCCCGGGGCCATGATCGAGAGATCGAGCGGGCGGAGCCGCTCGCCGCGTGCGGTCGCGAGCCGCCGCCGGATCAGCTGGGCCAGGTACGATCGCCGGAGCGTCCAGAAGTCCGGGCGCCGCGCGAGGAAGTTCGGCAGGTGCATGTCGTTATCGATGAAGCTGATGATCACCAGGTCCGGATCGATCGCGTCCATACGGCGCTCGAGAGTGCGCACCTCCTGGACCGAGTTGTACCCCGGCACCGCGAGGTTCCAGGCCTCGAAGCGACGCCCCGGTCTTCGCTCGCGGAGCATCTCCTCGAGCACGGCGAGGAACGCTTCCCGACGATCGACACCCCAGCCGAACATGTGCGAGTCGCCGAGGCCGACGATGCGTACCGTCCCCGGCGGCTTGTCGCCGCCGCGCTCGTCATCTCGCATGCCGAGCCGGTTCACCGAGACCTCGCGGCCGAGGAACGTACCGCGGACACCCGGGCGGAGCTCGTAGACGATGCGATCGTCGTCGCTCGGCCGCACGAGATCCGCGAGCGTGAGCCGCCTCGTCGCCGACGATGGCGGCCGATTCACGAGCGCGTCGAGGTAGTTCCGGTCGAACGCCGTGACCAGTCGAACGCCGAGCTCGAGCACCGCGAGCGCCACCGCGATCGCGGCGGCGGCGACGACCATCCGTGCGGCGAGTCTTCGCGGCATCTCGCCTTCAGACGCGCTTGCCGACGCTCGCCGCAGAATCTATCAACGGGTCGCGATGGGTCTCTTCCGGGCTCGTCACCCGTACGTCCGCTTCCGCCGCGATCGGCGCGGACGAGTGATCGAGGTGGGTGGGGCGCTCTCGAAGGCGGAGCGAGCGAAGCTCCGGCGACTGCTCGCGCCTCTGCCGATCCATCAAGGCGAGATCTCCATCCACACCGACCGCCTCGGACGAACGCGACTGGTGTTCGCCAACATTCCCGACCGCTATCACCAGCCGGTGCGGAATCTCATCGGCAACCTCTCGCGCCTTTGATCCTCGCCGCGGTTGCGATCGCGCTCTCCGTCTCGTTGCCGGACCTCCTTCGGTCCCCTGCCGATCCATCTTCCGAGAAAGGTCCTCTCGACCACTCGCTCGTGCGCCGCGATCCCGACCGCGATGCCGGCGAGCACCACCAGCGGGACTTCGACGGACGCGGGAGCCGACACGCGCGAGAGCGCCACGGCCGCAAGACCCACCGCCGGGAGATGGACCAGGTAGATGCAGAAGGACGCCCGGCCCAGTCGCTGGACGAGCTCCGAGTGGCGGCGGGGCGCGGAGAGTGCCGCGCCGAAGGCGGCGAAGCACGAGCTCCAGGCGTAGGCGGCAATGGATAGCGCCAGCGCGACCAGAGCCGCACCGGCGAGCGGCTCCTGCAGATGCCGGCGGAGGAGCGCGCCCATCGCGATCAGCGACAGAGCGGCGACCGACCCCGAGATCGCCTTCCATCGCGCCGCCCCCTCGGCCACGAGCGGGCTCCGGCGGAAGCACACGCCGGCCGCGAAAAATGCCGCATAGAACGCGAAGCGACCGGGGGCCGGCAGGAAGGAGTTCCGGAGCGTGATGGACGCCTGCGGATCTGCGGCGAGAACGGCGAGCGAGAAGACGACCGGAACGGCGAAGGGGAGAACCCCACGGCCGTGCGCGCGCAGCCGCTCGATCGTCCAGAAACACAGCGAATGGAGGATCAGGTACTCGAGGAACCAGAGGTGAGCCGGACCCCAGAGGTTTCGCTGGATGTCGTCCGGAAAATCGACGCGGAGAACGTCCCGGAGCACACACCGTCCCGACGAGATCCAACCGAGGGACCAGACGTAGAACGTGACGGGCAAGAGCAGGATCATTCCGCCGAGGGACGGCACGAGGAGGCGCCGCCAACGATCCGCGAGGTACTCGTCGGCACCCGCAGCGTCGATCCGTGCGGCGGCGGCATAGCCGGCAATCGCGAAGAACACCGGCATCGAGAACCCCTGCAGCGCCCAGGCAATCCAGTCGCAGGCCGCATTCCGCGATCCATCGTGAACGAGCCAGAGGAGATCCGGCATCGGCAGCGTGGTGTAGGCGATCGCCGCATGCAGCGTGACGACGGAGACCATGGCGCACACGCGGAGCGTCTCGATGCCGTCGTGTCTGCCACTCGACCGGCCGGCGATCATTCGCAGTCCTGAACACGGCCCGCGCGGTCGCACAAGGGCCGCTGCCAACCACCCACCTCCGCCCCCCGTCCCTCGCCGCCCTCCACCGCCGCATGTATGGTCCTCGGGTGAGCTCCCGACGCGCGATCCCGGGCGGTGCGCCCGCGCCGCGGCTCGTGGTGGTCGAGAACACACGTCTCGCCGCCGGCCCGCTGTCGGAGCTCTGGAGCCGTGCCGAGCAAGCTCTGTCGAACGGCTGCGCGCCGACATCGATGACGGTCCACACCGAGCCTGCGGGCAACGCCGAGCGCATCGCCGAGGTCGTCGCCCGCGAGCGACCCGACGTCGTCGTGGCCGCGGGCGGTGACGGCACCGTGCGCGACGCGATCCAGGGGATTCGCGATGCGGGCGAGCCGTCGCCGCCGCTCGCCATCGTGCCTCTCGGCACCGCGAACAACGTCGCGCGCTCGCTCGGGCTCGAGTCCGTGCGCCGCGGCGGCCGGAGTGCCCTGGACCGTGCGGTTACCGCTGCGTTGGCGGGCGCCGACCGGCGGATCGATCTCGGTCGGGTGAACGGCCGGTGGTTCGTCGGCTCCTTCGCTCTCGGGATGGACGCCGACATCCTGCGGCTGCGGAATCGGCTGGTGAACGCGATGCGGTGGGCATCGCTCCTCGGGGGATATCCCCCGTACCTGGCGAGCTGCGCCGCGAATCTCTTCCGCGCTCACGGGGGAGCGATGAGCCTCTGCTGCGACGGGGACGAAGAGCACCTCGTCACGTACGACCTCGTGGTCACCAACGTTCCGCTCTACGCCGGTGAGTTCCGCTTCGGTCCGAGCGGCGCATTTCCCGATGACGGCCGCCTGGACCTGCAACGGTTCGCGAACGCCACCGACTACGTGCGCCGCTTCACCGGCGCATGGATGCAGCAGCTCCGTCATGACCGGGGCCCTTCGCTCGCTCCCGCCGGGAGCCGCACGTTCACGCGGCTGACGGTGGAGACCACCTCGCCGGTGGCGGCTCAGATCGACGGCGAGGAAATCGCGCCGGAGCGATCCTGGGTCGTCTCGGCGGCTCCCGGCGCGGTGACCGTTCGCCTGCCGCGCGCGTCCAGTGGATGAGCGACTACGACGCGGAGGAAGCGGCCCGGCGGTGAAACTCTTGCGCGATGCGGACGCGGTCCTGACGGGTACGGCCGCGCTTCACGGCCTGCAGTAACGCGGCCGTTCGCCGCTTCTTGCGCTTCTGCCGCCGATGGCGGCGCTCGTGGATCTCGCTGGCTCGGTTCCCTGCTCCCACGCTTGGATCCCCCGTACCCTTCTTCTCCCAATCGACGACCGATGGCAATCGGAGCAGGATGACCGAGGAGGTCACCATCATGGCAGCCAAGATTCCCGATTCTTTCCGCGATCTCTTCGAGAAGCAGGCCTTCGCGCACCTGGCGACGGTGATGTCGGACGGCACGCCGCAGGTGAGCCCGGTGTGGGTGGCGCTCGACGGCGATCAGGTCGTCGTCAACTCGGCACAGGGCCGGGTGAAGGACCGCAACATGCGCCGCAACCCGGCGGTCGCCCTCGCGATCACGGATCCGCAGAACCCGTACCGGCACATCTCG
>JAXDLK010000095.1:0-33499 GCA_034666665.1 Candidatus Binatota bacterium
GTCGGGTCGAGCTCGGTGACCTCCTGCCATTCCGCGCGCGCCACTCGACCGACGACCATCTGCGCGATGCGGTCGCCGGCGCGGATCACCGCCCGCTCCGCGCCGAGGTTGATGAGGATCACCTGGATCTCGCCGCGGTAGTCGGCATCGATCGTCCCCGGAGCGTTCAGGAGCGTGAGCCCGAGCCGGTTCGCGAGGCCGCTCCGGGGACGGATCTGCGCCTCGTGACCTTCGGGCAACGAGACGGCGATGCCGGTCGGCACGAGTGCGCGCTCGAGCGGTGCGAGCTCGAGGTCGCGATCGATCGCCGCCGTCAGGTCGCACCCGGCCGCGTGCGCCGTCATGTAACGCGGTAGCGGCACGTCGGGCCGGAGCCGCGTCACGCGGACGGCGACGACCTCTCCGGACATCGAGGCTGCGTCAGCTCGAAGCCGGCTCGGTCGGCTTCTCCTGGGCGGATCGCGGCGGCCGGTCCCGGCGCTCGCCATCGCGGCCGCGGCGCCGCGGATCGCCGCCGCCCGATCCCCCGCCACCGGACCGCGACTCGGCCCCGGGAGGAACGGGTTGCTCGATCCCGAGCTCACGCAACGCTTCCTTCAGCGACAGACGGATCTTGCCGCTCTTGTCCACTTCGAGCACCTTCACCTGGACCTCGTCTCCCTCGTGGACGACGTCGGTCACCTGGTTCACGCGGTAGTTCGCGAGCTGCGAGATGTGCACCAGGCCGTCGGTGCCGGGCATGATCTCGACGAACGCGCCGAAGTCCATGACCTTCCGCACCGTGCCCTTGTAGATCTTGCCGACCTCGGCCTCCGCGGTGAGCTCGCGAATCCAGTCGATCGCGCGCCGCATCGCATCGCCCTCGGTCGAGGCGATCGTAACGCTTCCGTCGTCCTCGACGTCGATCTTCGCGCCGGTCTCCTCGACGATCGCGCGGATCACCTTGCCGCCGGGTCCGATCACGTCGCGGATGCGGTCGACCGGGATCTTGATGGTGACGATCCGCGGCGCATACGTGGAGACGTTCTCGCGATGAGCGGAGATGGTCTTCTCCATCTCGGCGAGGATGAACCGCCGCCCCTCGCGCGCCTGGTAGAGCGCGTCGCGCATCACCTCGCGGCTGATGCCGCCGACCTTGTTGTCCATCTGCACGGCGGTGATCCCGTCGTGCGTACCGGCGACCTTGAAGTCCATGTCGCCGAGGTGATCCTCGTCGCCGAGGATGTCCGAGAGCACGGCGAACTCCTTGCCCTCGCCGATCAGCCCCATGGCCACGCCGGCGACGGGGGCGACGATCGGTACGCCGGCATCCATCAGCGAAAGGCTCGCGCCGCAAACGCTGGCCATCGAGGACGATCCGTTCGACTCGAGGATCTCGGACACGATCCGCACCGTGTAGGGGAACTTCTCCTCGTCCGGGAGGACGGCGCCGATCGCGCGTTCCGCCAGAGCCCCGTGTCCGATCTCGCGGCGTCCCGGGCCCCGCAGGAACTTCGCCTCGCCGACGCTGAACGGCGGGAAATTGTAGTGGAGCATGAACTTCTTGTAGGTCTCGCCGAGGAGCGCATCGATCTTCTGCTCGTCGGAGCCGGTACCGAGCGTGGTCACGGCGAGCGCCTGCGTCTCGCCGCGCGTGAAGAGCGCCGAACCGTGCGTCCGGGGCAGGAGGCCAACCTCGCAGCTGATCGGACGGATGTCGGTGAGACCGCGGCCGTCGACGCGCTTTCCCTGCCGCAGGATCATCTGGCGGAAGAGCTCGCGTCCGACCTGGTCGTATGCCCGGCGGACGTCACGCTCGCGGTCGGGGAACTCCGGGGCCATCGCCTCCTCGACCTCCTTGCCGATCGCGTCGAGCCGGTCCCGGCGCTCGAACTTGCCGGCGATCTCCATCGCCTCGCGGATCTTCGGCACGGCGAAGTTGCTCACGCGCTCGAGGAGCGCGGCGTCCTTCTCGGGGGCGACGACGGGCCGCTTGGGCTTACCCACCGCCTCGCGGAGCTGGTCCTGAAGGTCGAGGAGGGCCTGGATCGCCTCGTGCGCCTTGAACAGCGCGTCGAGCACCACGTCCTCGGGAACGACCTTGCCGCCACCCTCGACCATGACGATCGCGTCCCGGCTGCCCGCGACCGTCAGGTTGAGATCGCTGCGCTCGAGGTCCGGCACCAGCGGATTGATGACGAATTGGCCGTCGATCCGGCCGACGCGAACCGCGGCGATCGGTCCTTCGAACGGGATGTCCGACACGTGCAGGGCGGCCGAGGCGCCGATCATCGCGATGTTGTCGGGATCGTTCTCCTTGTCCGCCGACAGCACGGTCGCGATCACCTGCGTCTCGCAGCGGAAACCCTTCGGAAAGAGGGGCCGGAGAGGGCGATCGATCAGCCGGGAGGTGAGCACCTCCTTCTCGGAGGGGCGTCCTTCGCGCTTGAAGAAGCCGCCGGGGATCTTGCCCGCCGCGAACGTCTTCTCCTGGTAGTCCACCGTCAGCGGGAAGAAATCGATGCCTTCCCGAGGCTGCTGGCTCGCCACCGCAGTCGCCAACACGACCGTATCGCCGTAGCGAACGAGCGCAGATCCGTTCGCCTGCTTGGCGAGCCGGCCTACCTCGATCGAAAGCTTGCGGCCGTGAAAGTCCATCTCGACGATCTTCATTCCAATGCTCCTGTCCCGACCGGACGGATCCGGCCCATGCGGCAGCGGGGAGCTGCCCGAATCGAAGTTCTCTGCAGAGAGCGGGGAGCCGGAACGGAAGGCCGCCGAACTACTTCCGCAGCCCGAGCTGCGAGATCAGCGTCTTGTACCGATCGAAGTCGCGCCGCCGGAGATAGTCCAGCAGTCGCCGACGGTGGCCGACGAGCTTGAGAAGCCCGCGGCGGGAGTGATGATCCTTCGCGTGATGATCGAAATGCCCGGTGAGACTCTCGATCCGGGCACTGAGCAGTGCGACCTGCACCTCCGGGGAACCCGTGTCCGACGCATGGCGCCGGTATCGCTCGACGATCTCCTGGGTTCGCCCCTCGACTGCTCCCATCCTTGCTCCGTTCTCTCTCTATTAAGCGGTCTCAGGTAACACAGGGTGGAAATCGAGTAAAGTCATCCGGTCCCCGGCGAGAACACCCGGACGATCCGCCAGACCCCTTCGTCCGCCTCGACGACGGCGACGAGGCCCGCAGGCGACACCACCTTGGCCCTCTCGGCCGCGGCCTCGGGAGGCGGCAGGTCGGAAAGTGCCCATTGCTGTCCCTTGCGGATCTGCTCGTCGAGCCGCTCGGTCGCGGCGAGCTCGCGGAGCGGTCCGAGCGCCTCGCGCGGGCTCCTCAGCGGAAGCTCGACACCCGGCCGGACGTCCTCGAGCGCCACGGCATCCTCCACCGAGAAGGCGCCGAATCGCGTCCGTCGCAAGGTCGAGAGGTGCCCGACGGTGCCGAGCGCCCGCGCGAGGTCGGCGGCGAGACTACGAACGTAGGTTCCCTTCGAGCAGTGCACCTCGAAGTCGACGCGGTCCGGCGATTCCGCTCGCAGCCGCAGCGAGTGAATGCACACCCGCCGCGGCGCTCGCTCCACCTCGATTCCTTGCCGGGCCAGCCGGTAGAGCGGAACGCCCGACCGCTTCAGGGCCGAGTACATCGGCGGCACCTGCTCGATCTCGCCCGTGAAGCGTGTCGCGACGGCGGCGAGGACTTCCGCGGTGACCGGAGGCACGCTCGCGCGCTCAGTCTCGGTTCCGGTCGCGTCCAGGGTGTCGGTGGCGATGCCGAGCCGCATCCGCCCGGCGTACGCCTTGTCCTCCTGGTTGAGGAACGGCACGACCTTGGAACCCTCGCCGAGACAGAGCGGCAAGAGGCCGGTGGCGAACGGGTCGAGCGTTCCGAGGTGCCCCACCTTGTCCAGGGCAAGTCGCCGCTTGACGTCCCGCACGACGCCCGCCGACGTCCAGCCCTCCGGCTTGTCGACCAGCAGGATGCCGTGCGCCAGTGTTTCAGCTCTCCGCGGGTCCGTCGTCTTCGCCGTCGTGCAGGCGCCGGAGGAGCCGCGCCATCTCGTCCGCCTTGTCGAGTCCTTCGTCGTACTCGAAATGGATTTCCGGCGTGTAGCGCATGCGCAGCAGACGAGCGGCCTTCCCCTGCATGAACCGGGCGGCGCTTTCGAGACCCTTCTGGGCCCGCGCGCGCGCGTTCGGATCACCGAGCGTCGAGTAGCGGATGCGCGCGGTGCGGAGATCGTCCGCCAGGTCGATGCCGGTGAGCGTGACGGCACCGATGCGGGGGTCCTTGACCTCGCGGAGCAGGAGCTCGGACAATGTTTCCAGCAGCAGGTCGCCGACGCGTTCGGTTCTACGGGTCATGATCGGAGCCGACGAAGCATCAATAATGCAGGAACTCGATCGCCTCTTCGCCCACCTCGACGAGCGCGAGACCGTCGATGAACTCCACCACCGCGCGGAGTGACGAGTCGACGTGCCCCTGTTCGTTGCCGACCTGGCTGACGCCGAGGACCGCCCTTTGCCAGAGGTCGTTGTCCTCGCATTCGGCGATCGAGACGTTGAAGCGATTCGACACCTGCGCCTTGATCTTGCGCAGCACCCCTCGCTTGCCTTTCAGCGAGTGGTTCTCGGGGATGTAGACGGTGAGCCGCAGGACTCCGACCACCATGGTCCGAGCTCCGGTCCCGGCCGCGACCTCGCGGCGCAGCGATTACGCGTGCCGCTCGGCCTGCGCGCCCGAGCGTGACTGCGCCGGGATCACCAGACGCCGCGCCACCTGCTCGAGCTCGTACGACTCGACCACGTCACTGATCTTGACGTCGTTGAAATTCTCCAGGCCGAGGCCGCACTCGTAACCGGCGGCGACTTCGCGGGCATCCTCCTTGAACCGGCGGAGGCTGCCGATCTTGCCGTCGTAGACGACCACGTTGTCGCGCAGGAGCCGCGCCCGCGATCCGCGGGTGATCTTGCCGTCCGAGACGAACGACCCGGCGATCGTGCCGACGCCGGGGATCGTGAACGGCTGGCGGACCTCCGCTCGGCCGAGGACCTTCTCGCGATATTCGGGCTCGAGCAGGCCCTCGAGCGCCGCACGGACGTCCTTCAACACCTCGTAGATGATCGTGTAGGCGCGGATCTCGACCCCCTCGCGCTCCCCGAGCTCGGAAGCCTTGGCCTCAGGTCGGACGTTGAAGGCGATGATGATCGCGTCCGACGCGGAGGCGAGCAGCACGTCGCTCTCGGAGACGCCGCCGACGGACGCATGCAGCACGGTGAGCCTCACCTGGTCCGAGGAAAGCCGGCCGAGCGCCTCCTGGACCGCCTCGACCGAGCCGTGAACGTCACCCTTGAGAATGACCCGGAGCTCCTTCGCCTCGCCGGTCTTGATCTTCTGATAGAGATCCTCGAGCGAGACCTTCGCCGTGGTGGCGAGCTGGGTCTGGCGCTTCTTCTCGATGCGGTGCTCCGCGACCGTACGCGCCGTGTTCTCGTCCGCGACCACCGTGAAGACGTCGCCCGCATCCGGCACGCCTTGCAGCCCCAGCACCTCGACGGGCGTCGAGGGCCCGGCGATTTCGATCCGGCGGCCGTTCTCGTCCATCATCGCCCGGACCCGTCCCCACTGAACGCCGCAGACGAACGGATCGCCGGCCTTGAGCGTGCCTTCCTGCACGAGCACGGTCGCGACCGGACCGCGACCTCGCTCGAGCTTCGACTCGATGATCACGCCGCGAGCGAGCTTCTGCGTCGTCGCGCGGAGCTCCAGGAGGTCCGCCTGCAGGAGAACCATCTCGAGCAGCTCGGGGATCCCCTGCTGGGTCTTCGCCGAGACCGGCTGGACCACGGTGTCACCGCCCCAGTCTTCCGCCGCGAGGCCGTGATCGGCGAGCGAGCGCTTCGTCCGCTCGAGGTTCGCGTCCGGCTTGTCGATCTTGTTGACCGCGACCACGATCGGCACGCCGGCGGCGCGGGCGTGATTGATCGCCTCGACCGTCTGCGGCATGACGCCATCGTCCGCCGCGACCACCAGGATGACGATGTCCGTGACCTTCGCGCCGCGGGCGCGCATCGCGGTGAACGCCTCGTGGCCGGGCGTGTCGACGAACGTGATGCCGCGATCTCCGAGCGACACGCTGTAGGCGCCGATGTGCTGTGTGATCCCGCCGGCCTCACCTTCGGCGACGCGCGTCTTGCGGATCGCGTCGAGGAGCGACGTCTTGCCGTGGTCGACGTGCCCCATGATCGTCACGACCGGCGGCCGCGACTCCTTGGCCTCGTCGTCGGTGGTTTCATCGTGCCCGACCTCGACCGCCGACTCCGCGTCGTAGGCGACGTTCTCGATCGTGTACTCGAAGTCGTTCGCCACCAAGGTCGCGGTGTCGAGATCGAGCAGCTGGGTGATGGTCGCCATCATTCCCATGTCCATGAGCTTGCGCAGCACCTCGCCGCTCTTCACGCCCATGCCCTTGGCGAGATCTCCGACGGAGATCACGTCGGAGATGCGGATCACCCGCTTCGCCGCCTTCGGCACGGTGATCTCGGTCTTCTTCTGCTCCTTGCCCGGAAGCGCGCGCTTCTTCTTCGGCAGACGGCTGCCGCGGAAGTAACGCTCCGTCTCGAGCACGTCCTTCTTGATGACCTTGAGCTTCTTGCGCTTCTTGTCGGCCGACGCCTCCTCCTCGGCGGGGGGCGTGGCGGGAGCGCCGGCGACCGCGCCCGCATCGACGCGGCGGCGGGGGTCGGCGGAAGTCGTCGACGGGCGCGTCGGCTCGGCCTTCTTCAAGTCGATTCGTCCGAGGACGCGAGCGCCCATCGGCTGCTCGAATCCCGGCGCCGGCGGCAGCGCGGGCGGCAGCTCGCGTTCGACCCTGGCCTCGACGCGTTCGGCGGCAGGTGGCGGAGGCGGCGGTGGGGGCGGAGGCGGCGCCGGGGCGGCGCGCACCTGTACGACCGGCTCGACGGCGGCCGGCTCCGGCACGAGCGGTGCGTCGTCGAACGTGGGTTCGAAGGACGGCATGTCCTCGCCGATCAGCTCGGCGGGCGCCGGCGGGCCGGCCGCCCAGCCTTCGCCGTCGGGCACGAACGGCCTCGCCACGGCTTCTTCGGTGGGCTCCTTCACGCGCCGGCGGCGGATCACCGTGTTGCTGGTGCGGACGTCGGTCACGACGGCGCGGCCGGCGTCGGTCTCCTCGACGCTCACACGCTGCTCACCGATGCGGACCTCGGGCCTCTTCGAGAGCCCCATCGCATCGCGGACCTTGAGCTCTTCCTCCTCGCTGAGCGACGTGCGCGCCGTGACCTTGATCCTCAGGACCTTCTCGACCGCGGCCTTCACGTCCTTCAGGTCGCGCGAGATCTCCTTCGCCAGATCCGAGGCGGTCTTCTTCGCCATTCGTTTTACCCTTCAGGCGTTCTCGGGCCGCTTGAGCCGATCGATCAGGTTCGCACGGTCGAGCTTCGAGATCGAGGCCCTGAGCGAGCGGACGAACGGTTTGCGGGAAAGGAACCCTTCGAGACACGCGGGACGAACGTGGAGGTACGCGCCGCGCCCGGGAGCTCGCCGCGCCGGGTCGACCTCGGGCCGACCTTCGACCAGGGTGAAGCGCACCATGCGAGCGTTCTCGTCGCGTGATCGGCACCCGGCGCAAAGCCGGATCGGAACGTTGTGGCGCCGCGGAATCACGCCGGCTCGGCCCCTTCCTCGAGCGCCGCCTGCGCCGCCTCTCTCTCTTGACGAGCAGCGTCGGCGCGGGCCTGCGCCTCGGCGCGGATCCGTTCGGCCGCCGGTGGATCGATGGCCAGCAGATCCGCGAGCCGCGACGCCGTCGCCTGTCCGATCGCCTCGACCGAGGAGAGACCCGCGGCGACCAAGCGGTTGGCTTTGTCGTCGTCCACTCCGGGCAACGTCTTCAACATGTCGCGCAGGCGCTCTGCCGCTTCCGCAGCCGCGGCCGCCGCAGCCTCCGCCTCCGCCTGACGCAGCGCCGCCACGTGCTCCCGCGCCGCATGGATGATCGTCTCGGCCTTGTCGGGATCGATCCCTTCGACGTCGGCCAGCGTTTCCACGTCCGACTCCGCCACCTTCTCGGCCGACTTGAAGCCGTCCTGCAGGAGGTATTCGGCCGTGACGTCGCCCATTCCCGGTATCGCCAGCAAGGAGGCGCGCGCGTTGCGGGTCTCGGTCTCCGCCTCGCTCTCGCCGCGAACGTCGAGCTTCCACCCCGTCAGGCGCGAGGCGAGGCGAACGTTCTGGCCCTTCTTGCCGATCGCCAGCGACAGCTGATCGTCGGGAACGATCACCTCCATCACCCGCTCGTCCTCGTCCATGATGATCTTCGATACCTTGGCCGGCGCGAGGCCACGGCAGACGAACTCCGCCGGGTCCAGCGTCCACTCGACGACGTCGACCTTCTCGCCGCGGAGCTCCTGGACGACCTCGCGGACGCGCGATCCCTTCATGCCGATGCACGCGCCGTTCGGGTCGACGTCCGGGTCGTGGGAGGTGACCGCGACCTTGGCACGACCGCCCGGCTCGCGCGCCACCGCCATGATCTCGATGATGCCCTCGTAGATCTCGGGCACCTCTTTCTCGAAGAGCTTCTTCAAGAACCCCGGGTGGGTCCGGGAGAGCACGATCTGCGGGCCCTTGCTCGTCATGTCGACGTCGAGCACGTACGCCCGGATCGTGTCCCGTGGCCGGTACCGCTCGCGCGGGATCTGCTCCTTTTCCGGCAGGATCGCATCGACGTTCGGACGCAGCTGCACGATCATGTTCTTGCGCTCGAACCGCGTGACGATCCCGGAAACGATCTCTTCCTTCCGGTCCTTGAACTCGTTGTAGATGATCTCCCGCTCGGCATCGCGGATCTTCTGTACCAAGTTCTGCTTCGCGGCCTGGGCAGCGATGCGGCCGTAATTGCCTTCGACCTTCTCGAGGAGCTCGTCTCCGACCTCGGCCTCGGGGTCGAAGCGTCGGCGCGCCTCCTCGACCGTCACCTCGGTGAACGGATCCGCGACGGTGTCGACCACGGTCCAGAGCTTGAAGACCTCGACGTCGCCGATGTCGGGGTTGAAGTGAGCTTCGAGGCGGAACTGCATGCCTTCTTGTTTCCGGGCGGCCGAGAGCATCGAGTTCTCGATCGCGGCGATCACGACGCGCTTGTCGATGCCCTTTTCCTTGCTGACTTGTTCGATCACCCGGGCGATTTCCATCTGCATAGCTTTTCTCCTGGATCGACTACGCCCGCTGCGGGCGAGGCGCCCGTTGGTCGTCCCGGCGGCCCTTGCCGAAGTCCGCGGGTGAGAACTCGTGCTCGTAGTTGGCCTTGTCGATGTTGGAGAACGACACGTACAGCTCGCGGCCGGACTCGTCGGAAAGGTTCAGACCTCCGGCGGTCACGGACGAAAGGGTGGCGACGAAGTTCCTCTGCCCGGAGATCGGCTCGAGCGACCGGATGCGGACGCGCTTGCCGACGAACCGGACGAAATGCTCGGGACGGACCAGGGGGCGGTTGATGCCGGGGGACGAAACCTCGAGTGTGTAACGGCCAGGGATCGGCCCCTCGACGTCGAGGAGATCCGACAGCTCTCGCGAGAGCCTAGACAGCTCCTCGAGGTCGACCCCGCCTTCGCGGTCGACGAGCACGCGCAGGAGCTGCGTCCCCCCTTGCGGGTGGTGCTCGACGTCGATCAGCTCGAGCCCTCGCTGCGAGAGCACGGGTTCTACCAGTTCCGTCACTTTCCCCTTCAAATTCACGTTGCGGAAATAAAAAAGTGGGCACCGAGGCCCACTTTTAAGGCGGCCAACTTCCCGATCTGGCTACCACAGGCGGTACAGCCAGGCAAGGAACGGTCCAGCGGACGCCCGCTCGGTTTTGCCTTGCCGGCGCTGCCGGCGTGCGGCATAGCTCACCCGCCCGACGGCGGGAGGGGGGTCTGCGATGCCCGGCGGAAAGATCGTCACCATCCAGCGGCACATGATGGAGCAGCAGGCGCTGATTCCGACCGCGACCGGCGAGTTCACGCGGCTGATGTGGGACCTCGTACTCGCGTTCAAGATGATCTCCCGGGAGGTGAACCACGCCGGCCTCGCCGACATCCTCGGGCTCGCGGGCAAGGAGAACGTCCAGGGCGAGCAGGTGATGAAGCTCGACGAGTACGCCCAGCGGCGGATCTACGAGCAGATGGATCACGGCGGCCACCTCTGCTGCATGGCGTCCGAAGAGGTCGAGGACGTGATCCCGATCCCGCCACAGTTTCCCAAGGGCAAGTACGTCCTGCTCTTCGATCCGCTCGACGGCTCCTCGAACATCGACGTGAACGCCGCGCTCGGCACGATCTTCTCGATCCACAGGAAACGCTCGCCGGGCATCGACGGCTGCGACGAGGACTGCCTGCAGCGCGGGCGCGATCAGATCGCTGCCGGGTACTGCGTCTACGGTTCGAGCACGATGTTCGTCTACACCACGGGAAACGGCGTGCACGGCTTCACGCTCGAGCCCTCGCTCGGCGAGTTCCTGCTGTCGAACGAGAACATCCGCATGCCGCGGCGGGGCAAGACCTACAGCATCAACGAGGGGAACGCGGCGAACTGGGACGAGGCGACGCGTCGCTACGTCGAGCACCTGAAGCAGACGGATCGGGACAGTGGCCGCCCGTACTCGCTTCGCTACATCGGCACGCTGGTCGCCGACTTCCACCGCACGCTCTTGAAAGGCGGGATCTTCCTCTACCCCGCCGACTGCTCGGACCCGGCGAAGCCCAAACCCAAGCTCCGCCTACTCTACGAGCTCGCGCCGATGGCGATGATCGCCGAGCAGGCAGGCGGCGCCGCCAGCACCGGCCGCGAGCGCGTCGCCGACATCCAGCCGCGCTCACTCCACGAACGGGTCGCGGTGGCGATCGGCAGCGTCGAAGACGTCCGCGACTACGAGAGCTTCGTCAGCCGCCATTCGTGATTCGAGGTCGTCATCCGAGCCCGCTGGCTGGTCCGACCAGGGGCAGCAAGACCCGAGGCGCGAACCTGCAACTTTGTTGTTGCACGCCCAGGCGACCGTCCGCTATATAACCGCGCGCTTTCAAAAAGTTTCACACGGCCGGTACACGTTCGTGACCATGCCGTCTTTTTAAAAAACTGATTCTCGCGATTTGCGGAACGGCCAGGGCCCGCGTGGTGGGGGCCACGGGCGGCCGAGGGGAGGGGGACTGGTGAAACGCGCGAAACTCGAGTCTCCGATCCGGAGGGCGGCTGGAGTGGTTTTGACCGTCGCGGCGCTGGTTTTCGGCGCCCGCGCGGCACGAGCCGACATCTTCTATTACCAGGATGCGGACGGCGTCTTTCACTTCACCAATACCGCCGCTCCGGGGGCGATCCCCTTCGAGGTCGACGACGCGATCGCGGCCGCCACCGGCGGGACGGCGGACGTCGGCGGCAGGCGCGTCTCGGACGCGCTCTACGACAGTCTGATCCGCGAGTACTGCGATCGCTACGACGTCGAGGTTCCGCTGGTCAAAGCCGTCATCCGCGCCGAGTCGAGCTTCAACCGCATGGCGGTTTCGCGGAAGGGCGCACGCGGGCTGATGCAGCTGATGCCCCACACCGCTCGGAGCCACGGCGTGTTCCGCCTGCACGATCCGCGCGAGAACATCCGCGGCGGCGTCCAGCACCTTCGCACGTTGCTGCGACGCTACCGTAGGAACCTGCCGCTCGCCGTCGCGGCCTACAACGCAGGCGTGCAGCCGGTCGACCGCTACCGGGGGATCCCGCCCTACCAGGAGACCCGGAGCTACGTGTCGCGCGTGCTTCGCTTCCGCCGTCAGTATCTCCGCGAGGAACGCCTGGCGCAGAACTAGCGGAGTTAGATGTAGGTCAGCCAGTCCTCGTGGGCCGGCGCCTGCCCGCGGAGCGCCGCGAAGAAGCGCTCCTGAAGGGCCCGGGTCACCGGGCCGGGCTTACCTTCGCCGATCCGCCGGTTGTCGAGCTCGCGCATCGGCGTGACCTCGGCTGCGGTGCCCGTGAGGAAGGCCTCGTCCGCGACGTAGAGCTCGTCTCGGGTGAACCGCTCCTCGACGACCGTCTCACCGCTCTCGCGCAGGAGATCGATGACCGACGCACGGGTGATCCCCTCGAGGATCGACGTCAGGGGCGTCGTCTTGACGACTCCGCGGCGAACGAGAAACACGTTCTCGCCGCTCGCCTCGGAGACGTAGCCGTCGGTGTCGAGCATCAGCGCCTCGTCGTAGCCGATCTCCCGGGCCTCGATCGCGGCGAGGACCGAGTTGACGTAGTGCCCAACGGCTTTCGCCTTCGGCATCAGCGTGTTCACGTGGAACCGCGCGAAGGACGACGTGCGGACGCGGATGCCGTTCTTGATCGCCGCGTCGCCGAGGTAGGCGCCCCAAGGCCAGGTCACCACCGCGACACGGATCGGATTCCTCGGCACCGATGCGAGCCCCATCTCGCCCTCGCCGACGAAGACCAGCGGGCGGAGGTAGCATTCCTGAAGCCGATTGCGGCGCACGAGCTCGACGCACGCCTGGTCGATCTCTTCCCGTGAGAACGGGATCACGAGGCCGAGGATGTGCGCCGACTGAAACAGCCGCTCGTTGTGCTCGCGAAGCCGGAAGATCGCGGAGCGACCGTCGGCGGTCCGGTAACACCGTATGCCCTCAAAGACGCCCATGCCGTAATGGAGCGTGTGGGTGAGGACGTGCACCCGCGCCTCGTCCCAGTCGACGAATCGACCGTCCATCCAGATCTTGTCGGATTTCTCCACGGGAAGCTCCGGAAGCGCGGAGCTAACCCGAAGCTCGAAGCCCTGTCAATTCTCGGCGCCGAGGTGGCGCTCGTACACTCGGCGCACGCGCTCGCGCACCGCTTCGAAGTCGGCGAGCAGCACGCGCGCGGCGCTGTCGGCGGCACCGGAATAGCCGAGACCGCGCGCGACCGACTCGACCGCCGGCCCGTGGTGCTCCAGCGCCTCGACCGGCTGGTCGCTCTCGAGGCGGAGACGGCTCTCGAGGCGCCGCAGGAAGCGATAGCCGTCCAGCAGGTCGTGGAACTCGGCCGCTGGTAGCAGGCCCGCCGCCGCCAGCGCTTCGAGCGCCGGCTCGGTCGCTCGCTGGCGGACGCTCGGATGCTCCCGTCCGTGGCGGAGCTGCAGCATCTGGGTCAGGAACTCGACGTCGACGATCCCACCGCGCCCCGTCTTCAGGTTCCACCGCTCCGCGCTCTCGCCGGCGAGCTCCTTTTCCATTCGCGCACGCAGGCGGGCGATCTCGCCCGCGTCGGTTTCGGAGAGGCCGCTGCCGTACACGAACTCGTCGACGATGCCCTCGACTTGGTCCAGCAAGGAACGATCGCCGGCAACGCCACGAGCCCGGATCAACGCTTGCCGCTCCCACACCTCCGAGCTCGTCGCGTGATACCCCCGGAACGCATCGAGCGAAGAGCAGAGCGGTCCCGCCGACCCCGACGGTCGGAGCCGCGTGTCGATCTTGTAGACGCTGCCCTCTCGGGTCGTGAGCTGCAGCACCGACATCAGGCGCTGCGCCATCCGGGTGAAGTACTCGTGAAACGAGATCGCCCCTTCGGCGGCCGTCCCGTCGTAGACGAAGATCAGATCGAGGTCCGAGCTGTACGTCAGCTCGCGGCCGCCGAGCTTGCCCATGCCGAGAATCGCGAAGCGGCCCGGTGGAGGGACCCAGCGTTCGGAGACGGCCTGCTCCGCGATCGCCAGCGCCGCTCCGAGGCACGCTTCCGCGAGATCCGTGAGCTCCTCTCCCACCTCGGCGAGCGTGAGCAGCCCGTGGATGTCGTTGACGCCGATCCGCAGGAACTCCTCGTTGCGGAATCGGCGGAGCGCATCGAGACGTGCTTCGTAGTCGGCAGCAGCGTCGAGATGGCTCGAGAGGTGGCGCGAGAGCGTGGCGACGTCCTTGCGCACGGCGGCGAGATCGGCGCGCACCAGGCTGTCGAGGAGCTCGGGATGCCGAATGAAGAAGTTCGAGAGGTACTGGCTCGAGCCGAACAGACCGACCAGCAGGCGGAGCGTTTGCGGATTCTCCCGGAGGAGCGCCAGAAAGCTCGTGCGCGCGCCGACGCCGGCGACGAATGCCGCCATGTTGCGAAGCGCGGCATCCGGGTCGGAGCTCGCACCGATCGCGGTCATCAACGAAGGCACGACCGCGGCGAGCGCCCGGCGCCGGCGCGGCGTCGCCGAGGGGGGATCGAGGATCGCATGAAGGCTCGCGGCGGCGGCCTCGGGATCACGAACGCCGATGCTCGAGAGTCGGCCGCTGAGCGACTGCCCGTCTCCCGGCTGCCCGAGCGGCCAGATCTCGTCGCCTGCCGCGGCGTTGTCGGCCCCGGAGAAGAGCTGCTCGAACGCTCGGCGTACGGCGCCGCGGTGTTCGGAGAGATCGCATCGGAATCGGGCGAGCTCCGGTGCGTCGACCGGCGGACCGTCGTTCCGAACCGCGGCGTATCCCATGCGACGCGCGAGCAGTCGCTCCTCGTGAGCGTCGGCAGGGAGTATTTGCGTCTGGCGCTCGTCGACGATCTGCAGCTTGTGCTCGACGTCACGCAGGAAGAGGTACGCGCCCGCGAGCTCGTTCGCCTCCGCGGCATCGAGCACGCCGGTCGCCGCCAGAGCCTCGAGCGCGCGGAGCGTGGAGCGATCGCGCAGCCGTTCGTCGCGCCCGCCGTGCACCAGCTGATGCACCTGGACGATGAACTCGACCTCGCGGATGCCGCCGGGCCCGAGCTTGACGTCGCGCTCGAGGCGCTCCGGCGAGTGCGCCTCGCGCACGCGGCGCTTCATCGCTTGGATCTCTTCCACCGTCTCGAAATCGAGGTAGCGGCGATACACGAAGGGCCGCATCTCCTCGAGGAAACGGGCTCCGAGCCCGAGGTCGCCGGCGATCGGCCGCGCCTTCAGCATGGCAGCGCGCTCCCAGGTCTGGCCGAACGCCTCGTAATACGCGAGCGCGCCCGCGACCGAGTTCACGATCGGGCCGCTTTGGCCGTCTGGGCGCAGGCGGAGATCGACGCGAAAGACGAAGCCCTCGTCGGTTCGCTCCGCGAGGAGCTTGGTGAGGTACTCGGACAGGCGGGCCGCGTACGCCTGGGCGTCGACCCCTCCCTTCGGGCCGCCGCGGCTGCCGGCACCTCCGCCCTCGTAGAGGTAGATGAGATCGACGTCCGAGCTGAAGTTCAGCTCGCCTCCGCCGAGCTTGCCCATCGCCAGCACGGCGAAGCGGAAATCATCGAGCTCGCCGAACTCGCGCGCGACGCGCGCTCGCGCGTGACGGTAGGCCGCCTCGATCATGCCTTCGGCGAGTGACGAGACCTCACGCACGGTCTCTTCGACGGAGGCGACGCGGAGCAGGTCGCGCGCGCCGATGCGCAGGATCTGCATGCGCTTGTAGCGCCGGAGAGCGGGCGCGGCGTCCTCGGCGGGTGCGGGCGTCGCCTGCTCCAAGGCCTCGACGTGCTCCTCCCGAGTGACGCGATCGATCGCCAGCGCCCCTTCGAAGCTCGCGAGTCCCGTCTTCTCGGTCGTCAGCAACGTCCGGGCGAGCACCTGGCTGCCGCCGAGGACGCGCATCAGCGGCACCACGAGATCCGCCGGCGGTTCGCGTCCGCCGGCGATCAGCTCCTCGAGGTGGCCGAGCGCCATGGCGGGGTCGGCGACGGCGGACAGCGACTCCTCCACCATGCGCTCGATCGACCGCGCGCGGAGCCAGCCTTCGAGCCGCCGGAGCAATCGTTCGACGCGCTCCGGATCGGGAACACCACTCAGCCGAGCGGACTCCCGTGCCGCCGTGGTCACCCGCGCGTCCCGGCCGCGGGCGCCGCTTCTGCGGCCTCGGGATCGACGGATGCACTCGTGATCCACTGCTCGAGATCCGTCCCTGCCCGGCGTGCCAACGCTTCGCGCTTCTCGCGGCCCCGCGCCCGCGTGGCGATCGGCGGGAACAGCCCGTAGTTGGCGTTCATCGGTTGGAAATCCTTGCGCGTCCCGTCGGTGACGTACGCGAGCACCGACCCGAGCGCGGTCGTCGCCGGCGGCACGACCGGGACGATCCCCGCCGCAAGTCGCGCCGCGTTGATCCCGGCAACCAGACCGGCGGCGGCCGATTCGACGTACCCTTCGACCCCGACGAGCTGACCGGCGAAGAAGAGATCGTCCCGCCCGACGTACTGCAGTGTCGGTCGCAGGAGGGACGGTGAGTGGATGAAGGTGTTTCGGTGGAGGCTGCCGAGGCGCACGAACTCCGCGCCGGCGAGCCCCGGGATCGTGCGGAAGACGCGGCGCTGCTCCGGGTACGTCATCTTCGTCTGAAAGCCGACGAGGCTCCAGAGCATCCCCTCGCGGTCGTCCTGACGCAGCTGCACGACGGCGTGCGGCCGGGTTCCGCTTCGCGGGTCGAGGAGGCCCACCGGACGCATCGGTCCGAACGCCAGCGTATCGCGGCCGCGCCGTGCCATCTCCTCGATCGGCATGCATCCCTCGAAGTAGAGACAGCGCTCGAAGTCTCGCGTCGGCACCTTCTCCGCGCCGACGACGTCGGCGACGAACTGCTCGTACTGCTCGCGATCGAGCGGGCAGTTCACGTAGTCGTCGCCTCCCCGCCCCCAACGGGAGGCACGGAACGCGACCGTCAAGTCGATCGAGTCGCGAGTGATGATCGGGGAGATGGCGTCGTAGAAGTAGAGGTGCTCGCGTCCGAAGACGCGCTGGAGTCGCTCGTAGAGAACCGGGGAGGTGAGCGGCCCCGTGGCGATGATCGCGGGGCCGTCCGGCACGTCCGCCTGCTCGCGGCGTTCGATCTCGATCGCCGGCTCCGCCTCGATCCGGCGCGTGAGCTCGGCGGCGAAGAGCTCACGGTCGACGGCGAGCGCGGCGCCTGCGGGCACGCGCACGGCATCGGCCACGTCCATGACGATCGAGCCGAGCCGGCGCATCTCCTGCTTGAGCAGGCCGACGGCGGATTCCACCGATGCGCTGCGGAAGGAGTTGGAGCAGACGAGCTCGCCGAGGCGATCCGAGCGATGTGCCTCGGTACGCCGGACCGGCCGCATCTCGACGAGGCGCGACCGTACGCCGCGTCGGGCGAGCTGCCATGCCGCCTCGGCCCCGGCGAGACCGCCACCGACGACGGTGACGAGGGCAGTCATCGACCGCTCAGGCGCTCTCCGCCGCCTCTTCCATCGCTTCCTTGTAGTCGCAGCCTTCCTGGACGCAGCGACGTACCCGGCCGGCTCGCTTGGTGACCTTCTCGACGACGTACTTCGCGCCGCAGCGGGGACAGGGTTCGGCGATCGGCAGATCCCAGGTGGCGAACTTGCACTCGGGATAGCGGCTGCAGCCGTAGAAGATCTTGCCGCGACGCGAGCGGCGCTCCTGAACGGCACCCTGCTCGCAATCGGGGCACGCGACGCCGATCGCGCGCGGCGGCGCCGCGAGCGACGTGATGTGGCGACATTCCGGATAGCCGCTGCAGCCGAGGAATTTTCCGTAGCGGCCGTAGCGCATGATCATCGGCTTGCCGCAATCCGGACACGCCTGATCGGGAACCTCGACCTGCTCGATGACGATCTCGCCGCCGTCGCCGATCGTGAAGTTCTTGGTGTTCCGGCACTCCGGGTACGCGGAGCAGGCGAGGAACTCTCCCTGCCGCCCCCACTTGATCACCATCGGCGCGCCGCACTTGTCGCAGACGAGGTCGGTCTTCTGCCCCTCGCCCTTGACCGTCGGCATGTCGGTCTCGGCGCGGTCGAGATCCGCGCGGAAGGTCCCGTAGAAACGCCGCACCGCCTCGACCCAGTTCTCGTTCCCCTCCTCGATGCGGTCGAGGATCCCTTCCATCGCGGCGGTGAACTCGACGTTCAGGATGTCCGGGAACGAGCCGACCAGGAGATCGGTGATCAACCGGCCGAGCATCGACGGGTGCATGCGCTTGTCCTTGTCCTCGCGCACGTACTCCTTGTGGAGGATCGTCTGCATGATCGACGCGTAGGTCGACGGGCGCCCGATGCCGTTCTCCTCGAGCCCCTTGATCAGCGAGGCCTGCGTGTAGCGGGGTGGAGGCTGCGTGAAGTGCTGCTCCGGCCGGAGCTCGAGCAGGCGAACCCGGTCGCCCGCCTTCAGGTCCGGGAGCGTCCCCTCCTCCGCTTCGTCGTCCTCCTTCTCCGAGCCGTCGTCGCGGCCCTCGAGGTAGACGCGGATGAACCCGTCGAAGCGCATCACCTGACCGGTGGCGCGGAAGATGAGCTCGCGGACGGCGACGTCGATCGACGTCTGATCGAAGCGCGCCGGCATCATCTGGCAGGCGATGAAGCGGTTCCACACCAGCGTGTAGAGCGCGAGCTGCTCTCTCGAGAGGAACGGCGCGACCCGATCCGGCGCGTACGCCACGGACGTCGGACGGATCGCCTCGTGAGCGTCTTGCGCGCCCTTCTTCGAGCGGTAGAAGACCGCCGATTCCGGCAGGTACTCCTTGCCGTACGTGGAGGCGACGTACTCGCGCGCCTCGGCGACCGCTTCCGCCGAAAGCCGCGTCGAATCCGTCCGCATGTACGTGATCAAGCCGACGGTTCCTTCGGCCCCGAGATCCACGCCCTCGTAGAGCTGCTGTGCGATGCGCATCGTCCGGCTCGGGGCGTACCCGAGCTTGCGCGATGCTTCCGCCTGCAGCCGCGAGGTGATGAACGGCGGCGAAGGGTTCTTCTTGCGCTCCTTCTTCTCGACCGCGGTGACGGTCCACTCGGCGGCATCGATCCCGGCAAGCACTTCCCGCGCCCGCGTCTCGGTCTCGATGCGGAGCTTCTTGTGATCGAGCCGTTCGCCGGCGACGCGAAAGAGCTGCGCGGCGAAGGGTGGCGGCGCGTCGCCTTCGAGCCGGGCGGTGACCGACCAGTACTCCTCCGTCCGAAAGGCCTCGATCTCCTTCTCGCGGTCGCAGATCAACCGTAGAGCGACCGACTGAACGCGCCCCGCGGAGAGGCCGCGGCGGACCTTCTTCCACAGGAGGGGAGACAGCTGGTACCCAACCAGCCGATCGAGGATGCGGCGCGCGGTCTGGGCGTTGAAGAGGTTCTGGTCCAGGGTCGTCGGGTTGGCGATCGCCGCCTTCACCGCCTTTGGCGTGATCTCGTTGAAGAGCACGCGATGGACGTTCTTGCGGCGGCCGAGGCGCTGCGCGATGTGCCAGGCGATGGCCTCGCCTTCGCGGTCGGGGTCGGGGCCGAGGTAGATGTGCTCCTTGTCCTTGGCGGCGGCCTTGAGCTCGTCGACGATCTTCTTCTTGCCGTGAATGACCTGGTAATCGGGTCGGAAATCGTCGTCGACGTCGACGCCGAGCTTGCTCTTCGGCAGGTCGACGAGGTGACCGACGGACGCCTTCACCTGGTAATTCCGGCCCAGGTACTTCGAGAGCGTCTTCGCCTTGGAAGGCGATTCCACGATCACCAGGTTCTTCGCCATGGATCGTACAGTCTAACGGAGCTTCGCAGCGCTCGCCATGCCGCCTCCCTCACGGCTCCGCGAGAACGTCATGCCCGGGTGCCGTCGCACGCGCCCGGCGATCTCCAGCTCGAAGAGGACCTCGAGCGCTCGCTCTGGGGACAGGCCGCTCTTCTCGACCAGCCGATCGATCGGCAGCACCGTGGCGTCGAAGCATTCGAGCAAGCGCGTCGCGTCCTGACCGAGGCCGGCGAGCGAGCGGCTCCCTTCGCCGATTTCGCCGGACGGTTCAAGCAACCAGGGAACGACCTCGGCGATGACGTCGTCGCCGCTCTCGACCAGCACCGCCCCGGCGCGGAGCAGCCGGTGCGTCCCGCGCGTACGCGCGAGGCCGATCTCCCCCGGTACTGCGCAGACGACGCGGCCCTGATCGTTTCCCAGTCGCGCGGTGATCATCGAGCCGCTGCGCTCGCTCCCCTCGACCACGACCACGCAGAGCGAGGAGCCGCTGACGATCCGGTTTCGCCGCGGGAAGTGGTGGGCGAGCGGCGGCGCGCCGATGGGGAACTCGGAGATCACGGCGCCGCGTTCGGCGATCTCACCCGCGAGCCGGGCGTGTCGAGGCGGATAGATGCGGTCGATGCCGCAGCCGAGGACGGCGATCGTGCGGCCGCCGCCGGCGAGCGCGGCGCGATGCGCGGCTCCGTCGATGCCGATCGCGAGGCCGCTCACGACCGTGACGCCGCGGGCCGCGAGGCCCCGCGCGATCACGTCCGCGGCGGCGAGCCCGTACGGGCTCGCGTCGCGCGATCCGACGACGGCGACGGCGAGCGAGTCGTCGCTGATGAGCGTCCCGCGAACGTAGAGAACCGGGGGCGGGTCGGGAATGAAGCGGAGCACGCGCGGATACCGCGGATCGTCGAAGTCGACGATCTCGGCACCGGCGCGCTTCGCGGCTTCGATCTCTCCGTCGATCGCACCTGCGTCGGGGCGCTGGCGAAGCGCCTCGAGCAACGAGCGCGGCGCCCCCGCCTGGTCGAGGCGAGCGGGGGAGTCCCGGAGCACGCGCTCCGGACCGCCGAGAGCTCGAGCCACGCGCACGCACGACTCCGGTCGGTCGAGCAGATGGAGCGCGATCCACGCGCGATGTCGGTCGTTCGAAGCCACGGGCAGACGGTCGCCCGCGGGCCGCGAGGGTGGGTTCGAGTCTTCTAACGCGTTCGAGACGGATGGACAACGCGTCCGACCTCTCCCGGCGGGGAAGAGGTCGGAGCGCGCGGCAATCGGCTGAGGGCCAACGCTCGCCCGTCGGCCGCAAAGCGCTGCACCCTCTCCCTTTCCCGGGAGAGGGTGGCCGAAGGCCGGGCGAGGGTCTACTTCGTGATCACGCCGCAGACGATGCGGTCCCCGGAGTTGCCCGACGGCTGGGTCCTGCCGTCGTCGGGCTTCGCGTGGATCACGATCGCAGTGCCCTCGCCCGCGGTGAGGGAATTCTTGCCTTCTCCCAGGGTCGCACCGTCGAGGGTGGCAGTGGTTTCCGCAATTCCGTTCGTAGGAACATTCACGTTCGGCAGATCGCCGAGATGTGGCCCCTTCGGGTTCTTCAGGCCGTGCTCCTTGGTCGCCGGGTTGAAGTGATCCCCCGCCGACTTGAAGTCAGGAGGCGCACACTTCCCCTTTCCGTGGATGTGGATGCCGTGCTCGCCGGCCGGAAGGTCCTTGGCCTCGACCGTGATCTTCACGCCGCCGGCAGTCTCCTCGAGCTCGGCGGTGCCGATCTTTTCGCCCTTGGCGTCGATCAGCTCGGCCGAAGCGGTCTTGCCTTCCTCCTTCGCACCCGCGTGGGTGACGGCGAGCATCAAGACCGCGCTCGCGACGAGAGCAATTTTCTTCATTCGGGCCTCCTCGTGACGGGAAACGTCACTCGACCGAACCCCTCCGGGGGTCCGGAGTCGTGCTCGACGGGGTCGTCGACGCGGTCGCTTGCTCCGGTGTCGGCAGCGGGAGCTCGCAGAATCCGTTCGACTCGATCCTGAGCGAGCGGTTGAACTTCGAGTTGTAACTCTCGTGGGAGATCGTCGACACGAGCTCGACGATCTCGCGCTCCGAGAACGTGCGGCGCAGGCGCTCGAAGAGCGCATCGGGCACGTCTACCGGCGTCGCGCTGACCCCGTCGGCGAGCTCGAGCGCCAACGCCTCGCGCTCGTCGAGCGCGCCCGACGCCGAACGCATGCCGACCGCGGCCTCGATCTTCTCTCGTGCCAGCCCTCGGCGGCCGCCGACGGCGGCGTTCAGGTCCATTCAAAACGGGCAGCCGTTGCGGGCGGCGACGCGGAGCCGCACGAGCGTCTGCAGATCGGCACCGATCGTCCAGCGGCCGCGCGTCGTCAGCGTGTTCGAAAGAAACGCTGCGAGCAGCGCCCGCGGCGCGTGTGCCAGAACCTTGTACGGGTTTAGCTCGCGGCCGAGGACGGCGCGGAAGATCGACTGGATGAGGCGGCCGGCAATTCCGGCCTCCTCTCCCTCGAGGAATCGGAGGCGGGCCATCGTCGGGCCGCGCGCTCAGCGGGCGACTATTTCTTCTGCTCCAAGGGGGCGCCGCAACACTCGACCGTCCCGGTGCCCCCCTTGGTGACGATCACCTGAGCGCCGCACTTCGTGCACACGTAGAGCTTTCCCAGTTGGTTCGGCATGTGTCCCCAATTTTCTCTGACGGTGGTCGCGCGTCAATCCCCGTGGAACTCCGGTTTGCGCTTCTCGAGGAACGCGCGGATGCCCTCCGCTCGGTCGCGCGTGGTCTGCAGCAAGGAATAGAGGTCGTGCTCGAAACGAGCTCCATCGTCAAGAGCCAGATCCGGCGCGCGCCGTACCGCTTCCTTCGCGAAGCGCAGGGCAACCGGCCCGCGCGCCGCGAGGGTCGCGGCGACGTCGGCAGCGGCGCGGTCGAGGTCGTCGTCGAGCCGCGCTGCCAGGCCCACCGACAGGGCTTCCCGGCCATCGATCGCCTCGCCGAGGAGGATCGCCCGGAACGCACGCTCCACCCCGACGATGCGCGGCAGCCGCTGCGTACCGCCGAACCGGGGGAGGCTGCCGTGCTCCACCTGCCGCATCGAGAACACCGTCGCCGGGCCGACGATCCGGAGATCGGCCGCGAGCGCGAGCTCCAACCCCTCCGACTCGGCGCGGCCTTGCACAGTCGCGACGATCGGCCGAGTGATCCGGGCAAGCGCGGCGACGAAATCTGCGCCCGCGAGCTCTGGCCACTCCTTGGAATCGCCCTCCACGCCGAGACAAAAGTCCTTTCCTTCGGCATCGAGCCGGACGACCCAGACGTCGTCGTCCTCGCACCGCTCGCAGGCGTCCGCGAGCTCGAGGGCCATCGCCGGTGAGAACCGGTTGCCGCGGTCCGGTGCCGCGAGCGTCAGTCGCGCGACCCGTCCTTCGAGCGCGAAGCGAACGCCAGCCATAGTCGTTGCCATTCCCGAGTCCGACCTACTATACCGCCCTCCGCCCTGCGATGACCGAGCCGCTGCCGGGCGGGGAGGAGCAGTCGATGTGGACGGTGTCCCGCCGCTTCCCATGCGGCCCTGCTTCGACACCCCCCGAACCGAAAGGAGTCCACCCGATGCGAGGAAAGAACGTTTGCAGGGTTCTGCTGGTCGGCTGCTGGATCGCACTGGCGTACGACCCGCCGCTGCACGCGGCCACACACGGCGTCTCGCCGGAGGCGCGGGCGGCGGTCGATCACGTGCTCACCACGACGCGGTCCGTGCGGCGGCGCCTCGACCTCGAGCGTCCGGTCGAGCCCAAGGTGATCGAGGAAGCGATCGACATCGCCGTACAGGCGCCGACGGGCTCGAACGTCCAGGGCTGGCACTTCCTGGTGGTGACGGATCCCGCGGCCAAGAAGGAGATCGCCGCGCTCTACCGCAAGGCGGCAGACGTCTACCGCAGCCGCCGCCCGCAGTTTCCCGAGGGGGATCCGCGGCGGGCACAGCAGGACCGTATGGTGGCATCCGGGGTGCACCTCTATCAGCACATGCACGAGGTGCCGGCGATCGTCTTCTTCGGGATCGACGGACGGGTGGAGAAGGAGCCGCCGGCGACCCAGGCGGCGACCTACGGCTCGGTCCTTCCCGCGGCCTGGTCGTTCATGCTGGCACTCCGCGCCCGCGGCGTGGGGGCCACGTGGACGACCCTGGCGCTGAATCAGGAGCGCGAGCTCGCCAAGCTGCTGCGAATCCCCGACACCATCACGCTCGGCGTGATGATGCCGATCGCCTACTACAAGGGTTCGGACTTCAAGCCCGCTCCGCGGCTTCCCGCGCGCGAACGGACGTACTGGAACTCCTGGGGGAAGAAGCGGCCGTGAAAGCGCCGTCCAGATTGAATCAAAGTGACACCCGTCCGTCTAACGTGGCATGGGACGACGGATGGTTGTGGCATTGACCGCGAAACAGCGACGCGAGGTGGAACAGTTGGTGGCGCGAGCGAGTGAGTCCGCACAGGTGGTGCGGCGCGCACAGGTCGTGCTGTGGAGCGCGGATGGGGTCGCGGGCGCGGAGATTTCACGGCGCCTGTATCTGTCGGCGGAGGCGGTATCACGGATTCGGCGGAGGTTTCTCGAGAGTGGCGTTGCGGGACTGGCGACCCGGCCGAAGGCCGGACGCAAGGACCACGCAGTCCCTGCGGCGACGATTGAGCGCGTGGTGGACCTGGCGATGTCGCCGCCGCCGGCGGGGCGCAGTCGCTGGACGACCCGGCTGCTCGCCAACGAGGTCGGCCTCACGAGCGGGTGCGTATCCGACCTGTTGCGTCGCCACGGGCTCAAGCCGCATCGGGTGCGGACATACAAGGTGAGCCGCGATCCCGCTTTCGCCGCGAAAGTTCGCGACGTGGTGGGACTCTACCTCAATCCCCCTGAGCACGCGGTGGTGCTCAGCGTCGACGAGAAGACGTCGATCCAGGCTTTGGAGCGCACGCAACGGCCTTTGCCGCTGCGCACGGGACGGGCCACACGGCACACACACGACTACAAGCGCCACGGCGTCGTGGATCTGTATGCCGCGCTGGAAGTCGCCACCGGCCAAGTCACGCACCGCCTGAGCGCCACCCATACCGCGGCTGACTTCTTGGCCTTCATGCGGAAGGTCGTGCGCGCGTATCCAGGCCACGAGCTGCACGTCATCCTGGACAACTCCTCGTCCCACGGCACCCCCGAAGTGCGGGCCTGGCTCGCGCAGCATCCGCAGGTGCACTTCCACTACACGCCGACCAGTGCCTCGTGGCTCAACCAAGTCGAGGGCTTCTTCGGCATCCTCGGCAAACAGTCGCTCAGCGTGACGGACTTCTATTCGACACGCGCACTGCGCGAGCATCTTGCCGCGTACATGCGCGTGTGGAACCGCAACCCGACACCATTCGCGTGGACGAAGCCCGCCCGCGCGATCATCCGTTCACACCGTCAGATGCTTGAGCGTATCTCGACGGCGGTGCACTAGTGGACTCTGACAGCAACATCGACAGTTCCTCTCTTCCACCTCTCCCCTGCGGGGAGAGGTCGGCGCGCATGCGCCGGGAGAGGGGCGGCTAGTACGCCGCGACGATCACCCCTCTCTCGCGCCTTCGGCGCGGTCTCTCCCCTCGCAGGGGAGAGACGAGGGAAAAAACTTCCGTTCGACTGTACAATCAACTACCCGCCGAACTGCTGCTTCAGGTCCTTCTTCAGCACCTTGCCGAGCGGGTTCTTCGGCAGGTCCTGCAGGAAGAAGATCTTCTCGGGCTTCTTGAAGCTCGCGAGCCGCTGGCGGCAGTGCTCGACCACGTCGTCCTCGGAGACGCCGCTGCCCGGCTTCCGCACCACCGCCGCACCGACGATCTGCCCCCACTCCTCGCTCGGCAGCGCGAACACCGCCGCCTCGTCGAGATCCGGATGCGAGTGCAGCACCGCCTCCACCTCGGCCGGCGCGATGTTCTCGCCGCCTCGGATGATCATGTCGTCCTTGCGACCGGCGAGATAGATGTAGCCTTCCTCGTCCACCCAGCCCATGTCGCGCGTGCGCAGCCACCCGCCCTCGACGGCGGCCATCGCGGTGCCCTCGGCGGTGGCGTAGCCCTTCATGATCCGCGCCGTGCGGATGGCGATCTCGCCGACCTGGCCCGCCGGCAGAGGTTCCCCGTCGTCGTCGAGCACCCTGAACTCCACGTCCGGCAGCGGCTTGCCGATGGAGGTCAGCCGCCGGAGCTTTTTCTCGACGTCCTCGGCGGTGCCGTCGAGCCGGTGATCGTCCGGCCCGAGGATCGTCAGCGTCGACGTCGTCTCGGTCTGCCCGTACGCGTTGACGAAGCCGACGTGCCGGGGGAAGCGCGCGATCGCGCGCCGGATCACCGGCAACGGCATCTGCGCGCCACCGTACGACAGGTTCGTCAAGCTCGAGAGATCGGCGGCGGCGAAGTCCGGGTGATCGACGATCTGCTTCAGCATCGTCGGGACCACCATCGCGTGAGTGACGCGCTCGCGCGCCACCATGGCCAGCCACTCGGTGGCGTCGAACTGCGGCATCACCACCATGCGGCGCCCGGACCACATGGTCGTCATCATCTGGGCGGTGCCGGCGATGTGGTAGAACGGCACCGACACGAGCGCGGTACCGCGGTCGGTCCCGTCGGCCAGCTCGGTCGTGTTCGTGACGTACGCGGTGAAGTCGCCGTGCGTGAGCATCACGCCCTTCGGCAGGCTGGTCGTGCCGCTCGTGTACATGAGGATCGAGACGTCCGTCTCGTCGACCTCCGCATCCTCCGCTTCCTCCTCGCCGGCGAAGAGGTCGTCGTAACGGAGCCAGCCCGGGCGCTCGAAGCCGTAGGCGACGACGGTCTCCACCGTCGGGCAGTTGCCGCGGATGCCGTCGAGCAGGTCCGCATAGCGATCGCCGACGAAGATCGTCTTCGTCTTGGCCGCGGCGATCATGTACTCGAGCTCCGGCGGCTTCGCGCGGTAGTTCAGCGGGACGTAGGTCGCGCCGGTGATGGCGGTCGCGTAGTACGTTTCGACCACCTCGGCGGTGTTCGTCGACAGCACCGCGACCACCTCGCCGCGATCGACGCCGAGCCGGCGCAGGGCTGCGGCGAGCCTGCGCGCGCGACCGGAAAGCTCGCCGTAGGTGAGGCGGCGGGACGCGGAGACCAGGATCTCCTGGTCCGGAAGCATCGAGGCGGGGATGCTCAGGAAGTTCGCGGTGTTCATCTCGAGCCCTCTCGTTCGCGTCCGCCCGATCCGACCCTGCCGACTCTGGCCGCCACCCGTCTCTCACGCGCGAGCGCCGCTTCGAGCGGCAGGTCGAGACCGCGGATCACCAGTTCCTTCGTCGCCGCTGCCAACCGACCGTCGATTTCGGCGAGAGACCGCGCCAGCCGGTCGGCCTCCCGAGCGAATCGTTCGGCAGGTACGACGGCGCCGACCATCCCTATACGGCGGGCCTCGCGAGCGTCAATCGTCGCGCCGGCGAGCACCATCGACAGCGCTCGCCCGAGGCCGATCATCCGCGGCGCCGTCTGGGTGCCGACGACGCCGGGAATCATGCCGAGTGCGGTCTCGGGGAGCGAGAAGACGGCGTTCGCCGCGGCGATCCGGAAGTCGCAGAGGAGCGCCATCTCCATCCCGCTGCCCGCCGCGTGGCCGTGCACGGCGGCGATCGTCAGCTGGGGCAGCGAGTGGAGCAGCCCCCAGACGTCGCGGCGCCAGCGCACCTCGCGGGCGACCACCGGCGACGGTGCGGAGCCGAACTCGCGAACGTCGCCGCCGGAACAGAACGCGCGACCTCGTCCGGCGAGCAGCACCACGCGGAGCGACGGGTCGTCGCGGACCGCGGAGAGCGCCGTGTAGAGGTCGTCGCGCATCTCCATGTCGTAGGCGTTCAGCCGCTCCGGCCGGTTGAGCGTCACCCGCGCGATCGCACCGTCTCGCGCGAAGAGGATCGTGCGGTACGGGCTCACCGCTCCCACGCGACCTCACCGGCGATCACGGTCGCCTGGATCTCGATGCCGCCGATCTCCTCCGCCGGACATTCCGTCGGATCCCCCGTGAGCACCGCGAGATCGGCGGCGAACCCCGGAGCGATGCGGCCGAGGAGCGTCTCGTCGCCGCCGGCGCTGGCCCCTCCCCGCGTATGCGCGGCGAGCGCGGCCGTGCCATCGATCTTCTCGTCGGCTGCGATGGTGACGCCGGCGCGCGTCCGTCTCTCGCCCGCCGCGCGGATGTTCGCGAGCGGATGCGGCGAGGCGATCGGCGCATCGGAGCCGAACGCGAGGCGGACGCCGGCAGCGAGCAGCGAACGCAGCGGATAGAGCCACGGCCACTGATCGGCATCCACCTCGGAGCGGTACTTGTCGCCGAACTCGAAGAGAAACGCGGGATGGGTCACGACCGTGGCTCCGACCTCGGCGAGACCGGCGGCCAGTGGTGGGGGACAGAGCGAAGCATGCTCGACCCGATGACGTCCGGGGACCGAGCGCAGGACGTCGAGTGCGACGGAGATCGCCGCCGGCTCGACCGCGTGGATCGCCAGACGCGAGCCGGCGTTCGCCGCCTGCACCGCGCGCTCGCGAAGACCGGCCGGCTCTCCGCTCTCCGGAACCACGAGCTTCACGCCCGCCTGCCGGAAAAAGGCGTCATCGTCGCCGGGCGCCTTCTCCTCGATCGAACCGGCGAACACCCGCACCCGCTGCCGGATCGAGCCGCCCCGGACGAGCCGGCGCAGGAGATCGATGCTGTCCGCGGGCGCGTCTGCCGTGGGGTCGTGGAAGGTCGTGATGCCGCGGCGGAGAAGTCGGCTCGATTCCGCGGCGGCGGAATCCGCGACGTCGCGATCGTCGGGTTCGCCGGTGACGATCGGCGGCAGCCGGTCGTGAGGCTCGTGAACGAGACCATCGGCGACCGTCGCCCTGCCCAGCGCCGCGAACGCCAGCGAGCTCAGCACCGCTGCATGGCCGGTTCGATGGAGCAGCCTCACCGGATTGCGCGGAGCCGCCCGATCGAGCTCGCCGCGGTTCGGATGCCGCCCTTCGGCCAGGAAGAACTCGTCGTAGCCGAAGCCGCGGATCCATTCTCCCGCCGGACGGTCCCCCGCCGCGTCGGCGATGCGGGCGAGCAGGTCGTCGATGGTGGCGCACGCACCGGCGGAGCAATCCACCTCCCGAGAGCGGCGGAGGAGCGCGAGAAAATGCAGATGGGCATCGACGAACCCGGGGACGACCGTCGTCCCGGGACCGCCGAGGACCCGCGTGCGGCCGGTACGCTCCGCGAGCACGTCGCGTGTCTCGCCCACGCGAACGATGCGACCGGCGGAGACGGCGATCGCCTCGGCAGCCGGGCAGCGCGGATCGCCGGTCAAGACGCGACCGACGACGATCAGGTCCGCGTCCGCCCGGCCGTGCAACTCAGTCGGAGGACGGAAGCGGCTTCGCCTCCTTGAGCTTCATCTCCTGGCCGCAGCAGTTCGCGGTGCCGCCGCCGGCCTTGTTGCAGAGGATCTCGGTTCCGCAGGTCTCGCAGACGTAACGCTTTCCGAGCTGGGGCATGTTCGTGGCTCCTGTTCGACTCAGTGCTTGGGGATGAAAGGCAAACGGGCGACCTCGCTCGAGATGCCGCCCGCGCGGACGCCGATCTCGAGTCGCGTCCCCGGCTCCATCGCTTCCTTTTTCACATATCCGAAGCCGATCGATGAGCCGAGTGCCGGCGAAAACGCCGCGCTCGTGAGGCGTCCGACCTCGGCGCCGTCTTTGTGGAGAGGGGTCCCACGGGCTGGCGGCTGATCGGAATCGATTCTCAGACCGACGCGTCGCCGGTTCACGTGGCCGCGCGAGCTCACCCGCTCCACCGTCTCCTGTCCGAGGTAGCACCCTTTCGTGAAGCTGATCGAGGGCTCGAGCGAGGCCTCGAGCGCCAGGTGAGAATCGTCGAAATCGATCCCGGGGCACGGCACCCCCGCCTCGAGGCGGAGCACGTCGAGCACGATCGTTCCCGCGAGGCCGAGACCGACCGGCTCGCCTGCATCGCGAAGCGCCTGCCAGAGCTCGGCGCCGCCCTCGCGGGGACAGGCGAGCACGAAACCGCCGCCGACCGTCCAGTCCGCGCGCGCGACGTGAAGCCATCGGCCGTTCCACGAGACGGTGGCGTGATCGAGCTCGGCAGCGAGCGGCGGCACGTCCGCGACGAGTCGGGCGAGTACTTCCGCCGCGCGCGGGCCTTGCAGGCCGAGGATCGCGTCGTCTCCCCGATCCTCCAGCTCCACCTCGTCGGCGATCAGGTACTTCTCGAGGTGAGCACGCGCCGCCTCGACGAAGCGACGGTCGAGGTCGAGCAGCAGATCGTCCTCGCGGCAGAAGATCCGGAGATCCGTGACGACCTTGCTCTGCTCCGTCAGGAGCGACGACCAGCACCCGGTCCCCGGCCGGAGCGCGAGCACGTCGTTCGTAGTCAGCGCATGGAGGAAGGTCGCGCGATCGGGACCGGTGGCGGCGACCCGCGCACGGAACGACAGGTCGAAGAGACCGGCCGCGGTCCGTGCCGCGTCGTATTCGGCGCGCGGGTCGCCGAACTGCTCCGGCAGCTCGATGCCCCGGTCGCTCCGGAAGACGGCTCCGGCCGCTGCCTCCAGATCGCGAAACGGGCTCGGCTCGCTCATCGACTGCGCCGTTCGTTCGAGGATGCCGCAGCGGCGGCCGGTGCTCCCGGATGTTGCAGCAGCTCCTGCCACGGCGTCTGGATCGGCTCTTCACCGCTCATCTGCCGCGGCGTGTAAGCGCCGAGACGGTGGCTCGGGCCGGGGTACCCGGCAACCTTCCAGCCTGCGTACTCGCGATTGCCGCCGTACTCCGGATCGGCGAGGTAACCGTAGACGACGTGCAGCCGAGCGATCTCGAAGAACGTCGTCGGATCCCCGGCGGCCGGCGGCCACCCTTCGACCTTCCCCGACTCGAGCGCCGACAGCAGCTGGTCCTGCTTCGCGGCCTCGAGCCCGACGAAGGCGGCGCCGAAGAGTCTCTTCGACACCGCTTCCAGCGCCGGGAGCCCCGACAGGTAGACCTCGCGGAACCGCTCGTCCTCGCGTCCGAGCGCGCGCTCGACGAATACCAGCGCGCCCGCCTCCACTGCTCCGGGCTGACCGTCGGCGGGAAGTATGCGTGCGGCGACCGCCTCGAACGTCTTGCGCTCGGCGTCGCCGAGGCGGAACGGCGGTTCCGCTTCCCCCGGCTTCGGCGCCTTCGCGGCATTCGCGCCCTTCGGAGCTTTCGCCGACTTGGCGGTCTTCGGAGTCTCGCGAGGTTTGCGGGTCTTGGCAGCCGCGTCGTGGAGCCCCCACCAGAGCGATCCACCGAACACCGTCCCCAAGACGAGGAGAGCCCGTCGCGTGAGATCGATCGGCGAGCTCATCGCAACGCCTGCCGCTTCGCTTCGCGGACGAAGTAGTCGGCGACGCGATACGCGTTCGCGAGGATCGTCAGCGTCGGGTTGTAGCCGCCGGCGGTGGGAAAGCAGCTGCCGTCGACGACCCAGAGGTTCTTCACGTCGTGCGTGCGACACCACGGGTCGAGCACCGAGCGCGCGGGATCTTTGCCCATGCGGCAGGTACCGAGAAGGTCCGTGCTGCCCATCATCGCGATCTTCTCGTCGACGTAGGTGACGCCGGCGATGCGCGCAAGCCAGCGGACTCTTGCGCCGGTCGCCTCGGCGATGTCGGCCAGACGCTGCTCGAACCAGCGGTGCATCGCGACGTCGTTGGCGTGCTGCCGGTGCGTGATCCGGGGCACCGGCACGCCGTCCTCGTCCTTCTCGTCCGGCGAGAGGTCGACTCGATTCTCCTCCATCGGCAGGTCCTCGAGCACCGCCGAGAGGAAGACCGCGCTCGGAAACGAGCGCAGGAAATCCTTCAGATCCTTGCCCCAGCGCCGGCGCATGCCGGGAAATCCGGCCGACCCGAAGACCGCGTAGGCGATCGGCTGGCGGCTGAAGTCGTTGGTCTCCACGACGACCCCGCCGCGGATGAATCCTCTCCGGGGGTCGCTCGCGTGAAAATCGTCGACGGCGGCGTGCGTCTCGACGCCGGTGAAGCCGCGCGCCGGTCCGTCGACGAGACAGCCGACCATCGGTCGCAGGTGGAAGGTCAGGTTCTTGCCGACGAGACCGCTCGAGTTCGCGAGCCCGCCGGGAAAGCTCCCGGACTTCGACAGCAAGAGTAGATGAGCCGAACCGACTGCGTTCCCCGACACCACGAAGTGACGGGCGAAGACCTCCCGGAGGTTTCGTTTCCAGTCGAGGTAGCGGACGCTCTTCGCCTGCCCCTCGGGTCCGACCGTGACCTCGAGCGCCGTCGAGTTCGGCCGGAGATCGAGGTTGCCGGTGGCGAGCGCGCGCGGAATCGACACCGATAGGGTGGTCGCCTTCGCGTGCACCGGACAGCCGAAGCCGGCGCACGCGCCGGCGTAGCGGCAGGGGCCGCGGCCGCCGTAAAGCGCCGGATTGATCGCCAGCGGCACGCGGAACGGGTGGAGCCCGAGCTTCTTGGCGCCATCGGCGAAGTACAGCGCCGAGGCACGATCGGGGTGGGCCGGATTCGGATACGCGGTCTTCCGCGGCGCCTCGAAGGGATTCGTTCCCGCCTCCCCGGCGACGCCGAAATCGACCTCCGCCTGTTCGTAGAAGGGTTCGAGCTCCTCGTAACTGATCGGCCAGTCCGCGAGGCTCGCCCCTTCGACGGGACCCTCGTGCGACAGCACCTGGAGCTCCTCCGGCCGGAGCCGCCAGGACCGCCCCCCCCAGTGCGTCATCGTGCCGCCGACGCAGTCGGCCGTCGCGTTGAAGCGGCCGCGGACGGTCGGGCTCGCCTCGTCGAAGCGATACGTCTCCCGCTGGTTCGGCGAGAACACCTGGTCCCGCACCGCCGTCGCCAGCTCGTCATCGTCGAAGTCCGAGCCCTGCAGGAAGGGCCCGCGCTGCAGCGCCACGACCTTGAACCCTGCCGCGGTCAGCTGCTGGATCATCACGCCACCGCCCGCGCCGGTGCCGACGACGCAGACGTCGAACTCTTCACGTTTCGCCAAAGATCGCCTCGAGGGCTGCCATCTTCCTGCCGCACAGAATTGTCAACCCGCGGCACAGAATCGCCGCAGCGGCGGAATGATGACGCTCGGCCCGGGGTCGCAGGACGGGTTTGCACCTCCAACGCGGCCCTTGTCGCGCGCACAGCGACGGCCCGGCGTTTGCACTTCTCACCAAGCTCATCGGATGACCTGCCCAGAGGAGACGCACCTGATGCCCGAAGACGACCTTCCCGAGAATAGCGCTGACCGCCCCCTCACCACTTCGACTCGCAGATCCTTTCTGACACGGATCGGCCTCGGCGCCGCCGCCACCGTGACCGCCGGAGTGGGCGGGCTGCCGCTCGTCGCGCCCTCGGAGGCCGAAGCGCGGGAGCCGCGTGCGAACAGATCCCGCCGTTACGCCGCGTACGCCATGCGCGTAGCGTGCGCGCGCATTGCCTACGATCGCGGCCGCACGGCCCACCCGAACAACGGTGAGGAGCGGGACTATCCCTACGTCGCGAACTACTGCAAAGGCCTGCCGCACGATCAGCTCGGGGAAGTCGACCCCGACGCATACCGCCTGCTCAAGGCTGCGGTTCGCAGCGGCGAACCCGACGACTTCGAGGCGATCCCGCTCGCCGGCGAGCGGCGCCTGAAGAACCCCCTCGCCGGCCTGGCGTTCGACCTTGAAGGAGCCGACACGCACGCACTGACGATGCGGCCGCATCCGCGGATCGACTCGCCAGAATGCTCGGGCGAGATGGCCGAGCTCTACTGGCATGCGCTCGCTCGCGACGTTCCCTTCTCCGAGTACGCGTCGAACGAGATCACCAATGCGGCGGCCGACGACCTCTCAGGGCTCTCCGATTTCCGCGGGCCGAAGGTGGCGGGTCGGGTGAAGCCCGTGACGCTCTTCCGCGGCAACGGTCCCGGCGTGACGACGGGACCCTACATCTCGCAGTTCCTG
>JAXDLK010000096.1:0-12463 GCA_034666665.1 Candidatus Binatota bacterium
TGACCGGCCCGAAGCGCGTTCCGGCTCCCTCCCCGGACCCGCTCGCGGCCGCACGCGAGGCGCTCGCACGGGGCGAGTGGCAAGCGGCGATCGAGGCGACGCGCGACCGGCGCTTCGACCCGGCGGCGGCGGCGCTTCACGTGCGCGCCCTCGCCAACCTCGACCTCGAGGCCGCGACGCGGCTCGCCGCCGACGTGGCGGCGCGGCATCCGCTGGCGGCCGACGTGCACTTCGTCCACGCCGTTCTCCTGCTGGAGCTCGGCCGGTTCGACGAGTCGTCGCGGGCGATCCGCCGGGTCACCTATCTCGACCGGAGCCTCGCGGTCGCGCATTTCACGCTGGGATCGATCCTCGAGCGCGGCGGCGACGCGGAAGGCGCGCGCCGCGCCTATCGCGTCGCACGCGACCTCTCCGCGGCTCGTCCCGCGACCGAGATCCTGCCGCTGTCGGACGGCGAAGCCGCGGGCCGCCTGGTGGCGGCGGCGGACGCCCAGCTCGCGCTGCTCGAACGCACGCCCGGAGCGGTCGCGTCGTGAAGCAGACGGACCGCCTCCGACGGGTCGCCGCAGCGCCGGCGGGCGCGGCTACCGCCGCGGCCGAGACCGCGCGCGTCCTTCAGGAGCGAGCGCGGCTGCTCGCGCGTCCGTCCGAGCGCGACCGCACCGGCGAGACGCTCTCCGTGCTCGCGTTCACGCTCGGCGGCGAGCGCTACGCGCTCGAGACTCGGCATCTCCGCGAGATCTTGCGGCCGACGCCGGTGGCCCCGGTCCCCGGTCTTCCCGAGTACGTGCTCGGAGTCACCAGCCTGCGGGGCGAGATCCTCGCCGTCGTCGACCTGAGGATCTTGCTCGGCTTGCCGGCGGGCCCGGCCTCCGATCGGGCGCGGCTGATCGTGCTCGGCGACCGGTTCGCCGAGTTCGCGATCGTCGCCGAGGCGATCGAGGAAGCCGCGGTGATCCCGGTGCGGGATCTCACCGCATCCTCGGCAGCCCTGTGGGGAACGGGGCGCGAGGTGGTTCGGGGGATCACCCCACAAGCCTGGATCGTGCTCGACGCGAGCGCGCTGCTCTCCGACCGGCGGCTCTTCTTCGATCCGCCGCACGACCTGGAGCCCGAGGATCGACGATGACGGACGCGAAGGCCGGCAAAGTTCACTGGATGCGCACGATCGCCGCGAGGCTGATCGGGATCGTGACCGTCCTCTTCCTGGTCTCGATCGCCCTCCTCGTCGAGAGCTTCCACTTCGTGGACTCGATCGGCGGTGATTCGCAGTGGATCAACGTCGCCGGGATGCGGCGAACGCGCGTGTACCAGATGCTCTACTACGCGAACCGCCTGTTCGACACCGGCCGTGACCCGCAGGTGGAGGCTTCGCTGACGCAGGCGATGGCACGGCTCGACGAACGGCTGCAGCCCTCGACCCGCGTCGGCCGCGGAGCCGGAACCCCGTTCACCCCGGAGATCCAGAAAGCCATCACCGAGATCGAGGACGTCTGGCGGACGCGGCTCCGGCCGCTCGTCTCGCGTGTGATGCAGGCGCAGTCGCTCGACGAAGCCGCGCCCACCCTCGCGGAGCTCGACCACGTCGGCCGTGAGTTCTTCGAGAAGAGCGACGCGCTGGTGGAGCGGTACCAGGAAGCCGTCCAGCAGAAGCTCGAAGGCTTCCGCCGCATGCAGATCCTCTTCCTGGTGTTCATCTGCGCGGTCTTCATCCTGGTGGTGCTGAACGCACGGCGCGTGATCGAGCGCGAGCGTGCGGCGCAGGAGCGAAACGTGCTCCTCGATGCGATCCGCATCGCGGTCGAGGACGTGAACGCCGCCAGCCACGGCATCCTCGCCACCACTTCGCAGCAGGCGTCCGGCGCCCAGCAGCAGGCCGCGACAGTGTCGGAGACGGCGGTGACGGCGGACGAGGTGGCACAGACCGCGGGACAGGTGGCGGAGCGCGCGAAGACGGTGAGCGACTCCGTGCGCCGGACGGCGGAGGTCGGCGAGGCGGGCCGGCAGGCAGTCGAGGGCTCGATCACGGCGCTGCAATCGCTCCGCGAGCAGGTCGAATCGACGGCGCAGACGATCCTCGCGCTGGCGGAGCAGGCGCAGGCGATCGGCGAGATCATCGCCACCGTCAACGACATCGCGGAGCAGACGAACCTGCTGGCGCTGAACGCGGCGATCGAGGCCTCGCGTGCCGGCGAGCACGGCAAGGGCTTCGGCGTCGTCGCCGCGGAGGTGAAGGAGCTCGCGAACCAGTCGAAGCAGGCGACCGTGCAGGTGCGACAGATTCTCGGGGAGATCCAGAAGGCGACGAACGCCGCCGTGCTTTCGACCGAGGCGGTGACGCGCGGCATGAGCGACGCGACGGAGATCAGCTCGCGCGCGGGAGCGGCGATCCACGTGCTCGCCGAGGCGCTCTCCGAGGCGGCGCAGGCGGGAATGCAGATCGCCGCCTCCGCCGGACAGCAGGCGCAGGCGATGGCGCAGATCACCCAAGCGACGAAGAACATCCATCTGGTGACGAAGGAGAGCCTCGAGGCCACGCAGCGCTCCGAAGCGGCGGCGCGGAACCTGGCGGCGATCGGCGAGCGCCTGGCGGAGCTCACGCGCGGGCCCGGAGTCAGACCGCTTTGACGATCGAGCCGGATCGACTGATCGAGCAGCTGCGCTCGACTTTTCTCCTCGAGCTCGAAGAGCACGTCCGCACGTTGAACCAGGGTCTCCTCGTCCTCGAGAAGGACCCGGGGGGTGCCCCGCGGACCGACAGCCTGACGCGCGTCTTCCGGGCGGCGCACAGCTTGAAGGGCGCGGCGCGCGCCGTGCACGTGCCGCTGGTCGAGGCCGCCTGCCATCGGCTCGAGGAGATCCTCGCCGACGTGCGCGACCGCGACCGGCCGCTCACGCCGGACCTCTTCGCGCTGCTCTTCGCCGCGACCGACGCGCTCGACGACGCCGGGCGACGGCTCAAGGCCGCGCAGGACCTCGCCGGAAGCCCGCTCGACGAGGTGAGCGCCCGGCTCGACGAGCACGGTGCCGGAGCCGCCGCCCGCACGGCGTCGCCGGCCGCGCGGCGCGACCGCCGCGCGGCGACGGCCGCTCCGCCTCCCCGACCGGAGCGAGAGCCGCGCCGGCCGGCCTCGGCGGAGCCGGCGCCGACCCGCGCCGCGAACAGCTCTCCGGAAGCGACGGTCCGGGTCGCGGCCCACAAGCTGGATCAGCTCCTCGCCTGGAGCGGCGAGCTGCTCGTCGCCCGCCGGCGCCTCGCCGAGCGTCAAGAGGAGATCTCCTCCTCGCGCACGCTGTTCGCGCGCTGGCGGAAGGAATGGGAGCGCGCCGAGCGCCCTCTCCGAACGGCACTGCAGACGGTCGATGCGGCAGCCCTTCCCGCGAGCGCTCACAAGCTTCCGGCGCGGACGCTCCGGGTGCTCGGCGCGGCGGCCGACACCCTCCGGCGGATGGAGCGCGAGATCGACCGTCTCTCCACCGAGGCGCGGTCGGACCGCCGTCAGATCGAGCTCGCTTGCCAGCCCCTCGACGAGGAGATCCGCCGCGTTCGCATGCTGCCGTTCTCCGAAGCCTGCCAGGGCATCGAGCGGATCGTGCGCGATCTCGGACGGGCGACGGGCAAGGACGTCGACCTCGTGCTCGACGGCGTCGACGTCGAGCTCGACCGCACGGTGATCGAGGTGCTGCGGGATCCGCTCCGCCACCTGGTGCGGAACGCGCTCGACCACGGCGTCGAGCTGCCCTTGGATCGCCGCGCCGCCGGTAAGCCGGCGCGCGCTCGGCTGAGCATCGGCGCCGCGGTGCGGGGCGCGCAGGTCGCCGTCACGATCGCGGACGATGGCCGCGGCCTCGACCTCGATGCGATCCGCGCGCAAGCGCGGAAGCGCGGGCTGCCGGAGCCCGACGATCCGTCGCGTCTCGCGCGCCTGATCTTCGAGCCGGGCTTCTCCACCGCGCCGATCGTCACCGACGTCTCCGGCCGGGGCGTCGGTCTCGACGTCGTCAAGGCGCAGATCGAATCGTTGCACGGGTCGATCGACCTCGACTGGGGCTCCGGCCGCGGCACCTGCTTCACTCTGACGGTGCCGCTCACGCTGACGATCCTCCGCGCGCTGCTGGTCGCCTGCGGAGGGCAAACCTACGCATTCGCCAGCACGAACGTACGCCGGCTGGTGCGGCTGGATCCCTCGGAGGTGCGGACGGTGCGCGGCCGCGAGATGCTGATCACCGGCGAGGCGCCGCTGCCGGTCGCGTCGCTCGCGGCGACGCTCGGCACCGCCTCGACGGCGCCGGTGCGTCGGGATGGCCGCATGCTCGCCGCCGTGGTCGCCGCCGGCGAGCGGCAGATGGCGTTCGTGGTCGAAGACCTCGTCGCCGAGCAGGACGTGATGGTGAAGCCGCTCGGCCGGCGTATCCGCCACGCGAGCAACATCTCCGGAGCCACGCTGCTGCCCTCCGGCGACGTCGCCCTGGTGCTGAACGCGGGCGACCTGATCCGCACCGCTCTCGGACGCGCCGGTGCGGCGACGCGAGCAGGCGCCCCCGCCCGGCCGGTGCGAGCGCGCCGGCGATTGATGGTGGCCGACGACTCGCTCACGACCCGAACGCTCGAGAAGACGATCCTCGAAGCCGCCGGGTACGACGTGTTGGTCGCGCCCGACGGCGAGGCGGCGTGGCGGCTCCTGCAGGAGCGCGGCGCGGACCTCCTGGTCAGCGACGTCGACATGCCGCGTCTCGACGGCTTCGGGCTGGCCGCCGCCGTGCGCGCTTCCGAGCGCTTCCGCGCGCTGCCGGTCGTGCTCGTCACCGCGCGCGAGAGCGACGCCGACAAGGCCCGCGGCATCGAGGTCGGCGCGGACGCCTATCTCGTGAAGGGCGCCTTCGACCAGACGAACTTGCTCGAGACGATCCGGCAGCTGCTCGGCGATTGAAACCGATGGTCCGCGTTCTCATCGCCGAAGACTCCGACACCGCCCGCGCGCTGCTGGTGGAGATCCTCCGCACCGACCCGACCGTCGAGATCGTCGGGGAAGCCCGGGACGGCCTCGAGGCGGTGGCGATGACCGAGCGCCTCCGGCCGGACGTGGTGACCATGGACATCCACATGCCGCGCCTCGACGGGTTCGGCGCCACCAAGGAGATCATGATCGCCTGCCCGACCCCGATCGTGGTCGTGTCCGGCACCGACCTCGCCGCGGAGACCGAGACCGCTGCCCGGGCGCTCGCGGCAGGAGCGCTGGCGATCATCCCGCGGCCGAGCGTTCGGTCCGACAACTTCCGGCGTTCGGCACGTGAGCTGGTGTCGATGGTCAAGTCGATGGCGGGAATCAAGGTGATCCGCCGGCGGCGGGATCCGGACGCGCTCGTTCGGCGGCCGCTGCCGGCGCGTCAGGGCAGCGTCCGCGCGGTGGCGATCGCCGCCTCGACGGGCGGTCCCGCCGCCCTGCACGCGATCCTGCGGGAGCTGCCGGCGACGCTGCCGGTTCCGCTGCTTGCCGTGCAGCACATCACGCCGGGATTCATCGGCGGGCTGGTGCGCTGGCTCTCGTCGGCATCGGCGATCCGCGTGAAGCTCGCCGAGGACGGCGAGCCGCTGCTGCCGGGCACCCTCTATCTCGCGCCCGACGGGTCGCATCTCGGCATCGCACCGGGCGTGACCGTGTCGCTGTCCGGCGCCCCTCCGATCGGTGGCTTCCGGCCTTCGGCCGACCATTTGTTCGAATCCCTCGGCAGGGTTTTCGGCGCACGGGGCCTCGGGGTTATCCTGACCGGGATGGGCGCGGACGGGCTGCAGGGCCTGAAACGGCTCCGCGAGGCGCGCGGAGCGATCGTCGCGCAGGACGAGACCTCCTGCGTGGTCTACGGAATGCCCGGAGTGGCGGTGGCCGCCGGCCTGGCGGACGCCGTCCTGCCGCTCGAAGCGATCGCGCGGCGCATCGTCACCCTCGCGACCCCCACCGTGGACGGGCTCGTCGGCGTGCCCCCGACGGAGCAGCGGCGATGACGGCGGAGCGCGTGCGGCCGCGGACACGGATCCTGCTCGTCGAGGACAGCCCGACGCAGGCGCAGCAGCTCGCCTTCCACCTGGAGGCGCGCGGCTTTCGCGTCGACACCGCCGGGGACGCGGAGCGCGGTTTCGAGCGCCTGCGGAGCGGCGCCTTCGATCTCCTGGTGACCGACCTGAACCTGCCGGGCGAGAGCGGATTCGATCTCTGCCGCCGCGTCAAGTCGACCCCCGAGGTGGCCGGCACCCCGGTCGTGGTGCTGACCTCCGACGTCGATCCGGTGAACGTTCTCCGCGGGCTCGAGGCCGGCGCGGACGGATTCATGACCAAGGATCGGCCGCCGAGCGAGATCCTCAGCCGCATCCAGCGGACGCTCGCGGTGACGGACCGCGCCTTCGGATCGACCGAGGGCCCGTCGCCGGTGCTGTTCCTCGGACAGGAGTTCCAGCTCGCCGCCGGACCGCGGCAGCTGATGAACGTGCTGCTCTCCGCGTTCGAGGACGTGATCGAGCTGAACAACCTCTATCGCGAGAGCGAGTCGTCGCTCCGCGACCTGAACCGCCAGCTCACGCGGACGAACGACGCGCTCACCGAGGCGAACGACGTGAAGGACAAGTTCCTGCGGATCGCCGCTCACGATCTGAGGAATCCGCTCGGCGTCATCCGTGCGTTCGCCCAGGCGCTCACCCAGCACGAGCTCGGGCCGCTGAACGACGACCAGGACGACGCGCTCCGGCGGATCGTCCGGCAGTCGGACATGATGCTCGCGCTCTTGAGCGATCTGCTCGGCGTGAGCGCGCTCCGCGCCGGCAAGCTGGAGATCCGCCCGCTGCTGCAGGATCCCGTCGACGTCCTGCGCGAGGCGTTCAACGCGCCCGTGCTCGCCGCGCGCGAGAAGGGGATCCGCATGCACTGGGAGGTCCCCGAGGCGCTGCCGCCGGCCGAGTTCGACTTCAACCGCATCCTCGAGGTGCTGTCGAACCTGCTTTCGAACGCGATCAAGTTCTGCTCCCAGGGGCAGTCCGTGCACCTCGGCGCCGGCGAGAACGGCAGCTACCTGGACATCTGGGTGCGTGACACTGGTCCGGGAGTCGCCGCCCATGAGCTTCCGCACCTCTTCGAGCCGTTCGCGAAGCTATCCGCGCAGCCGACCGCGGGCGAGAAATCGACCGGCCTCGGGCTGTCGATCGCCAAGGACATCGTCGATCTCCATGGCGGCGAGATCTGGGCGGACAGCGTCCTCGGCGGCGGCACGACCTTCTCGATCCGGCTTCCCCTCCGCCAGCTGGCGGAGTGAGCCGGTGCCCGCCCGGCCGTCGCTGAACACGCCACCGGCGGCGGCGAAGCGCGAGTCACGCGGGGCCGTGCGGCTGCCGCCTCGCGGCGGCGTTGACTGTCAGGTGTTGTTGGCGAGAAAGATCGCTCCGGCGATGCCGGCACCCGAGATGATGATCGTCAGGATCAATCCGAGAATCATGGTCGTCCTCCTTCGCGCCAATGGGGTATCGCGGCCGAGACATAGCGGAACGGACACGGCCCGCCAATGACGCCTCCGAAGCGCGCCTTGGCGGAGCGGCGGTGGCCCCCGGATCTCGAGGAGGTGCTCGGCGGGCAGCCGTCGCCGTTGCCGCAGGAGTTCTACCGCCGACCGACCCTCCGCGTGGCCCGCGACCTCCTCGGCTGCATCCTCGTCCACCGGACGAGCGATGGCGCGACCGCGGGGCTCGTCGTCGAGGTCGAGGCGTATCGGGGGCCGAAGGATCGCGGCGCCCATTCCTTCGGGGGCCGGCGAACGGCGAGGAACGAGGTGATGTACGGCGCCCCCGGCTACGCCTACGTCTACTTCACCTATGGGATGCACTTCTGCATGAACGTCGTGACGGAGGAGGAAGGTCGTCCCGAGGCGGTGCTGCTGCGGGCGCTCCGGCCGCTCGCCGGCGTCGCGTTGATGCGGCGACGCCGATCGCTCGACCGCGACGTTCCGGCGGAGCGGCTCGCGCGCGGTCCCGGAAACCTCTGCCGCGCGATGGGCATCGACCGCTCGCGGAACGGAGCCGATCTGACGGCCGGCGACCTCTCCCTCTATGCCGGCGAGACGATTCGCGGCGCCGCCGTCGCGCGCTCTCCGCGGATCGGCATCGACTACGCCGGTGAGTGGGCGGGGCGGCCGTGGCGGTGGTTCCTTCGCGACGATCCGGCGGTTTCGCGCGCACGCGTGTCCGGGACCGCCGTTGGTTTCGAGCGGGTTCGTCGTGTACTCTCGTGATGGTAGCCGCGTACGTTCGCTCCGCGCCATCGGCATGTCCGCCCCGCTCGACCTGAAACACGTCAAGGTTCTCCTCGCCGACGACGACTCCACGACCCGATCCTTGCTCCGCCGGACACTCGGCGCGTGGGGGGCGACCGTCAACGAGACCACGGACGGCGCGGAGACGCTGGTCGAGCTCAAACGCGCGCGTGAGGCCGGGCAGCCCTACGGGCTGATCCTGCTCGACGCGCGCATGCCGGCGATGGACGGCTTCGAGGTGGCGCGGGAGCTCCGCACCCACCCTGCCGAGCTGCAGCACACGATCCTGATGCTCCCGCCGGACAAGGCGAGCGAGCTCGTCCGCGCTCGCGAGGCCGCCGTCGGCGCGCATGTCGTGAAGCCGATCTCGCGCATCGACCTGACGTCGGCGATCACGAAGGTCATCGGCGAGGCACCCGCGGCGCCCGCACAACCCGCCACCGCCGGCGGCGAGGATCGCACCCCGCTTCGCGTCCTCGTCGTCGAAGACAACAAGGACACGTGTCAGCTGATCGAGTATTATCTCGACAGCCCGGAGTTCAGGGTCGACGTCGCGGAGAACGGCGGCATCGGCGTCGACCTCTACCGGATGATGGAATACGACGTCGTGCTGATGGACGTGATGATGCCCATCATGGACGGCTACATGGCGACCGACGCGATCCGCCGCTGGGAGAAGAAGAACGCGATGCGCCCTGCGCCGATCATCGCCATGACGGCGTACGCGCGCACGGAGGACGCGCGCAAGAGCCTGCGCGCCGGCTGCGACGCCTACCTGGTGAAGCCGTTCACCCGCGAGGTGCTGCGCTCGACGATCCTGAAGCAGCTCGGCCGCCGGGCGACGGCGAAGGTCTGACCGATCCCCGACGTCAGGCCTCCCTGGAGTCGTTCGGGCCCGTCGTGTAATCCATCGACGGTGGGGAAGAACCTCCTCGAGAAGGTCTGGGAAGCGCACGCGGTCCGCGAGCTCCCGAGCGGCCAGACGCAGCTCTTCATCGCGCTCCACCTGATCCACGAGGTCACGAGCCCGCAGGCGTTCGGCATGCTGCGAACGCTCGGGCTCGGCGTCGCGCACCCCGAGCGCACCTTCGCGACGGTCGACCACATCGTGCCGACCGACACGCTCGAGCGCCCGTACCAGGATCCGCTCGCCGAAGGGATGATCGTCGCGCTTCAGGAGAGCTGCGAGCGCCACGGCATCGTCTTCTTCGACGTCGCCAGCGGGCGGCAGGGCATCGTTCACGTGATCGGTCCGGAGCTCGGCCTGACGCAGCCCGGGTCGACGATCGCCTGCGGTGATTCTCACACCTCCACTCACGGGGCCTTCGGCGCGATCGCGTTCGGCATCGGCACCACGCAGGTGCGGGACGTGCTCGCGACGCAGACGCTCGCGCTCTCGAAGCTTCGCGTCCGGCGGATCGAGGTGAACGGTTCCCTCGGCCACGGCGTCTACGCCAAGGACGTGATCCTGCACGTGATCCGCACGCTCGGCGTCCACGCGGGCGCGGGCTTCGCCTACGAGTACGGCGGCTCGACCATCGATCGCATGTCGATGGAGGAGCGCATGACGATCTGCAACATGTCGATCGAGGGCGGCGCTCGCGCGGGGTACGTGAACCCCGACGACATCACGTTCGCATACCTCGAGGGACGGCCGTACGCTCCGATCGGCGACGAGTGGGACGATGCCGTGGCGCGCTGGCGCGGTTTCGCGTCCGATCCGGACGCCCGCTACGACGACCTGGTCACGTTCGACGCCGCGGAGATCCCGCCGACCGTCACCTGGGGCATCCACCCCGGGCAAGCGATCGCCATCGACGAGCGGGTGCCGAACGACGAGACCGCCCCGGCCGAGGAGCAGGGCGCGATCCGCGAGGCGCTCGAGCACATGAAGCTCGAACCGGGCCAGCCGATCAAGGGGACTCGCGTCGACGTCGCCTTCATCGGCAGCTGCACGAACGCGCGCCTCTCCGACTTCCGCGAGGTGGCGCGCCTGCTCCGGGGCAAACACGTCGCGGTCGGCGTGCGCGCGCTCGCGGTTCCGGGTTCCCAGCAGGTCGACCGCGCGGCGCGTGCGGAAGGCATCGACGAGGTCTTTCGCACCGCCGGCTTCGAATGGCGCGAGGCGGGCTGCTCGATGTGTCTGGCGATGAACCCGGACCGCTTGATCGGGGATCAGCTCTGCGCGTCGTCCTCGAACCGGAACTTCAAGGGCCGGCAGGGAAGCCCGACCGGACGCACGATCCTGATGAGCCCGGTGATGGTCGCAGCCGCCGCCGTCGAAGGGCGGGTCGCCGACGCACGCGAGGTCTTCGGGGGCGCGGGATGAGCCTCGCCAGGATCACGCAGGTGCGCGGCCGGGGGGTGCCCCTACCCGGCGACGACGTCGACACCGACCGCATCATCCCCGCGCGGTTCCTGAAGTGCGTGACGTTCGACGGGCTCGGCGCGTACGCGTTTCACGACGTGCGTTTCGACACCGACGGACGGCCGACGGGGCATCCGCTCGACGACCCGCGATACCGCGGCGCCTCGATCCTCGTCGCCGGCCGGAACTTCGGCTGCGGCAGCTCGCGCGAGCATGCGCCGCAATCGCTCTACTACGCGGGCTTCCGCGCCGTGGTCGCCGACAGCTTCGCGGAGATCTTCTTCGGCAACGCGACCACCCTCGGCATCCCTTGCGTCGCGCTCGAACGGAGCGACCGGGAAGCGCTGGCACGGTCGATCGCGGAGCGTCCCTCCGAGGAGATGGAGATCGACGTCGCGAACGCGACCGTGCGCTTCGCCGGGCGGGAGCTCGCCGGACGGATGCCGGAGAGCACGCGTCGCGTCCTCACCGAGGGACAGTGGGACCCGCTCGCACAGCTCCTCGACGGGCGGGATGCGGTCACACGAGTGACGAAGCGGATCCCGCCGCCGCCCCGCGCCGCCTGACATCGTCGCAGTCGTCGATCCGCGAACTCCGCGGGCAGTCGGGACGCTTCGCGGAGCCGAAACCACCGGGAGGGCCTTCGGGTTCGGCGTCTCACCTTCACGCTCCTTTCGGCCTGCGCTACACTTCGGGCCGATGAGCGACCAGAGTCGCGAGCCCGGCAATGCGGTCGTCACGCGCACGAAGACCGAGAAGAAGGTCAAGCAGCCACCGCTCTACAAGGTGTTGCTTCACAACGACGACTACACGACCATGGAGTTCGTGGTCTGGATCCTGATGACGGTCTTCCATCACGCCGAGACGGAGGCGACGCAGATCATGTTGCACGTCCACCGCAAGGGCGTCGGCGTCGCCGGCGTCTATCCGCACGAGGTCGCCGAGACCCGTGTGTCGCAGGTACACGAGCTCGCGAAGCAGCACGAGTTCCCGCTCCGCTGCTCGCTCGAGGAGACATGAGGATCAGCCGAGAGCTGGAAGCGGCCTTCACACTGGCGGTCAACGAAGCGCGCCGGCGCCGACACGAGTTCCTGTCGATCGAGCACCTGTTCTACGCGCTGTTGCACGACTCCGACATCGTCGAGGTGATTCGCCACTGCGGCGGCGACGTCGAAGCGCTGAAGCGCGACATGACGCGCTACCTCGACGACAAGGTCGACCGGATGCCGGTCGGCGTCGAGAAGAGCCTCCAGCAGACGCTCGGCTTCCAGCGGGTGATCCAGCGCGCCGCCGCGCACGTGCAGTCCGCGGGCAAGGAGGAGATCGACCCGCGGAACATCCTGGTCGCGATCTTCCGCGAGGCGGAGTCGCACGCGGCCTACCTGCTGGCGCGGCAGGGCGTCACCCGGCTCGACGTCGTCAGCTACATCTCGCACGGGGTATCCAAGATCGGTGAGACCGGCGAGACCGGCGGCGCGGACCCGTCCGATGCCCCCGAGGAAGCGCAGGACGACGGAGACGACGACGGAGAGGGGACCGGCGGACGGCCCGCGAAGAACCCGCTCGCCCAGTTCACCGTGAACCTCATCGAGCTCGCCGCGGAGGGGAAGATCGATCCGCTGATCGGCCGCGATCGCGAGATCGAGCGGACGATCCGGGTGCTCTGCCGGCGGCGGAAGAACAACCCGGTGTTCATCGGCGACGCCGGGGTCGGCAAGACCGCGCTCGCGGAGGGCCTGGCGCTCAGGATCCACGACGGGCGCGTGCCCGAGTCGTTGCGCTCGGCGAAGATCTTCGCGCTCG
>JAXDLK010000097.1:0-11307 GCA_034666665.1 Candidatus Binatota bacterium
GAAGTCGAGCACCGTTCCCGGGTTCAAGCCGAGCTTCTTCCGGAGGGCGTGTGGAATCGTGATCTGCCCCTTGCTGGTCATGGTGGCCTTCATGCTCGGATCGTAAGGAGCCAAGTAAGGAGAGTCAACGTCGTATCGAGGCACGTGCGCGCCTACGAGTGGCGCAGCTCGTCACGTACGAGGAAGGCCCGGCGAGCATGACCGCAACGCGACGAATGGATTTTCCTCGATACCGTTCCCGTTTACGGCGCGTCCCTTCGGAGCCCAGATGATTCGAATCCGGTCGCGCCTCGCCAGCGGCGAAGGTCGGTGGCAGTCAATCCGGAAACGTCGGCGATGGTTCCGCGATATCGAGTGGGCGTTGGCTTCGTCAGAAGCCGGCGCTCTTGATCAGGTAGTTGACGGTGAACGTCTCCGGAGTGTTCCACTCCCTCGCTTCGTCGCCGTAGGAGTGCTTCACGCCCAGGTCCGGGTAGAGATATCCGTCCGGACAGTCCCACTTGGACGTGTGATTCAGCTGCACGTCCACCTCACCGCCGTGGCCGCCGGCCATCCGGGAGTAGTCGGAGTGCGGGGGGTTGATGGTAGTCGTCGGCACCCGCTTGTAGACACCGCCTTCGATGACCAGGTCGTGCGGGATCTTTCCCGAGTCGTACGCCGAGTACCACGTCCTCCACAGCTCGCCGCCGTGGTCATAACCCTCGTTGTACGTGGCGATGTAGGACTCCTTGTCGATGTAGAGGATGCGCTTGGAGTACGCGTATTGCGAGAACCCGGTAGGTGTCCCCTCGATGATGATCGTGTCGCGAAGCTCGTGGGGGACGCAATAGATGAAGGACTTGAGCCCGCTCGCGCCGTCGGGCTGGGCGCACCAGGCGCTGCGCTGGCCATAGCCACCGGAATGAAACGAGTTCAGCAGCTTCTTCTCGCCTAGATACCGGAAGGTCCAGAACGCGATCTTCGAGTTCCAGGTCCAGATCGCGTCGATGTCGATGTCCGTCCCCCAGAAGGCATCGGAGCGGTTCGCCATCGACAACCGGCGGACCTTCCGGAGCTCGGGGAGGTACATGTAGGAGTCGTCGTTCACGTTGGGCGCGACGTAACGGAAGTTCAGCACCCCGGCGCCCTTCAGGTCGTTCGGGTCGTGCAGCGGCCCCCACTGTTCCGTGTAGATGATCGGCGGACTGTGCGGAACGACCGGCTTCGGATCGAGGTAGAGCCGCCCGCGCCACATCATGCGTCGCCAGAAGTTGGACCCGAAGAATCGCTCGCGCTCGCCGTTCGAGTTCACGAGCTCGGTGTTCCAACCGCAGCCGACGTTGTCCGTGTATGCGGTCTTCTGCTCGTGGTTCCACATCCACTTGTAGGCGGCGAGTGGATCGTTGGGATCGATGATGGGGAAGGGAGCTCCGGCGACGTAGTTCTGCATGTCCCGCCCGTCCGCGGAGAGCTTCACCTGGCTCGAGTATTTCTCGGTGGCTTCTCTGTACTTCGGCGGCCAGTCGATTTTCTCGTACTCCGCGACCGGGATCTTCATCTCGGCGTTGCGGAGAAAGTACTGGAGAGTGGGAAACGTGACCTCGCTGTAGCGGTCCATGTTGTCCTTGGAGACCACTGTTCCCACCGCCGGCATCTCCGCGGTCGCGAACGGTGCGGTCACGAGGAGGGCCGCGGTGGTCATGAACGCGATCGAGAGTCTCGCCATGCTGGTCATCCGGTTCTCCAGTCTGCGGTATCCGCTTCCCTGGGAGACTTCGGATCCGCTGTTACTCTTTCACCTGCGTTGCGGTGGCTACGTCAAGACGCCGCGCGGCGGCGGTCGGGCAGCTCCGCCGGAGCAGGGGCGGGAGCCGGTGCGGTAGCGGGCACGACGGCGGTCTCGGGGCGCCGGCGACGCCGTACCGCGCCCGCCAATGCTTCGAGGTAGGTGTAGTAGACCGGCGTCAGGTAGAGCGTGACGAGCTGGGAGAAGAGGAGCCCACCGACGATCGCGAGACCGAGCGGCCGGCGCGTGTCCGCGCCGGCGCCGATACCGACCGCGATCGGCAGCGCGCCGAGGAGCGCCGCGAGGGTGGTCATCATGATCGGGCGGAAGCGGATCAGGCACCCCTGGTAGATCGCCTCCATCGGACTCTTGCTCTCGTTGCGTTCGGCCTGGAGCGCGAAATCGATCTGCATGATCGCGTTCTTCTTGACGATGCCGATCAGGAGGATCAGCCCGACGAAGCCGTAGAGGTTGAGCTCGTAACCGAAGGCGAGGAGCGTCAGCAGAGCGCCGAATCCCGCGGACGGAAGCCCCGAGAGGATCGTCACCGGGTGGACGTAGCTCTCGTAGAGAATGCCGAGCACGATGTACATGACGAGGATCGCGATCAGCAGCAGCGCGCCGAGGCCGCCGAGCGACGCCGCGAACGCCTGCGCGCTTCCTTGTAACGTGGTGCCGACCGTCGGCGGCAAGGTCTTGGCGGCGATCGCGTTCACCTGATCGAGCGCCTGGCCGAGAGACACGCCGGGCGAGAGGTTGAACGACAGGGTCACCGCCGGGAGCTGGCCCGAATGGTTCTGCGTGAGCGGTCCGACGGTCTCGCTCAGCCGCGCGACCGCCGGCAGCGGCACGAGTGCTCCGTTCGACGAGCGCACGTACAGCAGCGCGAGCGCGGCCGCGTCGTTCTGGTACCGGTCGTCGAGCTCGAGCAGCACGCGGTACTGATTGTTCGGCGCGTAGATCGTCGACACCCAGCGGTCCCCGTACGCGGAGAAGAGCGCGTCCTCGATCGCCTCCGCCGTCACGCCGACGGTCGACGCACGGTCGCGGTCGATGTCCACCTGGACCTGCGGGTTCGCCAGCAGGAGATCGCTCGTGACGTCGCGCAGCGAGTGCAGCTCGCGAAGACGAGTCTCGAGCTCGGTCGCGGAGCGATAGAGCTCCGCCGTGTTCGGGCTCTGCAGCGTCAGCTGGTACAGGCTCTTGGTGAGCTGGCCGCCGAGGCGGATCGACGGCAGCGGCTGGAGGAACACGCGAATCCCGGGCACGCCCGCGAGCCGTCCCCGCAGGCGCTCGATCATCGCCGGGATCGACGGCCGCTCCGACGGCGGCCTCAGCCGCAGGAACACGCGCCCCTGGTTCGACGTGCCGCCGCCGGTTCCGCTCGCCCCGACGACCGTGGAGAAGAGCGACAGCACGCCGGGCTCGGCGCGCAACACCTCGGCGACCTGTTCCTGGTGCCGCGACATCTCCTCGAACGAAATGCCCTGGGTGGCCTCCGTGATGCCGAAGATCGCGCTCTGGTCTTCCTCGGGAATGAAGCCCTTGGGGATGCGCGCGAAGAGGACCGCGGTGCCTGCGAGGATCAGCAGCGACACCACCATGGTCGCGGCGCGGTGGCGGAGCACGAACCGGAGCGTCCGGTCGTACACCGCGAGCATGCCGTCGAAGGCGCGCTCGGTCGCCGCGTAGAATCGTCCGTGCCGTTCGTCGCCTTCGGCGCGCAGCAGCCGCGCCGACAGCATCGGGGTCAGGGTCAGCGACACGAAGCCGGAGATCAGGATCGCGATGCAGATCGTCACCGCGAACTCGTGGAAGAGCCGCCCGACGATGCCGGGCAGGAACAGCACCGGGATGAACACCGCCGTCAGCGACAGCGTCATCGACACGATCGTGAAGCCGATCTCCTTCGAGCCGTCGAGCGCGGCCTCGAGCGGCGGCTTGCCCATCTCCATGTGGCGGACGACGTTCTCGAGCATGACGATCGCGTCGTCGACGACGAAGCCGATCGACAGCGTCAGCGCCATCAGCGACAGGTTGTCGAGGCTGTAGCCGAGCGGGACCATCGCCGCGAACGTGCCGATGATCGAGAACGGCAGCGCGAGGCTCGGGATCAGGGTCGCGCGCACGTTTCGCAGGAAGAGGAAGATCACCAGCACGACGAGCACCAGCGCGATGCCCATGGTGAGCTTCACGTCGTTGAACGACGCGAGGATGGAGGCGGAGCGGTCGAAGAGGATCTGCACGTCGACCGAAGGCGAAAGCTCCGCCTGGATCTTCGGCAAGAGATCCATGACGGCACGCGCGACCTCGACGGTGTTCTCGCCCGGTTGGCGCTGAACCGCGAGGATGATCGCGCGCCGGGTGCTCTCGCGATCCGCGAACCACGAGGCCGTCTTGTCGCTCTCGACTCCGTCGACGACGCGGCCGAGCTCCTCGAGGCGGACCGGAGAGCCGTTCCGGTAGGCGACGATCACCGGACGGTACGCGGCGGCGTTCGTCAGCTGTCCCGTCGCCTGCACGGTGAGCGCGCGGTGGCGGCCGGAGAGCGTCCCCGTCGGCAGGTTCACGTTCGCCGATCGGACCGCGCGCTCCACCTCGTCGAGGCCGATGCCGCGGCTCGCGAGCGCTCGCGGATCGAGCTGCACGCGGACGGCGTATTTCTGGGCGCCGAAGATCTGCACCTGGGCCACGCCGGGAACCATGGAGATCCGCTGCGCGAGCAGCGTGTCGGCGTTCTCGTGGAGCGTCCAGAGCGGCAGCGTCGCCGAGGTCAGACCGAGGTAGAGGATCGGCTGATCCGCGGGATTCACCTTGCGGAACGTCGGCGGCGTCGGCATTCCCGCCGGCAACAGCGGCGCTGCCTGCGTGATCGCCGTCTGCACGTCCTGCGCGGCGCCGTCGATGTCGCGCGAAAGATCGAACTGCAGCGTGATCTGCGTGGAGCCGAGCTGGCTCGTCGAGCTCATCGAGGCGAGGCCGGCGATGGTGGAGAACTGTCGCTCGAGCGGCGTGGCCACAGCCGACGCCATGGTCTCGGGATTCGCGCCGGGCAAACCCGCGGTGACGAGCAGCGTCGGGAAGTCGACGTTCGGCAGGTCGCTCACCGGCAGCACGCGGTACCCGGCGACGCCGAAGAGAAGGAACGCGAACATCACGAGAGTGGTCGCGATCGGACGGCGGATGAAGGGCGCGGCGACGTTCACGAGGCCGCCTCCGCCCCCGCCTTCGCAGCCGACGCGGCCGGCGTCTTCGCGCCTGCGGCCGCGCGTGCTTCGACCCGCATGCCGGCCTTGAGCGCCAGCTGCCCGTCGACGACGACGCGCTCGCCGGCCTCGATCCCCTTCTCGACGACCGTGTCCTCGCCGACGGTCTCGCCTTCGACGACCGTACGCACTTCCACCGTCGAATCCGGCCGCACGACGAACGCGTAGCGGCCCTGCTGTCCGGTGAGGATCGCCCGCTTCGGCGCCAACACGACCGCCCGGCGGAGCCCCACGCGGAGCGACACGTCGACGAACTCGCCGGGCCAGAGCCGCTCGCCTTCGTTGGCGAAGAGCGCCTTCAGCAGCACCGTACCCGTGGCCGCATCGACGCTGTTGTCGAGAAACGTGAGCTCGCCCTGGAGCGGATCCTCGGCCTCGCCGTTCGACCAGACCGTCACCGGAAGCCGCTGCTCGGCCGACTGCCGGCGAATGCGCGGCAGCTCGCGAGCCGGGACGGTGAAGCGGACGAAGATCGGACGCGTCCGATGGATGACGACGAGCAGCGTCTGGTTCGCCTCGACGATGTTCCCCGGGTCCACCAGCCGCCGCCCGACTCGCCCGTCGAGCGGCGAGCGGATCACCGCGTGATCGACCTCGAGCTTCGCGGCGGCGACGGCCGCCGCCGCCGCCGCCCGGTTCGCGCGCGCCGAAGCAGCTCGCGCCTGGCTGCGATCGTACTCCTCCCGCGAGACGATCCCTTCGTTGCCGAGCGTCGCGATCCGACGTGCGTCGTCTTCGGCGTTTCGCGCCTCGACTTCCGCCTTCACCTGGTTCGCGCGGGCTTCTGCGAGCGCGGCCTCGAAGGGCCGGCGGTCGATGGTGAAGAGGAGGTCGCCGGTGCGCACCTCCTGCCCCTCCGTGAAGTGCACCTCGGCGAGGTCTCCTCCGACGAGCGGCTTCACCGCGACGGTGGCGTGCGCCTCGACGGTACCGATCGCCCGCACGTCGATCGGCGCGTCCTTGCGCACGGCCTCGACGACGGTCACGGGCACGGCAGGGCTGGCCGCGCCCGGCGCGGCGCCCGCTTCGCCGTCCGAGCGGGAGCCACAGGCGGCGACCGCGCAACCTACGGCGACAGCGGTCGAGAGAACGCGCAACGCGCGCAGAGGCCTCATGGCTGCCCGGCCTCCGCCTGCGCGCGCGGCTCCGCCCCCTCGAGGAACGTGCTCACGACCGCGGCGACGAGCGGGCCGAGGGCATCGGCCCCGACCCGGTAACGGTTCACGCCGCGGATCATGCCGAGCAGCATCTCGGCGGCGATCCGGGGATCGAGGCCGCGGAGCTCGCCGCGGGCGACACCGTCGGCGATCGCGCGCTCGACGAGCTTCGCGAGTGCGGAGCGGCGCCGCAGCCACTCGCGCGCCGCGGGCTCTTCCGTCAGATGCTCGACGCGCTGGATGAGAGCGAGGAAATAGCGGCGGTTCCAGAAGTACGACAGCAGGAAACGGACGATGCGCTCGATCTTCTCGGCCGCGGGGCCCGCGCTCGCGAGCTCCGTCTCGAGGATCTCGTGGACGTGCCCGATCGCGTCGAAGAGCAGCGCGAGATAGAGCTCACGCTTCCCCGGGAAGTGGAGATAGAGCGTGCCCTTGGCGACGCCGCACGCGCGGGCGACGTCTTCCATCCGTACGCGATCGTACTCGCGGCGGATGAACACTGCTTCCGCGGCGCGCAGGATGCGGTGGCGGAGATCGACGATGGGTGGCCGTCCGCGGCGCGGCCGATTCACCGCCCGATGCGCGCCCGCCGCCGGCGCAGAAACTGACCGGCGAGTCATTAAATCGCGACGCTACGCGCGCAGCAGCGGTCATGCAAGATCCGGAGAGCTGCCGTGACCGATCGCTCGCGGCAGACCGTCGACCGGCCACGGCGACTCCTCCGTCGTTCGCGATAGGCTACTTACTCGGCGTCGGTTCCGCTGCGGTCGAGCTTCCGCTTCTGTGATGGCCACGATGGTGGCGCCGGTGGTGCTTCGTGGTCCCGTGCTCGGTCGTTGCGCCGCCCGAGGACGCGTCGGTCGAGGCCGCGCCTCCGGCTGTCGGCTCCGAAGCGGTTCCTCCTCCCATCGAGGATTCGGCCGACGCCACCGGGGCGGAGAGTGCGATCGCGAGCACCGCGCCGGTCATCAGGGACATCCATCTTGTCGTCTTTCGCATGGCAAAGCTTTCCTCCTGAGCGCTTAGACGCCGATCGTTCGGGTGCTCGCGTCAACCGATGGATGGATTCTCGGTACGTCGAAGGATGGAGCCACCCGTGCGGCCTTCGGTGGAAAATCGTCATAGTTCCGTTTGCACCGTTGTCATCGCCTCGACCGGCGATTATCGAGACTGCTCTCCCACTGTGCCGTCGTCCATTGGTGACGGCGAACGCAGCGATCGGACGCCTCCAGGCCCCCCTCCGTTCCAACCTGGAGGCGTCCTCTCCCTCCCGCTCAGTCGAAGCACACGGGGAGGCGATTCGGTGAGCGGAAGCTCACGCCCTGGATCCAGCACTCTTCCCGCGGATCGAGGCGCAGGTTCGGCAGGCGGTCGAGAAGCGCCGTGACGGCGGTCAACACCTCGACCCGGGCGAGATGGTACCCGAGGCAGAAGTGCTTCCCGAGGCCGAACGCGAAGTGGTCAGCGGCGCGGCGGTGGAGATCGTACCGGTCGGGATCGGGATAGTGCTCCTCGTCCCGATTCGCCGGCCCGATCATGACCGACACCATCGAGCCGGAGGGAATCGACACCCCGCGGAGCTCGACGTCGGTGGACGCCCGGCGAGCGGTGCCGATGAGGGGCGGCTCCCAGCGAAGCGTCTCCTCGAGCGCCCAGGGGAGCTCCGCGGGATCGGCGCGAACCTCCTCGAGCACCTCGGGCTGCGAGAGCAAGGCGAAGAGCAGATTGCCGAGCAGGCGGAACGTGGTCTCCGCGCCCGCGGGGAGCAGCAGCAAGAGAAACCCGAAGATCTCCTCGTCGGTCAGCCGGTGACCCTCGAGCTCGGCGGCGGCGAGCTCGCTGATGAGATCGTCTCGCGGCTCCGCGCGGCGCTCGGCGATGATCGGGGCGAGCACCTCCTTCAGCGCGCGCGATGCGGCGAGACCGTTCTCGGGATGCTCCGGCCGGTACGCGATCAGCTCCAGCGACCAGCGGCGGAACTGCGCGACGTCGCGCATCGGCACGCCGAGCATCCGCGTGATCACCATCAGGGGAAAGTCCGCCGTCAGCTGGCTCACCAGCTCGGCGCGGCCGCCGCCGCCGCGGATCGCCTCGAGGCGCTCGTCGACCAGCGGCTCGACGAGCCGCTCGGCATAGCGGCGGATCGACTGCGGCCGGAACGCGTTCGACACCAGGCCGCGATGGACACCATGCGGACGGCCGTCCATCTCGAGGATCGTCCGTCCCATCACCGGCCCGATCACCTGCCGCATGATGCCCGACGAGAACGTCTCCGCGTCCCGCAGCACGCGCGACACGTCGTCGTACCGCAGCACGAGGTACACGGCTCGACCGTAGACCTCGGCACGGAAGATCGGCTGGTTCCGGCGCATCTCCGCGAACATCGGATACGGATCGCGGACGTCGGAGAGGATCGGGCTGGTGAGCAGCGCGGTCGGCGATTCGTTCATTCGCTTCCTCCCGAGGATGTGGCGGCCGCTCCGCCCCGATGCCGGAGCGTCTCTCGGAGGGGATGCCCGACGGGGTATCCGATGATCGCCAGGATCACGCGCCGGAGATGCGCCTTGGTGGCGCGGCCGAGCTCGGGATCGGTGACGTCGCGGCCGAAGAGCCGGCGGTGGAGATCGGTCGACAGCGCGTGGTTGTTGAGCACGCCGTCCACGGTCACGAGCAGCAGCCGGAGGTCCAGGCCCCGGACGCCGAGCCCTCGCTGCCGCATCGCGGATCGCATGAACTCGACCCACGCGGCCTCGCGCGGCCGGCGCCTCGAGGGGAGTCCGTCGCCGAGAAGCGAGCGCGCGTGAATCGCGACGCAGTCGCGGTTCTCGAGGTACAGGTCGAAGAGCTCGTCGACGACCCGCTCGACCAACTGACCGGGCGCGCCGTCGGTGTCGGCGAGCACGCGGCGAACGAGCTCCTCGACGCGGCCGTTCCAGGTCGCGAGCACGTCCCGGTAGAGACCCAGCTTCGACCCGAAGTGATGCTGGATCGTGAACATCCGCACTCCCGCCTCGCGTGCGAGCTCACGCATGGATACGCCGCGGTAGCCGCTGCGGGCGAACCGCCGGACGGCGGAACGGAGAATCCGCTTCCGCGTCCGCTCCGCTGCGGCACGCGGACGCCGGCCGGGCTTTTTATTGGTCATTCGCCCAATCGATAGGACGAAACGCGCACGCGTGGCAAGGAGGCTCCGCGCCGCGGCGCTTCAGAGCCGGACCGCTTGGTCAGCCGAGCTCGACGATCAGGCCGTCGGCGATCCAGCGCGCGACCAGGGCGGCGGCCTCGGCGGCCGCATGCTCGGCACCCGCGTGCGCGGCGACGCTCTCGCACACGGCGGCGAAGGCGTCGCCGCTCGCCACCAGCGAGAGCGCTCGTGCCTCGGCCACGTTCATCTCGCGATGCCGCACCCGGTGATCGCGGCGCCATACGCGGACGGCGCCCGGCTGCTCCGACACGGCCGGCGGCTCGGCGCCGCGATCGACGGCGTCCCGCACCCCGAGGACGGCGAAGCGCAGCTCGAGAACCCGGAGAGACGGCGTCAGCCGGAACCGGAGCTCCGCCCATTCGTCGGGGGGGAGCGCGGACAGCCGCTGCGCGGCAATCGGCGCCGCGTCCGGAGCGTCGAAGGCGTCGAGATGCGCCCGCTCGAGCGTCGCGAGATCGGCGAGATCGGCGCGTCCCGCGAGGAGCTCGTGCGAGGCGACGAACGCCGGCAAGTGGCCGCCGACGAAGCGCACCGATGGATGATCCGAAGGGTGCGCGAGCAGGTAATCGGTGGTCAGGTTGTGGAAGCGCTCCTCGCCGATGACCGCCGCGACCGCCGGATAATCTTCCTTCAGGCAGTCGAGCAGCCGGTAGAAGTACATGTTCGCGTAAACGTCCAGCCGCTCGACCGCGCCCATGCGTTCGTCGCTCCGCACGACGGACTGGAGACCGCCGGCGAGAAGCCGCTCGGTGCTCGAGAGCTCCTCGAGCGCCCGCGCGACGCCCTCAGGCGCGGCGATCAGATGCCAGAGGAGCTGCTGCGTGTCGGCGAGACTCGGCATCGACCTCTCGTTGGACGTCTCCTCGGACTTGTCGCTGGACCTGGCGGGCTCTTTCGGCCTCGGCGGCGAGCTCGGGGAATTCCGGGATGTGATCGTCGCGCTCGATCAGCGTCGACACCGTCCCGAAACGCCGCACGGCCTCCGCGTAGAGGTTCCACACGGGGGTGACCACGGGATGATCGTGGGTGTCGAGCAGGAAGCCGCCGCGATCGCTGTGGCCCGCGAGGTGGAACTGCACCACCCGGTCCGCCGGCACGCCGTCGAGATACTCGACCGCGTCGAACCCGTGATTGAACGCGCTCACGTGAACGTTGTTCACGTCCAGCAGAAGATAACAGTCCGCCCGCGACGCGATCTCCGAGAGGAACTCCCACTCGGGAACGACCGAATCGCAGTACGTGAGGTAGCTCGACACGTTCTCGATCACGATCGGCCGCCCGAGGAAGTCCTGCACGCGAGCGATCCGGTCGACGACGTGGTCGATCGCCTCCTCGGTGTACGGCAGCGGCAGCAGGTCGTGAGCATTCCGTCCACCGACGCCAGTCCAGCAGAGGTGGTCGGAGACCCACGCCGGCTCGACCCGGGCAGCGAGGTCACGCAGCTCCCGCAGGTAGTCCAGGTTCAGCGGGTCGACGGAGCCGATCGACAGCGACACGCCGTGCATCACCACGGGGTATCGCTCGCGCACCCGGTCGAGGACGAACAGCGGACGCCCTCCCGGCACCATGAAGTTCTCCGAGACCACCTCGAACCAGTCGACCTCCGGCCAGTGCTCGAGGACGTAGGGGTAGTGCTTCGTTCTGAGACCGAGGCCGCAGCCGAGGCGGGGGAACGGGGATGCGCTCACGCTCGTCGAGGATGAGCGGCGCCGAGCAGGAGCCCGGCGCCGCGATCGTTCACTTGGTTTCGGCGGTACCGCCCTTGGCCTTGCAGTCCTCGGCCGAAGACGTCTTCACCCAGCCCTTGCCCTTGCACTCGTTCTTGCCGGCGCAGTCGTGGCCGGCGCCGCCACAGGCGCCCTGTCCCTTGCACGCGTTCGCGCCGCTGCACTTCACGTTGCCTTCGGACCCGTG
>JAXDLK010000098.1:0-5880 GCA_034666665.1 Candidatus Binatota bacterium
CGTGCGCTCGACCCGTGATCGACGAGAGCGCGCGCTGCTCCTCGTCAACAAGGACCGCGCGCGACCGCAGTCCGTTGCCGCGGCAGCCGTCGCCCCGTTCCTGACGGGCCTCACCACCTTCGAGGACGTGTCCTCCGAAGGCCACCTCGAGCAGTCCTCAGTCCTGACCCTCTCCCCCTCCGACCTGAAGGTCGTCTGGGGACGCTGCTGAATTTGGGGGACGTTGCTGAATTAGCGGAATTGAAGCGGCCTTTGAGGGGATTTGAGGGGACGCTGCTGAATTTGCGGAATTGGCGGATTCGTCGAGGTTTTTCTGAAACTTCGGCTGTTACAGGGGCGCCCGCGACAGGAAAACTCACGAAGCAGAAACGGAAGATAGTGCGGCATTTCGAGGGGTTGGCGCGCGAATTCCGCTAATTCAGCAACGTCCCCTCTGAGGCCCCTCTGAGGCCCTTGATGCGGGTGTTTTACACGCACGGGTTCGGTGGATCGCTGGCGGCGCAGCCGGAGATCGACGAGGTATTCCCGCGGCGCGGGCACGAGGTGCTGCGCGTGCGCGTTCCGTTCCACGAGAACCCGCTGGCGCTCGCGGCGCGGTTCGCGACCATGACCTTCGGCGACTTCTGCCGTCTCATCGACGAGACCGCGGCCTCGATCCTCGACCGCGCGCGGAGCTTCGCCCCCGACGAGTACGCGGTGATCGGCGACTCCCTCGGAGGATTCATCTCGCTCGTCGCCGCCGAGCGCGACCCGCGCATCTCCCACTGTGTGCTGCTCTCGTCGAGCGGCGACATCGCCAACGCCGGGCTCCATCTCGACCGGCTTCTGCCCGGGCTCGGCGCTCTGGGCGGAGCCCTGAACCCGGCGAGCGGCGGCGGCCTGCGGGTGCAATCGCACAAGGCGATCGGCGGCGCGTCCGACTTCCAGGCCGACTTCGACCGCGTGAACACGTTCGCACCGGAGCGGCTCCTGCGAGTGCGGCGTCTGCTCGTCATCTGCGACCGGCGTGACCCGGTGATGCCGCGCGACGCCTGCGTCCATCTCACGGGGCAGATCCGCGGCGCTCGCGCGATCTTCCCGTGCGACCACGCCACGCACCACACGATCGGCGAGCAGGCGCTCGAGCGCTGGGTGGTGCCGTTCCTCGAGAACCGGCCGCTCACGCTGGGCGACCGTCTCGCCTGCCTCCTCGGCCGCGGCGCCCCGTGAGCCTTGAGGGTGACTGGGGGCTGTGGTAGCCGGTCGACGTTCGCCGCACCTGTATCCCGAGGAGGATTCATTCATGTACACGCGGCTCTTCTACGGCACGATCCAGCCCGGGAAGTTCGCAGAGGCGTCCCGCCTGCTCGAGGAGTTCTCGCACAAGGTCGCCCAGCAGAAGGGCTACGCGCTCGGGCAGCTCCTGCAGAGCGGCGACGACATCGTCGGCATCACCAGCTGGCATACGCGCGAAGATCTCGCGGCGTACGCGGACAGTGAGCTCGCGCGCGAGCTCTTCCGCAGCATCACGCCGCTCTTCCTCGGCGTCCCTACGGTCAGGACCTACGAGGTCAAGCTCGATTTCACCGACGGCGTCGGAAAGAAGTGAGCGCGCGATGTTTCAGCTGACCAAGCTCTGGGTCGATCCGTTTCACGGGATCGACACCGTGGAGATTCGCTACACGTGGTCGCCGATCGGTGAGCCCGCCCGCTGGGAAGGCGAGGAAGAGGCGGAGGTGATGTGGCCGATCCCCAACACGAACCCGATCGTGCGGCAGGTGACGATCGAGATCCCGAGGGAAGTGAACGGCCAGGAGAAGTATCAGCTGCACTACCGTTTCGGCGGCGGCGGCGAGCGCAGACGGGACTACTCGCCGGTGATCACCGAGGAGATCGTCTCCTGCGAGGTCCCGTACGTCGACGAGGAGGGAAGGATCACGCAGGTGCGGCTCCTCTGGGGCGTGAACGGCTGGGTGGCGCCGAACTGGACGGCGACGGACCTCGACGGCCTCTCGCTCGGCGGCGTGAACGCCGGCCCGCAGGCGGGAGGCGACGGCATCGTCGACGACGCCATCTATGAGCTCGTCCAGACCGTGCCGCTACCGCGCCGCTGGGTGGGCCGCGTCTGGGGCCCGAAAGGCTCGGTCGTCGAGTACGTCTACCAGCTGCTGCGCACCGGCTCGCCCCTGCCCGAGGACGATTTCGAGATCTGGGACAACAACCAGACGCAGAACTATCGCCTGACTCTTTGACGTGGGCAGCACCACGAGCCGGTAGAACCAGCAGTTGAAGCGAAGCCTTTCCTCGTCTCTCCCTTGAAGGGGAGGGCCCGCGCCGAGCCGGCGAGGCGCATCCTGGGCCGCGCCGAAGGCGCGAGAGAGGGGTGAGCCCGCGGCGTTTCCGCCCCTCTCCCTCGCAGAAGGAGCTCGGGCGGCCAGGATGCTTCTCGCCAGCTCGAAGCGGCCGGGGCGCATGCGGGCCGACCTCCGCCCTCGCAGAAAGAGCTCGGGGGCACAAGAAGCTGCTCGCCAGCTCGCAGCGTGCCTCCCTCAGGGAAGAGGTGAAGAGAGGAACCCCCGAGCTAATTCCGCGCTTCCACTCGCGAGCCGTTCAGCCGGAACACCTTGCGGGCGTTGTCGCCCATGACCTTGCGCGCCGCCTCGGGACCGAGCGCGCGCACCAGAGCGACGAGCGCGTCGTTGTACGTCTCCTTGCCCTCGACGTTCGGTGGATGCCGGCAGTAGTGGTGCGGCCCGTCGACGGAAGCATCCGAGCCGAAGAGCACGCGAGCGGCACCCACTTCCTCGATCAGATGCTCGACCTCTTCACGGCGGCACCACGACGTCTCGAGGTAGAGGTTCTCTTGCTCGCGCACGTGCCGTGCGGCGCGGCGGCGGCCCTCCGTCGGTCCGAGATACGTGTGGTAGAGGACGAACGGCACCGACGGGAAGCGCTCCGCGAGCCGGCGGATGTGATCCGGGTCGGCGTCTCCGGGGGCGCTGTGACACGCCACCGGGCATCCGACCTCGACGGCGATCTCCACGTAGCGGTCGAGCCGCCGGTCGTCCGCGGGATAGCCGTCGATGGTGGGATGGAGCTTGAGCCCGGCCGCTCCCGCCGCGAGCCGCTCCCGCACCTCGGCCGTCGTGGTCTCGCCGGGCCGCAGCCACACCAGTCGATGGAGGTTCGAGCCGCGCCCGTTCAAGGCGTCGAGGCTCTCGTTGTCGAACCAGGAGACGACGCCCCGGCCGATGCCCGCAGAGGCGAGCGCGATCTCGAGGCTGCGGATGCCGAGATCGCCGTGGCCTCCGCCGCTCACGTGCAGGTGCGAGTCGATCGGCTCGAAGCCGATCCACAGACGATAATCCGCACCTTCGTTATTGTCCCAGCGGTCCCCGTCGGTGATCGCGCAGTCGAGGGTCAGATGATCGTCGACCGGAATCGGATCACTGAGGGCGAGGCCGCCGCCGGCGGGCTCGAGCGCGACGTCGTGAAGCGGCTCCTGCCATCCGTCGAATCCGAAATGAAGCGTGAGACGAGGGCCCGAGAGCCCGCCGCGGTATCCGACACGAAGGCCGTCGCCCGTCTTCACCCAATGGACGACCTTCGTGTTGCCGCTGCGCACGATCACGCTCCTCCTCCGAGAGGCCGCTCCGCCGGCGGCGGCTTCGTACCGTCGAGCATGCGGCGCGGAGATGCCGCGCTTCTCCGGCAGTAACCGTTTTCTCGATCTGCCGCCATTGCCACTTGACGGCGGACGAGAGGCCGGAGCCGACGCCGGATCCATTCCGGCCGTATAACGAACCGGGAGCGAAGAGGTTGCGCAAACGCGGCGGTGGCGCCGCCACTGCGTCTCGAAGCTACAGGGTGTGTTCTACGTAGCCCCAGTAATCTTCCCAGCGGTCGGCAGGATTCGGTTGCCACAGATTGCCGACGTGCCAGCGCTGCACCACCTTCGCACCTCGCGGCCCGCGAATCTTGCCGACGAAGCGCCGCGGCAGCGGCAGGGCGCGCAGCATCTCGGAGCGGATGCGCGAGAAGTTCTCCTTGTCCTCGGCGCCGTAGAACTTGTGCGAGCGAAACGGGCTGTCCTCGCCGTACGTGGCGACGAAGTTGTGCTCTTCCGTCGGCTGGTACTGCGGCACGTCCCAGTCGTAGATGCTCCAGAAAATGCACATGCCGCCGAGGATCCCGTCGTGATCGAGGTATTCGACCTCCTTCGAAACCATCTCCTCGGTATAGAGCGGCGAGAGCTCGCGCTGGCCGTGCTTGAACATCTCGAAGTAGTGATGGAACCAGTACTCGTCCTTCTGCTCACCCGTGGCGGGGTCCGTCAGGGTGTGCGGCATGCGCAGGACCTTGCGGCGGACGCCGTCGTCCGGCAGGTCGATCTTCTCGCTCTGCGTCTGCGTGTAACCGCCGCTCTCGTCGATCGTGGTGCCGCCGAGGCCGCGGATGAGAGTGCCGCCGCGCGGCATCGCCCGCGTCTCCCGGTGGGACTGCCAGGAAGGCATCTCGCCGACCGGCGTCCAGGAATAATGGATGTTGACGAGCTCGATGTCCGGCTCCGTATCGACCCAGCTCTTCTTCATGTAGTACGAGAACGCCATCGCGATCCTCCTCGATGACAGAGGGCGAGAGGAATGGTTCGCCGTTCCGGTGACGACCGGTTCGAGATATGACGCCCTTCCCGCGGAGGGTCAAGCACGACGCGTCCCCCGAGTTTGCCGGGAGGAACGACATGAGACGACGTAAGCGCGAAGAGGCGGCGCCGACGTTCTCCACCTGGCGCCGCAAGCTCGAAAAGGCGGGTAAGAGCGATCTCGAGCGCAATGTGCGACAGTTCGTCGACGTGCTGCGGTCCGTCGGGTCGCCGATGATCGACGAGCCGGCGGTCGACTTCGTCTACCACGATCCGGCCGCCCGCTCCGTGGCCGTGACCGGCGAGTTCAGCGAATGGGACCGCGACGGCACGCCGATGCGGCCGATCCGCAAGACCGGCGTCTTCCATCACCGCCTCGAGCTCCGCGGTCCGGCGCGCATGGAGTACAAGCTGATCGTCGACGGCGAGTGGCGGCTCGACCCCCTCTGCCCCGAGTCGGTCGACAACGGCCTCGGCAGCCGGAACTCCGTCTTCCACGTCGGCGACGTCGCCGAGCCGCCCGAGCTCGAGGAGCGGACCGGCGTGCCCCGCGGCACCATCGTCGAGCTCGAGCTCCGGAGCGAGATCCTGAAGAACCGCCGGCCGGTACACGTCTATCGCCCCGCGGGCTACGAAGAGGATACCGCCCGACGATTTCCGACGTTGTACGTCCACGACGGCGGCGAGTATCTCTCGCGCGCGAAGCTCCCCACCGTGCTCGACAACCTGATCGCGGAAGGGGTGCTTCGCCCGCTGATCGCGGTCATGGTCGACCCCGTCGACCGCATGCGCGAGTACTGGAACGATCCGAGCTACGCGCGCTTCGTCATGGAAGAGCTGGTTCCTCACGTCGACGACCATCACCGGACGCTGCCGGTGGCGCAGGAACGTGCGGTGATGGGCGCATCCCTCGGCGGCCTCATCTCCACGTACCTCGCCCTCTCGCGGCCGGACGTGTTCGCGAGACTCGCCGGCCAGTCGAGCGCATTCTTCGCGGACGAGGAGCGGATCATCGACCTCGCCGAGCGTCTCGACGTTCCGCTCCGCGGCTACTTCGATGTCGGCACCTACGAGCCGCGCTTCGTGCCCGCGCACGCGCGGCTGCTCTCGATCCTGGACGCCAAGGGCTGTCGCTGCCGCTATCAAGAGGTCCGCGCGGGACACAATTGGACGAGCTGGCGCGCGCACCTGAAGGACCTCCTCACCTGGATCTGGGAGCCCGGGACGTAGCCCGGCGCAACTTCCTCCACTCTCTCTCT
>JAXDLK010000099.1:0-17739 GCA_034666665.1 Candidatus Binatota bacterium
CGGCTTCGAGCTCGGTGTCGAGCTTCACGCCCTTCTCGTGCTTCATCCGCTCGAGCTCGCGATCGAGCTGCTGGCGGATGCCCATCCCCCCCGGCGGCTCGATGCCCGCCGCCTTCTCCATCACGACGTCGGCGTACATCTGCATGAGCCGGCGCTGGGCGTCGTAGACGAAGCGGGGATTGCCGGTCTTGCGGATCAGGCCTTCCCGCGTCACGTCGTTCAGGCCGACGTTGAGGATCGTCTCCATCATCCCGGGCATCGATGAGCGGGCGCCGGAGCGGATCGACACCAGCAGCGGGTTCTCCGGGTCGCCGAAGGCGGCGCCGACGATCTTCTCCATGCGGTGGAGGTTCCGCTCCACCGCCTCTTCGAGGCCGCGGGGATACCGATTGCCGTTCGCGTAGTAGTACGTGCAGACCTCGGTGGTGATCGTGAACCCCGGCGGCACCGGCAGCCCGAGGCCCGCCATCTCGGCGAGGTTCGCGCCCTTGCCGCCGAGCAGGTTCTTCATGTCGGCACGACCGTCGGCCTTGCCGCCACCGAAGAAGTAGACCGGCTTGGCGACCGCGACGCCGCGCGCCCGCCCGATCCGACGTGGAGACGGTCGGCTCGGTTTGCGCGACGTGGCGGCTCTCTTCGTCTTCATGGAAGAACCTCTGGAAGGAAATGTATTCGAATCGCGGTCGAATCGAGAACGTCCGCCGCTACCACGCGAAAGACGGACCCGCAACGCAGCCGTCGCCGCGGCGGCGCACGGGGTGCTCAGAGGCCGATGATCTCGCGCAGGAGCGCCGGCGAGCGCAGCGGCCGGCGCGCATGATGGGCGATGAACGTCTGCAAGAGCACGCGCACCTCTCCGGCGCTCGCCTCCGTCGACGCCCGTACCTCCGCAAGCGGCCGCTCGCGGAGCCGCCCGATCGCCGCGAGCGCGGCGGTGGATGCCGGGACGCCGCTGCCGTCGCCGCAGCGGTCGCAGCGGAGGCTCCCGCTTCGCGGGTTGAAGTAGAACCGCGTGCCTTCGACGTCGGTCGCGGCGCCGCAGCTGACGCACGCGCCGAGGCGCGGCGAGAAGCCCGCGAGCCCGAGCAGCCGTGTCTCGAAGTAGCGCAGCGTCTCCGGAGCCGGTGGACCTGCGGCCGTGGCGTCCAGCCACGAGAGGGTCTCCTCGGCGAGCTCGAACACCGCAGGCTCCGCCTCGCGTCCCTCGACCATGCAGTCGAGCAGCTCGATCACGTAGGTCGAGTAGGCGTAGCGGTCGAGATCGCGGCCGACGTTCCGCGGCGAGCGCAGGATCTCCGCGGACTCGACGAAGCAGAGATCGCTGGCCGAGCGCTCCCGGAAGCCGAGCCGCACCGTCGTCAGCGGCTCGAGGGATCCGACGAACCTCCGGCGAGAGCGGAGCGCGCCCTTGGCGATCCCTGTGAGCTTGCCGAAATCGCGGCTGAGGAAGGTGACGATCTTGTCGCTCTCGCCGTAATCGCGCGTCCGGAGCACGACCGCGGCGGAGTAGAGCGTAGCCCGCGGGCGCGGCCGCGAATCGGATCGTAAGGACGACGGCTCGGACACCGGCACGTGACCGGACTATCCGATCGGCGCCCGGTGATGAAGCGGTTCGGTTATTGCGTCGCCTTGACGCCCTCTGGAACAGTTCTTAAGTGTCGAGAGCATGAAGCGCCGAGAGGACGACCTCGACCGCGGCGCCGACGCCGCTGGCGAAGGCGCGCGGGGCGAGGCGGAGGCCGGAGGGTCCGCCGGCGGCGGTGAAGCCGTCGGCGCGGGCCAGGGCAAGATCGCCGAGCTCGAGGCGCTGCTCCGCGAGAAGGAAGGCGAGGCGAAGACGAATCAGGAGCGGTATCTCCGCGAGCTCGCCGAGTCGGAGAACTTCAAGAAGCGGCTGCAGCGAGAGAAGGTCGACTCGATCCGCTTCGCCAACGAGAACATCTTGCGGGACCTGATCCCGATCGTCGACAACCTCGAGCGCGCGGTGGAGCACGCCGATCTCGGCGGCGACGGCAAGTCGCTGGTCGAGGGCGTGGCCATGACGCTACGTCTCTTCCGCGACGTGCTCGAGCGCTTCGGTGTGAAAGAGCTGAACGTCGAGCCCGGAACGACGTTCGATCCCCGTGTTCACGAGGCGAGCGAGATCGCCTCGCGGCCCGACCTGCCCGCGAATGCAGTGGTCGCACAGCGCTCCAAGGGCTACCTGCTGAACGACCGGCTGCTCCGGCCCGCCCAGGTGGTCGTCGCCTCGCCGCACGCCGCGGGGGGACCGCCCGAAGGCTCGGGGCACTGACCCCGCCGGGTCGCTGCCGCACCGCGGTTCCGTCCCGGCGAAGGGACGGAATCGTAAGGGAAGATCGGTGTCGTTGCGGAGCGCGCCGCAGACGTCGAACGTATTTCCTTTCGGTGCGTTGAAAGTGGCGGGCACGATGATTAGCTACGCCCGCGAGGGTGCGGCGGTGCGCCGTCCCCTGATCGGAGGAAAAACATGGCAAAGGTGATCGGAATCGACCTCGGCACCACGAACTCGGTGGTCTCCATCCTGGAAGGCGGCGACCCGGTCGTCGTGACCAACTCCGAGGGCACGCGGACGACGCCTTCCGTCGTCGCCTTCACCGAGAGCGGTGAGCGGCTGGTCGGACAGGTGGCTCGCCGGCAGGCGATCACGAATCCCGAGAATACCGTCTTCGCCGTCAAGCGTCTCATGGGCCGGAAGTACGACGACCCCGAGGTGCAGAAGGCGATGAAGGTCCTGCCGTACAAGATCGTCAAGGCGGACAACGGTGACGCCTGGGTGGAGATCCGCGGCAAGCGGTACAGCCCGCCGGAGATCTCCGCGTTCATTCTCCAGAAGATGAAGCAGACCGCCGACGACTACCTCGGCGAGAAGGTCACCGAGGCGGTGGTCACGGTTCCGGCCTACTTCAACGACAGCCAGCGGCAGGCGACGAAGGACGCCGGCCGCATCGCAGGCCTGAACGTGCTGCGGATCATCAACGAGCCGACCGCCGCCGCCCTCGCCTACGGGCTCGACAAGAAGAAGGACGAGAAGATCGCCGTCTTCGATCTCGGCGGTGGCACGTTCGACGTGTCGATCCTGGAGATCGGCGACGGGGTGTTCGAGGTCAAGGCGACGAACGGCGATACGTTCCTCGGCGGCGAGGATTTCGATCAGCGCGTGATCGATTACCTGGCCGACGAGTTCAAGAAGGATCAGGGGATCGACCTCCGCAAGGACCGGATGGCCCTCCAGCGGCTGAAGGAGGCCGCGGAGAAGGCGAAGATCGAGCTCTCGACGACCGGTGAGACCGACGTGAACCTGCCGTTCATCACCGCGGATCAGTCCGGGCCAAAGCACCTGAACATGAAGCTCACGCGCGCGAAGCTCGAGTCGCTCGTCGCCGATCTCCTCGATCGCCTCGATGGCCCCTGCTACACGGCGATGAAGGACGCCGGCCTCTCCGCGAACGACATCGACGAGGTCGTGCTGGTGGGCGGAATGACGCGCATGCCCTCCGTCCAGACGCGGGTGAAGAAGATCTTCGGCGGCAAGGAGCCGCACCGCGGCGTGAACCCGGACGAGGTGGTCGCGATCGGCGCCGCGATCCAGGGAGCGGTGCTCAAGGGCGAGGTCAAGGACGTCCTGCTGCTCGACGTGACGCCGCTGTCGCTCGGGATCGAGACGCTCGGCGGGGTCTTCACCAAGCTGATCGAGAAGAACACCACGATTCCGACGAAGAAGAGCCAGACGTTCTCGACCGCGACGGACAACCAGACGGCGGTCACGATTCGCGTGTACCAAGGCGAGCGCGAGATGGCGGCGGACAACAAGCTGCTCGGCCAGTTCGATCTGGTCGGCATCCCGCCCGCGCCGCGCGGAGTGCCGCAGGTCGAGGTCACGTTCGACATCGATGCGAACGGCATCCTGCACGTGAGCGCCAAGGATCTGGCGACGAACAAGGAGCAATCGATCCGCATCACGGCGTCCTCGGGTCTGAACGACGCCGAGATCAAGAAGATGGTCAAGGACGCCGAGGTCCACGCCGAGGAAGACCGCAAGAAGCGCGAGCGGATCGATGCGCGCAACCAGCTCGACAGCTTGATCTACACGACGGAGCGCTCGCTCGCGGAGTACAAGGGCGACCTCGACGATTCGACGAAAACTGGTCTCGAAAGCGCGCTCGAGCGGGCGAAGAAGGCGCTCGAGGCCGAGGACGTGAACGAGCTGAAGACCGCGACCGAGGAGCTGTCGCAGGCATCGCACAAGCTCGCGGAGGCGATGTACGCGCGCGCCGCGAAGGAGCGAGCCGGCGGCGGGGCGGAGGGTGGTGCCGACGGCGGGCCACGCCCGTCGGACGCCGGCGACGGCAGTGCGGGCCAGGGCGGCGAGCAGGTCGTCGACGCGGATTTCGAAGAGGTGAAGTGAACGACGGCCGGGGGCACGCGTCTCGGCGCCCGCCCCCGGCACCGGGTCCGCTTCCCCGCGGTCGCCGACCCGGTTAGCTTGAGCGCCGATGACCCCACCGAAGCGCGACTTCTACGAGGTGCTCGGCGTCGCCCGTGAGGCTTCGCAAGAAGACATCAAGAAGGCGTACCGCCGGCTCGCCCTCAAGTACCACCCCGACCGCAATCCCGGAGACAAGTCCGCCGAGGACCGGTTCAAGGAGGCGTCGGCGGCTTATCAGATCCTCGGCGAGGCCGAACGGCGCGCCCAGTACGACCGCTTCGGTCATGCGGCATTCGACCAGCAGGCGGGCTTCGGCGGGTTCGATTTCAGCGCCGGATTCGAGGACCTCTTCGGCGACATCTTCGGAGACTTCTTCGGCGGCACGCGCGGCCGCTCGCGGACCCGCGTCCGTCGCGGCGACGATCTCCGCTACGACCTGACGATCCGCTTCGACGAGGCCGTCTTCGGCTGCGAGAAGAAGCTGTCGATCCCTCGCTGGGGTCCGTGCGAGAGCTGCGAAGGCAAAGGCACTCGCGGCGGCTCGACGCCGAAGACCTGCCCGACCTGCCGCGGCAGCGGCCAGATCCGGTTCCAGCAAGGCTTCTTCTCGATCGCCAAGACGTGCAGCCAGTGCGGCGGCAAGGGCGACGTGATCTCGGACCCGTGCCGGAACTGCGAGGGCAACGGCCGCGTGCGCGTCACCCAGACGTTGAACGTGCGGATCCCGGGAGGCGTCGACGGAGGATCGCGCCTCAAGCTCCGCGGCGAGGGGGAAGCCGGTACCGGCGGCGGTCCATCGGGCGACCTGTACGTCGTCATCGACGTCGAGGAGCACTCGATCTTCTCGCGCGAGGGCAGTGACATCGTCTGCGACATCCCCGTGGCGTTCACCCAGCTCGCGCTCGGCGCGGAGATCGACGTGCCGACGCTCGAGGAGAAGACCAAGGTCAAGGTCCCCTCCGGCACGCAGAGCGGCAGCGTCTTCCGCCTGAAGGGCAAAGGCGTGCCGCAGCTGAACGGGTACGGCCGCGGCGACCAGCTCGTCCGCGTCCACGTCGAGGTGCCGCGGAAGATGAACCCCCGCCAGCGGGAGCTGCTCGAGGAGTTCGCGCGCATCGGCGGCGAAGAGGTCGCGCCTCTCTCGAAGGGCTTCCTCGACAAGGTCAAGGAGATGTTCGGCTGAGACGGAAGCTCCGGGCGGCGCTCTTGGTCGGTGTCGCCGCCCACTTCTTGGACTTGCCACCGGCGGCGGCCGCGAAGCGTCTCGCCGCGGTCTCGGAGTCGCCTCTGGAGACCGAGCGATCCGGCGAGGTCCCCGTGCTCGTACCGCGGGAGCTCGGTCGTCCCGCTCCGGAGCCTCCGCCTCCGCCGAACCCCGCGGAGCCAGCGCTTCCGAGCACGGCCGAGCCGGCGCCCGGCGTTCCCGCGTTCGCGGTCCTGCTGCCGATGTCCGGCCAGTACAGCTCCTTCGCCGCGGCCTGCTTGCAGGGAATCCGGCTGGCGCTGGCGCCCGCTGCGGGAGAGCCGGTGTTCTTCCGTACGGTGGTCGTCGACACGCACGGCTCCGCGGCCGATGCCGCCGCGGCCTATGCTCGAGCCGTCGCCGACCCTTCGACGATCGCGGTCCTCGGTCCGATGCTCGCGTGGGAGGTTCAGGCGGTGGAAGGGCTGGCGTCCCAGGCCGGTCTCGCGACGGTCAGCTTCTCGCAGACGACGATTCCCGTCGGCGGTCCTTTCTTTCGCTTCAGCATGACCAAGGAGGACCAAGCGGTGACGCTCGCGGGGTGGGCGATCGGCGAGCGCGGGCTCCGGCGCGTCGCCATCTTCTTTCCGGAGGATCCCTTCGGTCGCGAGATGGCCGCCCTCTTCCGTGAGATGGCCGAGCGGCTCGGCGGCCACGTCGTTGCCGCGGTCGGCTACGACCCGACGAAGGTCGATTTCGCCGACGAGGTGAAGCAGCTCCGCGGAGCGCTCGGAGCGGCCGAAGGCCAACCGCCTGCCGTCGACGCGATCTTGATTCCGGACTCGGCCGAGAAGGCGGTGATGATCGCTCCGCAGCTTGCGTTCTTCGACTTCCGCGGCGTACAGCTTCTCGGGACCCACGGGTGGAACCGCCTGGAGACCCTGCGCAAGGGATTACCCCAGACCGAGGGTGCCGTCTTCGTCGACGGGTTCTTCGTTCACAGCTTTCTGCCGTCGGTGCGGAGCTTCATCGACGCGTATCGCGACGCCTACGACGGCGACCCGAGCATTCTCGCGGCGTACGGTTACGATGGTGCGCGCTTTCTCCGCGACGGCTTCGAGCGCGGGGCCCGGGACCGCGCTTCGCTCCGTGGCGTTCTCGGCCAGCCACACGGATTCGCGGGAGCGACCGGGATGGTGCGCGTCGGCGACGGGCGGCTGGAGAGAAGGCTCTTCCTCCTTCGTTTCGAGAACGGGACCGTCCGGGAGCTGTCGCCTGGCGTCGCCAGCGGCTTGCCCGCGGGCGCGCCGTGACGCTCCGGGAGCTCGGCGAGTTCGGCTTTCTCGACCGGCTCGCGACCGGGCTGCGCGCGCCGCGCGACGTCGAGGTCGGCGTCGGCGACGACTGTGCCGTCGTGCGGAGCGGGCGCCGCCGGTGGCTGCTCACGACCGACACGATGATCGAAGGCGTGCATTTCCGCCTCGGGTGGGACACCGCCGACGGGCTCGGCCGGAAGGCGTTCGCGGTCAACGCCAGCGACGTGGCCGCGATGGGCGGGGAGGCGCGCTTCGCGCTGCTGTCGGTCGCGGTGCCGAACCGGACCAGCGCCGCGGAGCTCGAGCGGTTTCACCGCGGCTTCGTCCGGGCGGCCGGTGCCGCCGGCTGTGCGCTCGTCGGCGGGAACTTGAGCGCCGCGCCGCAGTGGATGATCACCGTGACCTTGGTCGGCGAGACGGAGTACCCGCCCCTCACGCGCGCCGGCGCGAAGCCGGGCGACCGCATCTACGTGAGCGGCACGCTCGGCGGAGCCGCGTTCGCGCGCTCGTTGCTGCTCGCCGGTCGGCGTCCGCCGCCGAGCGTCAGCCGGCCCTGGCGGAGACCGACGCCGCGTCTCGCGCTCGGGCGCATGCTCGCCGCCCGGGCTCTCGCGAGCGCGGCGATCGATCTCAGTGACGGGCTCATCCAGGACCTCGGCCACGTCTGCCGGGCGAGCGGCGTCGGCGCCGAGGTCGAGGCGTCGCGGGTTCCGCTCGCGGCCGCAGTCCGGACGCAGCGGCCCGGCAGGCGTCTGGCCCTCGGCTTCGCCGGCGGAGAAGACTACGAGCTCCTGTTCACCGTCCCGCGAGCCCGGCTGGCGCGTCTCGATCGGACCGCGCGGGTCTCGGGGCGGCGCGTCCCTCGCCTGACGGCGATCGGAGAGATCGTCTCCGGAGCCGGCGTCTCCGTCCTCGACGACCGGGGAGCCGCGGTCGAGATCGCCGGCGGCTTCGACCACTACCGCCGATGAGCACGCTCGCGCTCGCGATCCTCTGGGCCGTCGCATGGGTGGTGTTGCTCGCCGTCGCATCCTGCGACTCCGCGCTGTCGCGCCGCCACGATCGCGAGCGGCCGGTGCCGGGAAGCCTTCGCTACATGGCGGATCAGCCGCGCCGGCTCTTCCTCGCGCTGGTGATCGGCCGTGACACGGCTCTCTTCGGCATCGCCGTGATCCCGGTGGTGCAGTTCTCCGATCTCGGACTTGCCGCGCTGCTTCCCGGCGCCGTCGGCCTGATCGCGGCTGCTCTCGCGGCCGCGGCGCTCGTTCCGAGATCGCCGAACCTGACGCGAGCGGCCGTTCCCGTGGTCCGAGTGTTCTTCACCGCGGCTGCCCAAGTCCGGCGGATCGCCGCACTGGTCGCGCCGGCGCGCCTGAGAGCGAATCAGCCGCCGAACCTCCTGGGCGAGGACATCCTCGAGCGCGTCGAAGAGGAGGCACGCGAGGAGCGGCTCGATCCCTCCGAGAGCGACTTGATCGAGCGCCTCTACGAGTTCGACGAGGCCACCGTGCGGCAGGCGATGACGCCGCGGATCGAGGTCTTCCTGCTGCCGGTCGACGTGTCGAGCGCCGCGCTCGAGGCGGCGATCCGCGAGCAGAGGCGTTCGCGGATCCCGATCTACGAGCGGGAAAAGGAGAACGTGATCGGGATCCTCTACACCAAGGATCTCGTCGGCGAGATCGGCCGCGACGGTTTCGACTTGAGGCAGTACCTGCGGAAGCCGCGCTACGTGCCCTTGCACATGCGCGTGGAAGAGCTCTTCCGCGAGTTCCGCCGCGACCGCGTCCATGCGGCGCTCGTGGTCGACGAGTACGGCGCCCTCGCGGGTCTGGTGACGATGGAGGACCTGCTCGAGCAGCTCTTCGGCGACATCCGCGACGAGTTCGGCGCACGCGCCCCGGAGCTCGAGCGGCTCGAGGACGGCACGGTCCGCGTCTCGGGCAGGATGCCGCTCGCCCGCTTCGCCGACGAGCTCGACCTCACGCTCGGCGGCCCGGACGCCGAGTCGATGACCGTCGGCGGCCTCGTCATGCGCCGGCTCGGCCGACTGCCGCGGAAGGGCGACCGCGTGCGTTTCGACCAGTTCGATGCCGTCGTCGAGAGCACGCGCGGACTGGTTCTGGACCATCTGCGGATCGAGCAATGGACGTCGCCCTCGCAGTAGCTCTCCTCGCCGCGCTCGCGGTGAAGGCGCTCGCGGCCGCGAGCCAGGTGCGCCGGGTCGGGTCCGGCGACGGACACGGAGCGCTGCTCGGGACCATGCTCGTCGGCTGGGGCGCGACCGTGCTCCTGGCCGGCGGCGTCACCTGGGGGCTTTCCGAGCATCTCCTGATCGCCGGGCCGTCGATCATCGCGCTCGCCTGGGGCGTCGGCATCGTCGTCGGCGAGATCTTCCCGGCCACCGCCGCGGCGTCCGTAGCGCCGCCACCGGTGCCACGACCCGAGCCGACCACGGCGCTCGGGCAGCTCGCTCCAGGAGCGGGCCTGCGCGCGCTGCTCGAGAGCTGGACGGTCCGTCCCGCCGACGAGCCGATCCTCGAGCGCGAGCGGGTGATTCGACGGATCTTCCGCTTTCGCGAGCTGACCGCCGGCGATCTCGCCGTGCCGCTGGTGCGCGTCGCCGCGATCAGCGACGACCTCGCCGTCGGCGACGCGATCCACCGCATCCGTCGCGACCGCTTCTCGCGCATCCCGGTCTTCCACGTTCGCATGTTCGACATCATCGGCGTGCTCCACGCACTCGACCTCGTCGGTCCACGTGAGGCGGGGGCCCCGCTGCTCCCCTACGTTCGTCCGGTCTTCTACGCGCCCGAGAGCAAGCGCGCGGACGCTCTCCTCGCGACGCTCCGCTACGAGGGCATCAAGATGGCGGTGGTGGTGGACGAGTACGGTGGCGCGATCGGCATCGTCACGGTCGAGGACCTGCTCGAGGCGATCGTCGGCGAGCTCGGCGGCGAGCACGACGCGGCGAGCGAGCTCAGCTCCGTCGTCGAGGAGGGCCGCACGCGTCTCGACGCCCGGTACAAGGTCGCGCACGCCAACGAGAGGTTCGGGTGGAACCTGCCGGAGGGCGATTACGAGACGCTCGCCGGTCTGATGCTCGCGCACCTGGGCCGCATCCCGAGAAGCGGCGAAGAGATCGAGGTCGCCGGTTTCATCCTCCGTGTCACCGTCGCCGACACGCGCGCGATCCGCGAGATCGAGGTGCGGGTCGCGGACGCCCTTGGGCCTGGCTCCGCCGTGAGCTAGTCGTCTCTTCCGTGGACGTCCAGCGGCTCAAGTCCCTGCTCGAGGCGGTCCGTCAGGGCGAGGTGACCGTCGAAGGCGCGGTCGAGCGCCTGCGCCGGCTGCCGTTCGAGGATCTCGGGTTCGCCAAGGTCGATCATCACCGCGGGCTTCGCCAGGGGACGCCGGAGGTGGTCTTCGCGCCCGGCAAGACGCGGGCGCAGATCGTCGCGATCGCCGGTCGCCTGGCGGCCGCCGGCGAGGCGGTGGTCATCACGCGGCTGGCCGCCGCGGACGCCGTCGCGATCCGGCGCCGGATCCGCGGGCTCCGCTACTCCGATGCGGGACGCGTCGCGTGGCTGTCCCGCCGCCGGCGCGAGCCTCCGCTCGGACGCCTGCTGGTGGTTTCGGCGGGAACGTCCGACATCCCCGTCGCCGAAGAGGCGGCCATCACCGCGGAATGCGCCGGGTGCGCAGTGGACCGTCTGTTCGACGTCGGCGTCTCGGGCATCCACCGGCTGCTCGAGAACCACGAGCAGCTCGATCGGGCGCACGTGATCGTGGTGGTCGCGGGGATGGAGGGCGCGCTGCCGAGCGTCGTCGGCGGTCTGGTGTCACAACCGGTGATCGCCGTTCCCACCAGCATCGGCTACGGCGCGAGCTTCGGCGGGCTCGCGGCGCTGCTCGCGATGCTCAACACCTGTGCCGCGGGCGTGACGGTGGTCAACATCGACAACGGCTTCGGCGCGGCGATGGCTGCGGTCCGCTTGCTGCACCAGCTCGGACGCGCCGGCTGACGCGCCCGCCCTTCAGCGCGCGGCGGCGGCCGGCGCCTTGGCGGTGAGCGAACGGTCGGAGAGCGACTTCGGATCGAAGATCTCCGGCGGGAACTTCGGGTCTTGCTCCCAGCGGAGGTCGAGGACGTCCTTCGTGCGCAGCTTGAAGTCGCGCATCTCGACGTGGCTCGGGCGCCACTTCGCGCCGACCTTCTCGTAACCCTGGGCGCGCTGCATCTTCACCAGGTTGTTCATCGATTCCTTGTAATAGAGCACCTGGATGGGGACGGCCTTCTCCCGGTCCATCTTGTAGACCGTGAGCACGTATTGGCTGGGCCCCTTGCGCTCCGCCTCGCAGGCGAGCGTCATCTGCTCGGGTCGGCTGTCGACGATGCGCGTGCTGCCGCAGCGAGTGACGTCGAACGGTAGGAGGTCCTCGACGGTCCAGTTCGTACCGGCGATCTGCGTATCGAGAGCCGCCTTGCGGACCTTGCCGCCGTCGGAGATCCAGGCCTCGGCGGGACCCAAGACGAGCACCTTGACGCCCGCCTTCTCGAACTCGACGTAGGTCTGCACGCCGCCCTTGGGCGCCGGGTCGTTCCGCACCACGAGGACGATCCGGTCCTGGCTCTTGCCCTTCGCACCCTCGATCTCGGCGGTGACGTCTGCCCGAAGCGGTGTGAGCAGCCGCGCCTGCTCCTCCGCATCGTCGACCATCGCCGCGAGCGCGCTCCGCTCGGCGCGCGCGCCCCGCGGATGAGCCGCGAGGCAAGCGAGAACGAGGATCGCCGCGGCGCGGTTCATCGCGGATTCCATCGAGCAGCGCCCCGTCGAAGTCAAGCGCCGCTTCATTGGTTGCGGCACGCCTCAGGCTGTGGGAGGTGGCGAGGAGTGGGGACGCCGCCGGCGAGCGATCACCCGTTCACGCCGGACCTGTTCGCGAGGCTCGACGAGGAGGGGGACGCGCTCTTCTACCGCGAGGCGCGCAAAGTCACGCACCTCGACGTTCCCGCGCTCGCGGCTGTGTCCGCATTCTTCGCCGAGGTGATCCCGCGCGGAGCGGAGGTCCTCGATCTGATGGCGAGCTGGCGCTCTCATCTTTCGCGGGAGCTGGTTCCCAAGCGGGTGACCGGTCTCGGCCTGAACGCCGAGGAGATGGACGACAACCCGACGCTGACCGAGCGTTTGGTCCACGACCTGAACCGCGATCCCCGGCTCCCGCTCGCCGACGGCTCCTTCGACGCGGTCGTGAACACCGTATCCATCCAATACGTCACGCGTCCGATCGAGGTCCTGAACGACGTCGCACGGGTGCTGCGGCCGGGTGGACGGCTGGCGATCGTCATCTCCGACAGGTGCTTTCCGACCAAAGCGGTGAAGATCTGGCAGCGCTGCGAGAGCATGCGCGAGCGGATGGAGCTGGTGATGGCATACGCTCGTCACGCGGCAGGCTTCGTGGAGATCCTGGGCGTGGACCTGCGGCCGTCGCGGCCGCCCGGCGAGGACCCGGCGGTGGCGGTCGTTGCCCGGCGCGCGGGTCCCGGCGCCGTGGATGGGAGCATTCGAACGACCGGCTGGCGCCGTCGTTGATGCGGCGCCATCGATTTGACGGGCGTCGCGGTCTCGACGCCGGACCTCGGCACTTTACCGGCGGGTCCACGGGCGGTCCGGTGATCGGAGGAAAAAAGCCCCGGAATCACGAGGCGAACGCGACGAAATCGCACATGACCGCCTCTGACGAAAAGAGGAATGGAAGTTGCTCCTGGGTCTGGTGAGGCACGAAGCAGGCAAATGATGAAAACAGCCGAAACCACCACCAGGAGATCTCCAATGCTGAATGACATGCGCGACATCTACTCGGATCCCGACACCCTGTTCGTCGTCAGCGTCATCTCGGACGCGATGCGACGCGGCGTGAAGCACTTCAAGCTCGACGGTACGCCGCTCGCGCGTTTGAACGAAGTGATCGACGCGCTGGCGAAGGACGGAGAGATCCTGATGGATACCGTCGGCGCCTTCGACGCGCCCAGCCACTGACCGCCCGGCCGCCCGCTCGTCCCTCGAGCCGGCAAGCGCGCATGCAGAGACGTGCGGCTTGCCGGCTTTTTCTTGCCCGCCGCACGGGACTCGCTTCCGCGCCGACCCGGCGTTGATTTCCTCGCGCTTCTGCCTCAACGTCGGGCTCGTCGAAGAGGAGTCCGCATGGTCACACGGAAGGAGCTCTACACCGCGCTGACGATGGTCGCGATCGTCGGCTTCGTGCTCGGCAGGTTGGTCGCGGGATCGAGGACCGTCGATCCCCTCACGCTGCCGCCGGCCGAGGCGCAGCTCCTGTCCTCCGAGCCTTCGACGTTCGCGGCCGTCGCCAAGCGCGCGCGGCCGTCGGTCGTGAACGTGTTCACGACCCAGCGGGTGAGCGTACGGCCGTTCGCCGGTCCCTTCGGTCCGGGTGATCCCTTCGAGCAGTTCTTCCGCCAGTTCTTTCCCGAGGTGCCGCTGGAGCAGGAGCGCCAGAGCCTGGGCTCGGGCTTCATCATCGATTCGAAAGGGTACGTGATCACCAACCATCACGTGGTCGCGAACGCCGACGAGATCCGCATCAAGCTCGCCGACGCGCGGACGTTCCCGGCGAAGCTCGTCGGCAGCGACCCGCGGACGGACGTCGCGCTGGTGAAGATGGAGGGCAGCCAGCTGCCGGTCGCCGCGATCGGAGATTCCGACAAGATCAAGGTCGGCGACTGGGTGCTGGCGATCGGCAACCCCTTCGGTCTCGAGGCGACGGTGACCGCGGGAATCATCAGCGCGACCGAGCGCGTGATCGGCGCCGGCCCGTTCGACGACTTCATCCAGACCGACGCCTCGATCAATCCCGGGAACTCGGGTGGGCCGCTGATCGACGTCGAGGGGCGCGTGATCGGCGTCAACAGCGCGATCTTCAGCCAGTCGGGCGGCTCGATCGGCATCGGCTTCGCGATCCCGATCAACCTCGCGAACCAGATCGCGGCGCAGCTCCGTACCGACCGCCGGGTCGTGCGCGGCTGGCTCGGCGTGTCGTTGCAGGAGGTGACGCCTGAGCTCGCGCAGTCCTTCGGCCTCGCGGAAGCCCGTGGGGCGGTGATCGCCGACCTCTATCGCGGTGGACCGGCACACCGCGCGGGACTCCGGCGCGGCGACGTGATCCTGGAATTCGCCGGGCGTCCGGTGCACGACTCGCGGCAGCTCACGCGCTGGGTCGCGGAGACGAAGATCGGCGATGCCGTCGACCTCGGAATCATGCGCGGCGGCAAACAGGAGACCGTGCAGGTGACGGTCGAGGAGGCGCCGTCGGCGGGGAGGACGTGATCCGCCGCGATGCGAAGCGCCGCGGATCACATCGCCGCCGGGTCGAGGTAGACATCACCGCGAAGCCGCAGGAGCGGCGCGCGGTCCGGCCGCACGCCGAGCTCCCAGGTGACGTCGTTCGGCGCCTTGCCGGTCCCGCGCAGCCGTCCTTCGTGAATGCAGTGATGGTGATGGGCCGCACAGGCAGCCACCAGGTTCCCGGGGTCGTCTCCGCCGCCGGCGGAGCGAAAGACCAGATGATACACCTCCAGGTTGCGCCGTGAGCTGCAGGCCGGGACGACGCACCGGTAGCGGTCGCGATCGAGGATCCGGTTCCGGTGACGCTTTCTCTGACGTTGCCATTCTCTCGTGACGTGGACGAGAGCCCGACAAGCCCGACCCAGAGCGGCTCCGAGGGCTCGCACCAGGCGACGATGGCCTGGTGCGAAACACAAGCGTCGGCTAGCGCGCCAGTCCAAACCATCCGGCGGCCTCACGGCGTCCATGAAGCTCGCGGCGAATGACAGCACAGGGGGCGCTCTCCCTGGCCCTCTCCCCCGCGGACGGGGGGCGAGGGGAGGAAGGAGCAGGGGCGAGCGATCGGCCGTTCGATGACCGTGGCGCTGCGGCTGCTGGCGGAGTCGCGAGGCGGCGCGAGGGCATCGCCGGGGATTCGAGGGGCCCCTGACCCGCCGACTCTCGTCGGCGACCTCTCCCCGCCTCCTGCGGGGAGAGGTAAGGCGAGGGAGTGGATCGGCGATACCGATGACCGCCACGCGCGCACTGCACGCCGCGCTCGCCTACGCAGCGTCCGATAGGGCCCGCAGGAGCTTTTCGTTGTCCTCCGGGGACCGGACCGCGATTCGAAGGAAGCCGGGCGAGAGACCCGGAAGCGCCGCGAGGTCCCGGACGGCGAGGCCATGGCGCGCGAGCTTCGCCTGGAGAGACTTCTCGGGATCTGCCTCGCTCGGATCGAATACCAGGACGAAGTTCGCGGCGGAGGGAAACACCGTGAGTCCGGCGCGAGTCAGACCTGAGATCAGCTGCGCGCGACCTTCGGCGACCGTCGCGAGCATGCGATCGACGTAAGCGCGGGGTGCGCCGAGGCACGCGACCGCGACCTCTTCCGCGGGAGTCGAGATCGACCACGGCATCCGTCTGCTTCGGAGCCGGTCGACGAGCGGCGGGTGCGCGACGGCGTAGCCGACGCGGAGGCCGGGGATCGCGAAGACCTTGGTGAGAGACCGGACGACCAACAGGCCTTCGGTTTCCGCGGCCACGGACGCGAGCGATTCCTCTTCGCCGACGAAGTCGATGAACGCCTCGTCGATCACGCACCGGGCGCCGTGACGCGCGCACTGCTCGGCGATCTCGCGAGCGTCGTCTCTGCGGACGAAGCTGCCGGTGGGGCTGTTCGGGCGCCCGAAAAAGAGCGCGTCACAGCCGCGGCGGAGCGTGGCGGCGATCTCCGCGCGCGGCCATGCGAAGCTGCACGCGGCGTCGAGCACGAGCGGCGAAACGTGGCGGCCGCGGAGCAAGGACGCGTTGGCGATTTCGCTGAACGTGGGAATCACGACCGCCGGCCGCTCCGGCGCGATCACCTCGGCGAAGAGATGGAAGACGGCCGTCGAGCCGGCCGCCACCAGGATCGACTCGGGAGAGACGGAGTGTCGCCGCGCGAGCGCATCGCGAAGCTTCGACGCCTCCGGGTCGGGATAGCGAACGATCCGCTGCGCGGCATCGAGGTAGGCCTCGATTGCCTCCGGCGGCGGCCCGAGAGGATTCACGCTGGCGCTGAAGTCGAGCAGGTCGCCGGCGGCGCCGCCGTGCACGCGATCGATCCCGAGCTTCGTCACGAGCGCACCGACGACATCAGCGAGCGGAGGCTCAACAGCGTGATCAGACCGAGCGCGCTGACGACTCGCATGAGAAGGACCGCATCGCGAATGTCGGCGGCAGTCGCGACGCGGTCGCTGCTGCCCCAGAACGGCCGGTCCTCGACTTCGCCGGCGTACGTCGCCGGACCACCGAGGCGAAGGCCCAACGCGCCCGCCATCGCGGCCTCCGGAAAGCCGGCATTCGGGCTCGCGTGCTTCCTGCCGTCTTCGATCGTGGTGCGGAGTGCTGCTCGGCCGCTGCCGCGGCAGAGCCCCGCGGCCGCCGCGAGCAGGATCGCCGTCAGGCGCGCGGGCAAGAGGTTCGCGGCATCGTCGAGGCGCGCGGCGAAGCGGCCGAAGTATCGGTAACGCTCGTCCTGATGGCCGATCATCGAGTCGAGCGTGTTGATCGCCTTGTAGGCGACGGCACCGGCCGGGCCGAGCAGAACGAGATAGAAGAGCGGTGCGATCACGGCGTCGGACGCGTTCTCGGCGACGGACTCGATGGTCGCGCGAATCGCCGCGTCCTCGCCCAGCGCCTCCGGGTCCCTGCCGACGAGCGAAGGAAGGAGACGCCTCGCGCGCTCGAGGTCGTGGTCGTCGAGCGCAGAGGCGATCGCCAGTGCCGTGTCGGCGAGGCCGCGAATCGCCAGCGTCGTCCAGGCGATCAGCAGCGCGGCGGTGGCAGCGACGAGCGGCCCCGCGGCGGCGGCGATCTCGAGCGTAGCTGCGGCGATCCCAGCCGCGGCGACTACCGTCGAGATCGCGAGAAACGCTCCGCCGACCAGATCCGGGATGCGACGGCCGGTCCAGAGAATCCTCTCTCCGGCAGCGATCCAGAGGCCGATGCCGCGTACCGGGTGCGGCAGCCAGCGAGGGTCACCCACCAGGAGGTCGAGGGCGACGGCCGAGAGCACGATCCACCCCGGCGGCGGAAAGATCACGACGTTGCGGACGGCATTCGGGCTGCGTCGCGTGACAGCGCAGCCGAAAGCGCGGCGCCCGAGCTCGCGAGGACCGCTCGGCCGATCAGCTCGCCGAGCTTCGTGTGCTTTCCGCAGTAAAGCGAAGGGTCGGGCGCCGCCGGCGCGGCGACGACGATGCAGTCCGTGCCGGTGCCCGTCGCGCGCCGCCCGCTGACCACGCTGACGGCGCCGGACGCGAGCGTCGCCACCGCCTTTGCCTCGGCCGCGATCTGTACGGCCTCGACCAGCGCGCCATCGCCGAGCGGTGCGCTCACGGTGACGACGAGATTGATCGTACCGGGCTGCAGAGAAGGCGAAGTCGTCGGATCGCCGACGCGGAGCGCGTTCGAGCAGCCGGCGGTGGTGAATGCGGTGACCGTGAGATCGCCGAAGCTTTCCGAGCACACGGCAGGGCGATCGACCGCCGCTCCGGTCATGAGCGCGATCGTGGCGTCGAGCGGCAGCCCGAGCGCGCGCACCACCCGCCGCAGGTGAGGCTCCGGCTGCTCGCACGCCTCCCGCGCATCGGCATCGAGTCCGTGGTTGACGATCGCGGACGCGCGCGTCAGGCCGCCTCCGAGTGGTGCCCAGCTGAGAGCGCGGCAGGTCTCCCCGAGGAGAATGACCAG
>JAXDLK010000100.1:0-4492 GCA_034666665.1 Candidatus Binatota bacterium
GAGGGTGGCATCGTCGTTGCTGTTCCCGTGATGTGCGTTCACAGGACGGCAGCTGAGGCGAAAAGGACGAATCCCCGATGAGCGGAATCAGCAAAACCGAGGCGCAGAAGAGCTTGCTGTCGTTCCTGGTGCGAACCGGCAAGCTCGACCGCGAGCAAGCAGCGCGCGTCGACCAGCTCGCGCAATCGAAGGACCTCTCGGTCGCCGAGGCCGTGGCGCAGCTCGGTCTCCTCGCCGAGGAGCAGCTCGCGAAAGCCCTCGCGGTCGAGCTCCGCCTGCCGCTTCTCAATCTGGCGACGATCCCGTTCGACGATGCCGCGACCAAGATGGTGAAGGAGTCGTCCGCGGTGCGGTTCCAGATGGTGCCCGTCCGCGCCGAGGGGCAGACGATCCTGCTCGCGATGGTCAACCCGTTCGACCACGAGGCGATCAAGCACGTGGCCTTCACCACCGGACGCCGCGTCCTCCAGGCGGTCGCGCCGCGGGCGCAGATCCTCGAGGCGATCCAGCACCTCTACAAGTTCGACACCTCGCTCCGGTCGCTGCTGGCCGAGATCCCGGATTCGGCGAACGTCACCGTCATCCGTGAGCCCACGCCGGAGGACCAAGCGGATCTCCGACAGCTCGCGAACAAGGCGGAGCAGCCGCCGATCGTCAAGATCGTGAACCTCGTGCTCGCGGACGCGCTCAAGTACCAGGCGAGCGACGTGCACATCGAGCCCGGGCCGAACATCGTCAACGTGCGTTTCCGCATCAACGGCGTTCTCGAGGACACGCTGCAGCTGCCGAAATGGGTGCAGGGTCCGGTGATCGCGCGCTTGAAGGTGATGGCCAAGCTCGACATCACCGAGCGCCGCGTGCCCCAGGACGGGCGCCTGCGCGTGAACGCCAAGGACCGCATGGTGGATCTCCGCGTCTCGTCGTTACCGACGAGCTACGGCGAGAAGATCGTCATGCGCGTGCTCGACCCGACGGCCGCGCTGCGCAAGCTCGAGGGAATCGGCTTCGCTCCTCGCGACATCGAGATCCTGCGCGCGGCGATCGCGAAGCCCGAGGGCATGGTGCTGGTCACGGGCCCGACCGGTAGCGGCAAGACCACCACGCTCTACTCCGTGATCCAGGAGATCATGTCGCCCGAGGTCAACATCGTCACGATCGAGAACCCGATCGAATACGAGATGAAGGGCGTCTCGCAGGTGGAGGTCAACGAGAAGCAGGGCCTGACCTTCGCCGGCGCGCTGCGGTCGATCCTGCGGCAGGACCCGGACGTGATCCTGGTCGGCGAGATCCGCGACCGCGAGACCGCGGAAGTCGCGTTCCACGCCGCACAGACCGGCCACCTCGTGCTCTCCACCCTGCACACGAACGATACCGCGGCCACCATCACGCGGCTCCTCGATCTCGGCATGGAGCCCTTCCTGGTGGCGTCGTCGCTGAGCGCCGTCGTCGCGCAGCGGCTCGTGCGAACGAACTGTCCGATGTGCAGCGAGGCGGGCGAGGTCGACGAAGAGAGCGCGCGCCAGCTCGCGCTCACGAACCGTGACGGGCTGAAGCGCGGCAAGGGCTGCCCCAACTGCCGCAACTCGGGCTTCGCGGGGCGGACCGGCGTCTACGAGGTTCTGCCGATCACCAAGGCGATCCAGCAGCTGATCGAGTCGCGCGCGCCGGAGTCGGCGATCCGCCTGACGGCGCGGCAAGAGGGCGGCACGAGCCTGATCGAGGATGCCCGCCGCAAGGTCGAGAGCGGCGTCACCACCGCCGACGAGGTGCTGCGGAACGTGCAGGTCGAGTTCCGCGGCGCGACGTGTCCGGGATGCGCCGAGCCGGTGGAGGAGTCCTTCAGCGTCTGCCCCTTCTGCATGCATCAGCTGAAGGTCACCTGCACGTGCGGACAATCGCTCAAGAAGGAGTGGAAGAGCTGCCCCTACTGCGGCGCGGGTCGTACCCCGACGGCGGCTCCGGCTCCCGCGATAGCGGCCGCACCGGCCCTCACGGCCGCGGAAACCGCAGCGGCCCCGGCGCCGCCGCGGACCCCTGCTGCGAGCCCGACGCTCACCTCCGTACCCCGCACCGCGCCACCTTCGAGCTCGACCGCCGTATCGCGCGAGGTCCCGCCGATGGGCGAGATCCAGAAGCCGCGCATCCTGATCGTCGACGACAACGAGGACCTCCGCTCGATCGTCCGGCTGACTCTCGAGCGAGGACCGGTGCCGATGGACGTGGACGAGGCATCGAACGGCTTCGAGGCCCTCGGCAAGGTGCAGGCGCAGCGGCCGCACGCGATCATCCTCGACCTGATGATGCCTGGAATGGATGGCTTCGAGGTGTGCAAGCGAATTCGCTCCGACCTCCAGACCGCGTTCATCCCGATCCTGATGTTGACGGCTCGTGAGGACGCCGAGAGCAAGAGCCAGGGCTTCCTCGCGGGGACGGACGATTACGTGACGAAGCCCTTCAACCGTCCCGAGCTGCTCGCGCGCGTACGCCGTCTGCTCGAGCGCACGTACGGCTTCGGCGCCTCTCCGGCGGCCACGGCCGCGATGGAGATGGCGAGCTGACGATGGACCTGCAGGCGGCAACGACCATGGCCGACGCTCGACCGAAACCAGAGGCGCCCCGCGTGCACCGGATCCTGATCGCCGACGACAGCGCCGACATCCGCGCGCTCGTCAAAGTGGTGCTGCGGCGGAACTTCCCCGGAGTCGAGGTCGACGAGGCTGCGAACGGACGCGAGGCGGTGGAGAAGTTCCGGGCCACGACCTTCGATCTCGTCATCCTCGACCTGATGATGCCCGAGATGGACGGCTTCGAGGTCTGCCGCCAGATGCGCGCGCTCGCCGGACCGTTGCCGATCATCATGCTCACCGCGCGCGCCGACGCCGAGAGCAAGCAGCTCGGCTTGCTCGCCGGGACCGACGACTATCTCGTGAAGCCGTGTCAGCCTCGCGTGCTCCTCGATCGGGTCGCCCGGCTTCTCGAGCGAGCGACCAAGCCGCTGTCCTGATCCCGGCGCCCCGTTGCGCACCGGCCCGGGGTCCGACATCCTCACCCGCTCGGCCGCCGGGGCCGCGATTCCACCCATGAATCCGTCGATCTTCCGGGAATACGACCTCCGCGGCATCGCCGATCGCGACTTCACCGACGAGGACTGCCGGCTCCTCGGCCGCGGCACCGGCAGCCTCCTCAGGCGCGCGGGCAAGCGCCGGATCACGCTCGGCCGGGACTGCCGTCTCCATTCGGAGAGGATCCGTGCGGCCCTCCTCGACGGCTTGCTGCAGACCGGGCTCGAGGTGACCGACGTCGGCATCTGCGCGACCCCGCTCCTCTATTTCTCGGTCCATCACTGGGAGATGGACGGCGGCGTGATGGTGACCGCGAGCCACAACCCCTCGCCCGACAACGGCCTCAAGATCTGCGTCGGCAAGAGCACGATCCACGGGGCGGAGATCCAGGAGCTCCGCCGCGTGATCGAGGCTGGCGATTTCGTCGCCGCGGCCGGCGGCACGGTGTCGGAGCGAGCGGTGCTCCCGGACTACGTGGAGTACGTCACGGGCCAGATCCGCTCCCCACGGAAGCTCCGGCTCGTGATCGACGCAGGGAACGGACCCGGAGGCATCGCCGCGCTGCCAATCTTCCGGGCGCTCGGCCACGAGGTGATCGACCTCTACTGCGACATGGACGGCCGTTTCCCGAACCATCACCCGGATCCGACGGTGGTCGAAAACCTGCGCGACCTCCGCGCCACGGTCGTCGCCGGCCGCGCCGACCTCGGGATCGCCTACGACGGCGACGCCGACCGCCTCGGAGTGGTCGACGAGCGCGGCCAGGTGCTCTGGGGCGATCAGCTGATGATCGTCTTCGCGCGCTCGATCCTCGCCGAACGCGGCAGCGGCACGTTCATCGCGGACGTGAAGTGCTCGCGCACGCTCTACGACGACGTGCCGAAGCACGGCGGGCGCATCATCATGTGGAAGACCGGCCACTCCCTCATCAAGCAGAAGATGAAGGAGGAGTCGGCGCTGCTCGCGGGCGAGATGAGCGGGCATCTCTTCTTCGCCGACCGCTACTACGGATACGACGACGCGATCTACTCGTCGGCACGCCTGGTGGAGATCGTGTCGGAGGCGGGGCGGAGCCTCGGCGAGCTGCTCGAAGGAGTTCCCCGCGCACTCTCGACGCCGGAGATCCGGGTCGAGGTGCCCGAGGAGTCGAAGTTCGCGATCGTCGAGCGCGTGAAGCGCCACTTCGCCGCGAGGTACGACACGATCGAGATCGACGGAGCGCGCATCAACTTCCCGGGCGGCTGGGGTCTGGTGCGCGCATCGAACACGCAGGCCGTGCTCGTGCTCCGCTTCGAGGCCGAGGACGAGCCGACGCTCGCGCGGATCCGCTCCGAGGTCGAGTCCAAGGTCGCGGAACTGTCCCGCTGACGCGGGAATCGACCTCGCCCGCGGGCTCCGATCGAATGCTTGACCGCCGCCGGGCGTGGACC
>JAXDLK010000101.1:0-3081 GCA_034666665.1 Candidatus Binatota bacterium
GACCTTCTCGTCGAGCGTCGAGTCGGGCATGTCCTCGAAGTGCAGTACGCCGAGCTCGGCGAATGATTCCCGAACGCGCGGCGTGAGAAGTCCCAGGCGCTTCAGGTTCGGCACGATCTTCGAAAACAGGAGCTGTCGGAACGCGAGCATGAAGGGCGTGTTCATCGACCACTCCATCCACACCTTGGTGTCCCAGCCGAGCCGCTCCCACACTTCTTCCATCAGCAGCCGGTCGCGCATCAGGTGCGCCGACTCGATGACGAAATCCTCCCGCTCCTTCAGCTCGGTCGAGCTCATCTCCTTGTAGAGGTCCTCGAGCGAGAGCACGCCGAAGGCGACGTGCCGTGCCTCGTCGCGCATGACGAGGTTCGTGATCTGCTGAATCAGCGGCTCCTGCGGGTTCATGAAGTTCATCAGGCCGAACGCGGCGAGCGCCAGCCCTTCGACCATGATCTGCATGCCGAGGTAGGTCATGTCGAAGCGGGGATCGCGAATGATCTCGGAGAGGAGCGTGTGGAGGTGCGGGTTCACCGGGTAGGAGACCGGCAGCTTCTCCGTCAGATAGCGCCGATAGACCTCGACGTGTCGCGCCTCGTCGGCAACCTGGTTCGCGGCGTAGAACTTGGCCTCCGTCCACGGCACCGTGTTGACGATCTGCGCCGTGGCGAGCAGCGCTCCCTGCTCGCCGTGCATGAACTGCGACAGCATCCAGCCGAGCTGATGGACGCGGAACTCGCGGATCTCGCGAAGGTCGAGCTGGCGCGGCGGGTTCAGCACCGTGTTGAAGATCTCGGGGGGCATGAAATCCGGGAATCGCTCGGGATCGACGTCGATCGACCAGTCGACGTCCGTCGACGCGTTCCACTGCAGCCGCTTCGCCTTCTCGTACAAGTTGAGCAGGCTCTCCTTGGAGATCTCGTACTCCCAGTTGAAGAGCGTCTCCGAGCTCTCGCGAATCGCTTCGAGACGTCCAGCGGGAGGCAGCGGGATCCGCGATTCCTGAGCGTCCATGAGGAGACCTCCATCGATCGTCTGGATGGACGGCAGTCAAGCGCGCGCAGTCCGGCAGAGTCAAACGCTCGGAGCACGCTCGCTTCGGCGCCCCTGCAGGCGAGAAGCTGGCGCTCGATCCGAGTGCGAGGGGCACCTCAGCGGATCGCGCGCAGATATTGCTCCGCCTTCCGCAGATGGTCGGCCACGGTTTCGAGCCCCGCGTACTGCGTCGCGATCGCGATGTGGGTCGCGCCGAGCTTCGCCCACTTCTCGGCGTGACGGCGCCAGCGATCCTCGTCACCGCCGCGGATCTGCGCCTGGGCCTCGATGCCGAATCCGTCGAAGCTCCGTCCCGCCTCTTTCAGGTAGCGCTTGATCTTGGCGATCGCGTCGCGGGCTTCGTCGTTCGGTCCCATGAGCGGGAACCAGCCTTGCCCGAGACGTGCCGCACGACGGAAGACGGCGTCGACGCCGCCGCCGAACCAGATCGGGATCTCGCGCTTCGGTCGCGGGTTGATGCTGGCCTGCGTGACGGTGTGGTACTTGCCGCGAAAGGTGACGCTCTCCTCGCGCCAGAGCTTCCGCAGGAGATCCACCTGTTCCTCCTGCCGCTTGCCGCGATCGTGGAAGCTCTCGTTCAGCGCCTCGTACTCGACCTCGTTCCAGCCCGTGCCGATGCCGAGCCGCAGGCGCTCGCCCGAGAGCAGGTCCACCTCGGCGGCCTGCTTCGCAACGAGCGCCGTCTGCCGCTGCGGCACGACGAGCACGGCCGTGACGAGCTCGATCCGTGTGGTGACCGCGGCGAGGAAGCCGAACGTGACGAACGGCTCGTGGAACGCGACGCTCGCGTCGTAGGGTCCTGACCACCCGCCGGGGCGATCGGGATCCGCGCCGAGGACGTGGTCGTAGATCAGCAGGTGCGTGAAGCCGAGCCCCTCGGCTCCCTGCGCGAACTCGCGGATTGCCGATGCGTCGGTACCGATCTCGTGGTGGGGGAAGACGACTCCGTATTCCATCGGCGCGATCTATCGCCGCGGAGCCGCGCGAGCAAACCGCCGGACGCCGGAGATGTTCGGCAGTGGGAGATCCTCATCCGGCGGAGGCCCTCATCCGGCGCTTGCGCGCCACCCTCGCCCTCGCGGAAGAGCTCGGGGGCGCAAGAGGCTGCTCGCCAGCTCGCAGCGCGCCTCCAGGACGGGAGAGGGGAATCGGAAGCGGGCATTGTGCGCCACCCTCCCCCGGCATGACGGCAGGGGAAGCGTACGTCGCAGTATTGGACGATCACCCGCGCGCTTCGCGCCGGACCTCTCCTGCGCACCGCATCCTCACCCGCTACTCGCAGTTCGGGTAGAGCACGTCACTCCCGGCGCCGCCGGCGCAGTCGTCCTCGGCAGGGCCGCCGCTCAAGGTGTCGCTTCCGGGTCCGCCGCGGAGGCGATCCGGGCCGGACCCGCCGAACAGCTGGTCGTTCCCTTCGCCGCCGACCAGCGTGTCCGCGCCCATACCGCCGCAGATGACGTCGTCGCCGCCGCGGCCGCGGATCTCGTCCCGCCCCTGGCGACCGTGGATCACGTCCGGACCTTCCGTTCCCTCGATCACGTCATCGCCGTCGGTGCCGAGCACCGTCACCGGGAGGTCCATGCACGTGACGTCGGGCGTGCGCGTCGCCACCACGGTCGCGGTGGGTGTCCGCGTCGACGCCGTCGCCGTTGCCGTCCGCGTGCGGGTCGCCGTGCGCGTCGGCCCCGCCGTGGAAGTGCTCGTGGCAGTCGACGTCCCCGGCGGCGTCTTCGTCGCGGTGCGGGTGGGACCTACGGTGGGGGTACGGGTGGCCGTGCCCGTCGCTGGCGGACTGCCGGTGGGCGTCCGCGTCCGGGTGCGCGACGGCACCGCGGTCGGGGTCGCGGTGCTTGCGCCCACGGTGCTGGTACGGGTCGGCGTGCCCGTCGCCGGGGGAGTGCCCGTACGTGTGCGGGTCCGCGTCGCCGAAGCGATGCCCGTGGCCGTCCTCGTGGGCGTAGTCGTCGCGACCGCCGTGCCGGTCGGAGTCCTCGTCGCGGTGCTCGTCGACGGCGGTGTGCCCGTCGG
>JAXDLK010000102.1:0-8907 GCA_034666665.1 Candidatus Binatota bacterium
GTGAGTGGGAATCCACGGCCGATACGATGCGCGCGTCAGGTCCGGCGTCGCGAGATCGGGGCAGCGCCCGCGAAGGTACGAGAAGAAATCCGCATCGGTGTCGAAGCGGAAGGCATCCGATTCCGGCCGATCGTTCGGGTACACGAACAGCGAGTCGGTGTCGACGCGGCAGGTCTGCCCGCGGGCGTCGACGATCGTCGCGGTCGCACCGCGGCGAAAGGGATTCTTGCCGACGGCCTGCAGCACGACGTGGAGGCCGCCGTGTTGCACGCCGGGAGGCGTGCCGGGACCTCCCTGCGGAGAGAGGACGAAGCCGCTGGCGGCGCGGACGCTGCCGGTGGTGCCGTCGAACCAGAGCCACGAGCCGTCGGGTGCACGCACCCGGAACTGACCGCTCGACTCCTCGGCGACGTCATAGAGGTTCTTCCGCCGCACCGGCACGCGCGGGAACACGATCACCACGGTGTGCGCCATGTGCGACATGCGGCCCGTCGGCGGCAGGTCCGTCACCATCATGTACGCGCCCGGCGTACGCACGCGCATGAAGTCGATCACGCGCCAGCCGCCGCGCTGATAGTCCTCGCGGAAGCTGTACCCGAGGAACGTGCGGTCCGAATACTCGCGCACGTCGGACGGGAACGAGTAGATCCGGCCGTAGCGCGTGTGATGCCCGGACGAGCCCGGCACCGAGATCTGCGAGAGCACGTTGATCACGTCGGCGCGCGCGGTGGTGCTCGCCACGAACGCAGCGATCACGGCCGCCGGCAACGTTGCCGCTCTTCCCCACCACCTGAGACGCATTATCGGTGTCGTCGGAATAGATGTGGCCGGGGTTTGTGTCAATGAAAACTTGTGGCAAGTAGTCCGCGAAATCCAACCGTGCGGCGCGCCGCCGCGTAGGAGGGCGAGCGATGTCCGTGGACCTGAATGCGGTCGGAAAGAAGCTCGAGTCGTCGACCTTCGAGTACGGCGAGAAGGACGTCATGCTCTACGCGCTCGGCGTCGGCTGCGGCCCCGACGACCTGAAGTACGTGTACGAGCAGAGTCTCGAGGTGTTGCCGACGTTCGCGGTGATTCCCGCGTTTCCGGCGCTCTTCGCCATGGGCACGGCGATGGAGGTGAACCCGATGATGGTGCTGCACGGCGAGCAGCGGATCGAGCTCGCCGGGCCGATCCCGACGTCCGGAACGCTCACCACCACGCCGACGATCACCGGCATCTACGACAAGGGCAAAGGCGCGCTCATCGTCATCGACGCGGAGACCGTCGACGCCAAGGGGCGGCTCGTCTTCCGCAACTCCTTCGGTGCGTTCGCGCGCGGCGAAGGCGGGTTCGGCGGAGCTCGCGGTCCGGGCGGGCCGCGGAACGTCACGCCGTCGCGGCCGCCGGATCACGTGGTCGAGCGGGCCACGCTGCCGCAGCAGGCGCTTCTCTATCGCCTGTCCGGCGACATGAACCCGCTGCACGCGGATCCGGCCTTCGCGCGCATGGCGGGATTCGAGCGGCCGATTCTCCATGGTCTCTGCACGTTCGGCGTCGTCGGCCGCGCCGTCCTCGCCAGCTGCGCCGGAGACGATCCGGGCCGCTTCCGCGCCTTCGAGGCGCGATTCTCGGGCGTCGTCTATCCCGGCGAGACGATCGTCACCGAGATGTGGGACGAGGGCGGCGGCCGGATCGTGGTGCAGGCGCGTACGCGCGAGCGCGGCGACGCGGTGATCAGCAACGCCGCCGTGACCGTCGCCTGAGCTCGGCGGTCACTGCGCGACGATCTCGTAGCGCACCGGCTCGAACGATTCCTGCGCCTTGAGCACGATCTTCTTGCCGAGCTGCTGCTCCATCTGATCGAGATCGTGTGCCTGCGTCGCCGAGAGGAAGCTCGCGACGCCGGGATTCGCCTTGACGACGAGCCGCGCCGCGTCCGCGTGCACGCGCGCCTCGCGTACGAGCCGGCGGAGGATTTCGAACGCCACCGTCTCCGGAGACTTGACGAGTCCGGTGCCGCCGCAGTGGCTGCAGGGCGCGCACAGCGTCTGCTCGAGGCTCTCGCGCGTGCGCTTCCGCGTCATCTCGACCAGTCCGAGCTCGGAGATCTTGAGGATCTTCGTCTGCGCCTTGTCCATCTGCCGCACGTGCTCGACGAGCGCATCGGAGACCTGCCGCCGGTTCGCTTCGTTCTCCATGTCGATGAAGTCGATGATGATCAGACCGCCGATGTTGCGGAGCCGGAGCTGCCGCACGACCTCCTCGGCCGCCTCGAGGTTCGTCTTGAGGATCGTCTCCTCTTGGTTCTTGCGTCCGACGAAACGCCCGGTGTTCACGTCGATCGCCGTCAGCGACTCGGTGCGCTCGATCACCAGCGTGCCGCCGGAGCGGAGCCAGACCTTGCGCTCGAGCGCGCGATCGATCTGCGACTCGATGCCGAAGCGATCGAAGATCGGCTCGGCGTCCTCGTAGAGCGACACGCGGCCCTTCAGCCGCGGCGCCAGCGACTCGACCAGGTCGAGAAGGCGCTGGTGCTCCGTCGGCGAATCCAGGAGCACGCGCCCGACCTCGGGACTGAAGAAGTCGCGAACCGTACGCTGGACGAGATCCATGTCGGAGTAGAGGATCGCCGGCGCGCTCGCCGTCTCGCTCTTCTTCAGCACCCGGCTCCATAGACGCGTGAGGAAGCCGACGTCCGCCTGGATCTCCTTCCGCGAGAGGCCTTCGCACACCGTGCGGACGATGAATCCTCCCTCGGGCGGGCGACAGCTCGTCACCAGCTCCTTCAGGCGCCGGCGCTCCTGCTCGTCGGCGATCCGCCGCGACACGCCGATGTGGCTGGTGGTCGGGATGTACACGAGATAACGCCCGGCGAGGCTCACGTAGGACGTGACCCGCGGACCCTTGGTCCCCATCGGCTCTTTCGAGACCTGGACGATGATCTCCTCGCCGCGCGAGAGCTTGTCCTCGAGCGGCAAGCGAGGCCCCCGCTCCCGCCGGTTCGGCGGCGGGGGGGATGTGGAGGAAGAGCCGACCGCCTCCTCCGCCCCGTTCTCCGCGGATGCGTCCTCGAGCTCCGTCTCGACGCTGCTGCCATCGGCGTCCACCGGCTCGCCGCCGATCTCGGTATCCACGCTGTCGTCGTCGGTCAGCGAATGCGGCAGCTCCTCGAGCCCGTGGCGAAAGTCCGAGGCGTGGAGAAACGCCGATTTCTCGAATCCGATGTCGACGAACGCGGCTTGCATGCCCGGCAGCACGCGCTGGACCTTCGCCTTGTAGACGTTGCCGACGACGCCGCGGTCCTTCGAGCGCTCGATGTGCAGCTCGGCGAGCTGCGCGCCCTCGAGGATCGCGACGCGGACCTCTTGCGGCGTACAGTTGAGGACGATCTGCTTCTTCACGGGCACGCGGCCGGGGCGGCGGCCAGCGCGGCGAGCTTGCGTACCCGCAAGCCGCGCGCTTCGTCCGGAGCGAGCGACAGCAACGCCTCGACGAATGCCTGGGGCTTGATCGATCCCGCGGCGCCGAAGGCGACGTCGATCTCGAGGGCCTCGGCGGGAACGCATCGGAGGCGGTGCACGAATTCGCGACCGTCGACGGTGCGCGCCGGACGGCGTCCGGACCGCTTCTCGACCGCAAGCGGCTCGCCCGCGAGGAAGCGCGAGACTCGCTCCGCGACGCGCGACTCGGCGCGCTTGTCCGCGGGAAGCGACTCGAGATCGACGCGGTAGCGGATCGCCGACACGCCGCCTTCGATGCTCGGCGAATCGAGCGGCACCGCGGCGACGGCGACGATCTCGAGGCCTTCCGGCAGCGCGGCGCCGAGGGAGGCCGCAACCGTCGTCGGATCCCGCGCCTCCGTCAGCTCGAGATCGAGGAGCTCGCAGTCGCTCTCGATGCCGACTGCGAGCGCCGGGCCGAACGCGATCCGCGGCAGCGGATGATGCCCGCGGCTGTACGCGACCGGCAGCCGAGCGCGGCGGGCCGCGCGCGAGAAGACGTTGACGATCTCGAGCGTGCCGAGAAAGCGAGCCGGTCCGCGCTTGCGGTATTCGGCACGGTAGCGCGCGACCACCGACGGCGTGTCCACACCGGGCCGCGCGGGAAGGCCCGACGGGTCGCCTTCGAGCCATTCCTCCGCGTGCCCGCTGCCGGGATCCGCGATCGCCGGTGCGACGCCGAGAGATCGCTCGGCGAGGACGCCCTCCGCCGGTGGCGACTGAGGTGGCCTCGCCGCATCGATCGCTCGTCCGTCCGGCCCTTCTCCCTCCCGGCGCCGCCGCAGCCGCTCCGTCTTGTCCGACGTGCGCGCGGTGATCTTCTGCCAGGCGCGAGTTTCCCACTCGTCCTCCGCGACGACGCGCTCCCGTGCCCAGGAGTCGACCCGTTCACCGCGGTGCTCGGCGCCCTTCGCGCCGGTGCGGTGATAGTCCACGTTGCGAACGCTCTCGAAGTCGCACGCGCCGCAATACGTGCAGCGCTCGATCGAGCAATCCGGCGTGAGGCGGCCCTCGACCGCGCGGCGGAGCTCCTCCTGGAGCCACTTCTTGTCGACTCCGGAGTCGAGGTGGTCCCACGGCAGGACCTCGTCGAGCTCCCGCCGCCGCAGCCATTCCTCGGGACGGACGCCGCACTCCTCGATGGCCGCCCGCCAGTCGTCCCAGCGAAAGGCTTCGCTCCAGCCGTCGAACCGGCAACCGCGCTCGAAGGCGCGCATCAGCAGCCCCGAGAGTGTGCGATCGCCGCGCGAGAAGATGCCTTCGAGGAAGGAGAGTCGCGCGTCGTGCCATTTGAAGTCGACGCGTCGCCGCCGGCACTCCTCGCGGAGGATTCCCTGCCGCGCCATGGTCTCGTCGAGCGGCGTCTGCGCCACCCACTGGAACGGCGTGTGCGGCTTCGGCACGAAGTTCGACACGCTCGCGGTCACGGTGCCGCGTCCCGACGGAGCTTCGGCTCCCACCGCTCGCGCCAGCTCCGCGATGCCGACGAGATCCTCGGCGCCCTCGCCGGGAAGGCCACACATGAAGTAGAGCTTGATCTGGCGCCAGCCCATTCCGTAGAGCGTTCGCGCCGCTTCGAGCAGCTCTGCTTCCGTGTATTCCTTCTGGATCACGTCCCGCATCCGCTGCGTGCCCGCTTCGGGTGCGAGGGTGAAGCCGGTCTTGCGCACCCGGCGGATCTCCTCGAGGATCGCCGGCGAGAGCGCCTCGACCCGCGTCGACGGCAGCGATACCGAGACGCGCTCCGATGCGAACCGCTCCATGACCGACGAGAGCACCGGGTTCACGCAGGAGTAATCCGCGGTCGAGAGGCTGAGGAGCGAGAGCTCGTCGTAGCCGCCGTCGGCGAGGAGCCGTTCCGCCGTGGCGACCACCGCGTGGGGGTCTCGCTCGCGGAGCGGCCGATAGACGTAACCCGCCTGGCAGAAGCGACAACCCTTCACGCAGCCGCGCATGACCTCGACACTCGCGCGGTCGTGAACGATGCGGAGGCTCGGGGTCACGTGGATCTCGGGCGTCGGCACGGTGTCGAGGTCGCGGAGAATGCGTTTGCGGATCACAGGCCGCTGCCCTGCGACGGGGCGCATCTCCCGCAGCCGTCCGCGCTCGTCGTACACGGCCTCGAACCGGGACGGCACGTAGATCCCTTCGATCGCGGCGAGGCGCTCGAGGACCTCGCTCCGGGGACGCCCGCGAGCGGCACGCACGACCTCGACGACGTCGATCACTGCCTCCTCGCCGTCGCCGAGAAGGACGGCGTCGAGGAAGGGCGCGATGGGCTCGGGGTTGAACGCGGCCGGTCCGCCGCCGATCACGATCGGATGCCGGTCGCCACGGTCCGCGGCGAGCATCGGCAACCCGCCGAGGTCGAGCATCGCCAGCACGTTCGTGTAGGTGAGCTCGTACTGCAGGCTGATGCCGACGACGTCGAACTCCGCGAGCGGGGTGAACGTCTCGAGCGACACCAGCGGGATCGCGCGACGGCGAAGCTCCCGTTCGAGATCGGTCCACGCGGCATAGATGCGCTCGGCGCGCACGCCGGGATGGCGATTCAGGAGATCGTACAGCACCTGGTAGCCCAGGTGAGACTGGGCGATCTCGTAGACTTCGGGGAAGGCGAGCGCGAAGCGTAGCGTGCCGGGCGGCGGCTCGCCGCGAACCGCTCCGTGCTCACCTCCCGTGTAGCGCGCGGGCTTCTCGACGAGCGGAAGGATCTCCTCGTAGGCTCGACGCAGATCCGCGGACATCGTTTCTTTGGGGGGCGATCGTTCGGCCGGAGCGTTCGCGAAGCGAAGGCGAAGTATAGGAACGCGTGGCAGGCAGCGCAAGCTGAGCCGCTCGCACGCGGGCTTGCCGGCACGCTTGCTTGACATCGGCGGAGGCCGCCGCTAAGCGTCGCGCCAGTTCCTTCCCGGAGGCCCCTCTTCGCCGCCGTCGCCGTACTGAACACCAAGGTCCTCGTCCTCAATCGGGCCTTCCTGCCGATCCACATCACCTCGGTCCGGCGAGCGTGCTCGCTCCTCTATCAGGGGCTCGCGAAGGCGGTCGACGGACAGTACCAGACGTTCGACTTCGAGAGCTGGGCGGCGCTGTCGGTTTCCGTTCACGACGAGACCGTCGGCCTCGTCGACCGAGCGATGCGCGTTCCTCGCGTGATCCTGCTGGTGGCGTTCGATCGCGTGCCGAAACGGCACGTGCGCTTCAGCCGCTTCAACATCTTCGCGCGGGATCGGAACACCTGCCAGTACTGCGGCCACGTCTTTCCGCGCGCGGAGCTGAACCTCGACCACGTGGTGCCGCGAGCGCACGGGGGCACTTCGATCTGGGAGAACGTGGTCTGCTCGTGTCTGCCGTGCAACCGCCGCAAAGGCGGTCGGTCGCCCGAGGAGGCCGGGATGGGCCTGCTGCGCAAGCCGTTCCGTCCGCAGTGGACGCCCTTCATGCTCGAGACGTTCAGCATGCGGCACTACCACGAGTGGCTGCCGTTCCTCTCCACGGTCGACGCCGCGTACTGGAACACCGAGCTGCTCGAGCGGTGAACCGAGGAAACCAGATGTAGTGGTGTGAGCCTTGCTTCACCACTGCATCTTGTGCCCATTTCTTGACTCCCTGCCGCACCCGTGTGAGGATCGCGGCGCGAGGCGGCGATGAGGATCAAGCGGCTCGAGCTCTGTGGCTTCAAGTCTTTCGTCGAGCCGACGACGCTCGAGTTCTCGCCCGGCGTGAGCGGAGTGGTCGGTCCGAACGGCTGCGGCAAGTCGAACATCGTCGATGCGCTGCGCTGGCTGCTCGGCGAGCAGAGCGCCCTCCGTCTTCGCGGCGAGGCCATGGAGGACGTGATCTTCAACGGCAACGCCAAGGGCAGGGCGCCCGCGGGAATGGCCGAGGTATCTCTCCTGCTGGAGAACGAGAGCCCGCCCGACGACGGCGCAGAGCTCGCGGAGATCTACGGCGCGATCCGTGACCTGCCGGAGATCCTCGTCACCCGCCGCTACTTCCGGTCCGGCGAGTCGGAGTACGAGATCAATCGCCGGCCGTGCCGGCTGAAGGACATCACCGAGCTCTTCCTCGGCACCGGTGTCGGCTCCAAGGCCTACGCGATCGTCGAGCAGGGACGAGTCAACCAGCTGGTCGAGGCCCGCGCGGAGGACGTGCGTCTGTTCATCGAGGAGGCGGCGGGGACGACACTCTACCGCAGCCGGCGTCTCGCCGCCGAGCGGAAGCTCGAGCGCACGCGCGCGAACCTCGCGATCGCCAGCGAGCGCCTGCAGGAGAAGGAGAAGACGATCGCCTGGCTCCGCCGCATGGCGCGACGCGCGGAGCAGTACCGCGCGCTCCAGGAGGAGCTTCGCCGCGTCGAGCTGCAAGTGGTGCGCCGCCAGTACGATCGCCTGGTCGCCGACGTCCGCACTCTCGAAGAGGAGCGCGACGCGCTGTCGGCGCGTGAGCGGGACCTGGCGGCGAGCGTCGTCACCCGCGAAGAGGAGCGAGTCGCCGCGCGAGACGCGCTCGCCGCGGCCGAAGCGGAGCTTCGCGAGCGGCAGGAAGCGCTCTACGCCGTCCGCGGGACGCGCGAGCGCGCGGAGGCGCGTCTTGAGATGCTCGAGCGCGAGCAGCGTGAGATCGTCGATCGGCTCGGCCGGATCGGACGCGAGGCGGAGCAGGCGATCTCGGGAACGGCGGCCCTCGTGGCCGAGCTCGCAGAGCGAGAGGCTCAGCTGCGGACCTCGGAGTCCGAGCGGGCGACGCGCGAGGGTGCGCTTGCCGACAGCCTGGCGGCGGTACAGGCGGAGGACGCGCGGGTCGCGGAGATCGCTGGCGAGCTCGAGACCGCGAAGGTCGAGGTACAAGAATGCCTGCGCGGCGAGGCCGAGCTGCGAAACGAGATCGCCGCCGCCGAGCGACTCGCCGGTGATCGTGCGCGCCGGCGAGATGGCATCGCCGCGGAGCTCGCGCGCCTCGGGGCGGAGCTCGCCCGCCTCGAGACGGAAGCGGGGCGACTCGCCGGAGAGCGGGCTCTCGTCGAGGCCCGCCTCGGCGAATCCGAAGCGGCAGCCAGCCGCGCCGAGACGGATCTCGCGGCGGCCCGCGCCGAGCGCGGCCGCCTGGCGGAGGCGCACCGCCGCGCCTCGGCGGTGCTCGCGGAATGTGAATCCCATCTCGCGGCGCTCGAGGAGGTGGAACGGAGCTACGGGCGCTATCACGAGGGCCCGCGGGCGGTGATGCGACGTCACGCAGCGAGCCCGAACGGCGTTTTGAACCTGGTCGCCGAGGTGCTCGAGGCACCTCCGGAATACGAGAAGGCGGTCGCGGCGGTGCTCGGTGAGCGCCTGCAGTCGGTCGTGGTGCGTACGCCGGAAGACGCGCGGGCGGCGATCGAAGAGCTCAAGCTGGAGGAGGCGGGGCGCTCCAGCTTCGTTCCGCT
>JAXDLK010000103.1:0-18080 GCA_034666665.1 Candidatus Binatota bacterium
CACAGCCTGGCGGTCGGCCAGATGGGGCCGGTGCGCGGACTCCATCACGTGATGCTCGAGGTCGGGGACCTGAACGATCTCGGTACCACGTACGAGCTCTGCCGTACCCGCGGCGTGCCGTTCACGATGGAGCTCGGGCGTCACTCGAACGACCGCATGCTCTCCTTCTACGTTCGCACTCCGTCCGGCTTCGAGATCGAGTACGGCTGGGGCGGCCTCTTGATCGACGACCGGGTGTGGAAGGTGCTGCGACTGCCGGCGCCGAGCTTCTGGGGCCACCAGCTCGTCAACCCGTCGCCCCCGACGACGATCGAGCCACTACCCCCGCCGTCGCACGATCGCTGATCTCCGCGCGACGGGCACGCTTGAACCGGAGCGCCGAGCGCTTCTAAAATCGCGGCCGATGCCGCACCGAAGCGCCCGAGGCGTCACGATGGCCGAGGCGGTGGTCGGATTGGCGATCATCCTCGTCGTGACGCTGCTCGTCCTTCCCGTCTATTTCGACTATCGCCGGAAGGCCGTCGACATGACGATGCGGGGCGTGCTGCACAACGCGAAGAAAGCGATGGAGGCGTTCTACGCGACCCATTCTTCGTACCAGGGCGCCACCGTCGAGGAGCTCCGCAAGAACGGGCTCCGGGCGCCCGGGGAGATCGACCTGCAGATCCTGAAATCTTCGCCGGACGAGTACGAGATCCGTGCCTGCGCGGAGGGCGGCAGCGTTCCCGCGCTCCGCTACGAATCCGACCAGGGCTCCACCATCGGCGACCAGGCCGCCTGCCGGCCGGCCGCGCCACCGGCCATTGACCCTCCGTCGCCACTCCCCTAGGTTGCACGCCTGCGGAGGACGTGCGCGGGAGGATTCCGGCGCTTCGCCGCGGAGGCCGACATGGCTTCGACCCCCTGCCCCTTCTGTGACCTCGGCGAACGCGTGATCGCGGAGAACGAGCGCGCCCGCGCCGTTCCCGACCGCGAGCCCGCATCGCGAGGGCACCTGCTGGTGATCCCGAAGCGCCACTGCGAGAGCTTCTTCGACCTCGAGCCGGCGGAGGTGCAAGCGTGCTACGACCTCCTCCGCCACGAGCGTGACCGCCTGCTCGGGGAGCTCGCGCCCGACGGCTTCAACGTCGGCGTGAACGACGGAGCGTCGGCCGGTCAATCGATCCTGCACACGCACTGGCACCTGATTCCCCGTTTTCGCGGCGATCACCCCGACCCGCGGGGCGGCGTCCGGCACGTCATTCCCACCCGTCGCTGAGACGGCCCATGGACGTTTCGAATCTCGGCGGCAAGTTCGTCGTCGTGACCGGCGCCGCCAGTGGAATCGGCCGCGCGACGGCGACGGCATTCGCGCGGCGCGGCGCTCGCCTGGCGATCTGTGACGTCGACGAGGCGGGTCTCGAGGCGGCCGCAACCGAGATCCGCGCGCTCGGCAGCGACGTCATCGCACGCCCCGCCGACGTGTCGAAGATCCAGCCGATGCAGGAGCTCGCCGCGGTGGTTCACGCGGAGGTGGATGCCGTCGACGTGATCGTCGCGAACGCCGGGGTGGGACTCGGCGGCGGTTTTCTCGACACGTCGATCGAAGACTGGAAATGGATCGTCGACATCAACCTGTGGGGCGTGATCCACGCCTGCCACGTGTTCCTGCCGAACATGGTGGCGCGCGGGCGCGGCGGCCACGTGGTGATCGTCTCGTCGGCGGCGGGATACGTCGCGAGCGAGGCGCTGGCCGCCTACTCGACGACGAAGTTCGCCGTCTTCGGGCTCGCCGAAGCCATGCGCGAAGAGCTCCGGCCGCACCGGATCGGCGTCACCGCGGTGTGCCCCGGCTTCATCAACACGCCGATCACCGAGCGCGCGCGGCTGCGCGGGCGCTCCGCAGACCCCGATGCCCGGGCGACGATGATCGAGTTCTACCGCTGGCGCGACTACGGCCCCGACCGCGTGGCCGAGAAGATCCTCAAGGCGGTGGCGCGGAATGCCGCGGTCGCGCCCGTCGCGGTCGAAGCCTGGGCGCTCTACGTGCTGAAGCGGCTCTCACCGGCGCTGCTCGGCTGGGTCGGCCGCAAGATGAACGAGCGGATGCAGCGGCAGGTGGACGAACGCAAGCGTCTCGGAGCCACAGTTCCTGCGCCGGGGATTTCAGTAGAGACCCGGCAAGAGCCGCCAGGTCCGCCGCCGGAACGCGTCGTAAGCGGTCCCGAAGCGTGACGCGAGGATGTGCTCCTCGCGCCCGATGCGCGCGAGGGTGATCGGCAACCAGACGAGCATCGTGGCGGCGAGCGCCGCCGCGCTCTCGAAGGCAAGCGCGGTGCCGAGCGCCACCAGCAGCAGTCCGGCGTACGTCGGGTGCCGCACCCATCGATAAGGTCCCGAGTCGACCAGCCGGTGATCGTCGCGCACTGCGAGCCGGACGAGGAATTGCTCGCCCAGCGTGTGCGCCGCCCGCTGCCGGAGCGCGAAGCCGACGAAGATCACCGCGGTGCCGGCGAGTCGGACGGCGAGAGTGCGCGCGGCCGTGCGCTCCGCCCCTCCGATGCGACCGGCGTCCCACGCGGCGCCCAGGAGGACGGCGGCGAAGGCGACCGACATCCACACGTCCGTGGGATCGCCGGCGGATCGCTCCGCGCGGGCGCGACGGGCGAGATCGCCGAACGCGATCGCCGCGATCACGGCGAGCAGCCACACCTCCGTGGTGTGCGTACCACCGACGGCGAGAACCGCGATGCCGACCAGCGCTCCGATGCCGAGCATCGCTCCCACCGGCGGCTCGCTACACGGTCGTCGGGTCCGGCTTGTCGGGATCGATGCCGAGCTCCTCGATGGCCGCTTGTACCTGCGCCGGCGACACGAGCTCGCGGCGGGCGAGCTCGGAGAGCGTCGCAACGCAGATCGAGGCCGCATCGACTTCGAAGAAGCGGCGGAGCGCCTCGCGCGTATCGCTGCGGCCGAAGCCGTCGGTTCCGAGCACCACCAGCCCGCCCGGCACGAACCGCGCGACCTGATCCGCGACCGCCTTCATGTAGTCGCTGGCCGCGATCACCGGCCAGGGCTCCTCGGCGAGCATGCGCGTGACGTACGGAACCTGCGGCGGCTCGCCGGGATGGAGCCGGCTCCAGCGCTCGGCCGCGAGGGCCTCCCGTCGGAGCTCGGTGTAGCTCGTCACGCTCCAGACGGCGGCGGCGACCTGCCGTTCGGCGAGGAGATCCCGCGCACGGATCGCCTCGTTCAGGATCGAGGCGCTGCCGAAGAGGTGCACGCGCGGCCACTGCTTCGGCCCTTCGGCGGCGATCACCTGATAGAGACCGCGGAGGATTCCCTCCTCGACGCCGGCGGGCATCGCCGGCATCGGATAGGTCTCGTTCTGCACCGTCAGGTAGTAGAAACAGTCCTCGCGGTCGACGTACATGCGACGCAGGCCGTCGCGCACGATCACGGCGATCTCGTACGCGTATGCGGGATCGTACGCGTGCACGGTCGGCACGGTGCTGGCGAGCAGGTGGCTGTGTCCGTCCTGGTGCTGCAGCCCCTCGCCTGCGAGCGTCGTACGGCCCGCGGTCGCGCCCACGAGGAAGCCTTTTCCGCGGGCATCGGCGTTCTGCCAGATGAGATCGCCGATCCGCTGAAAGCCGAACATCGAGTAGAAGAAGAAAAAGGGAATCGTGTTCACGCCGTGCGTGGCATACGCGGTGCCGGCGGCGAGGAACGACGCCATCGAGCCCGCTTCGGTGATCCCCTCCTCGAGCACCTGTCCGTCCTCGGCCTCGCGGTAGTAGGCGACGATGTCGGAGTCCGCCGGCTCGTAGCGCTGGCCGAGCGAGGAGTAGATGCCGTACTTGCGGAAGAGCGCGTCCATTCCGAACGTGCGCGCCTCGTCGGGAACGATCGGCACGATCGCGCGTCCGATCGCCGGATCGTTCATCAAGTGGCGCAGCAGCCGCACCAGCACCATCGTGGTGGCGACCTCGCGGTCGCCGCTCGACTGATGAAACTCCTCGAAGATCTTCGCCGGTATCGGCTCGATCGGAGCGGCGCGCACGACCCGGCGGGGCATGGGACCGCCGAGCGCACGGCGTCGCTCCTGCAGGTATTGGTAGTCGTCGCTGTCCTCGGGAGGCCGGTAAAAGGGCGTCTCGAGCAGCTCCTTGTCGCTGATCGGCACGCCGACGCGATCACGGAAGGTGCGCAGCTCCTTCTCGGAGAGCTTCTTCTGCTGGTGCGTGACGTTGCGCCCCTCCCCGGCCTCGCCGAGGCCCCAGCCCTTGATCGTCTTCGCGAGAATCACCGTCGGCGAGTCGCGATGCTCGACGGCGGCGGCATACGCCGCGTAGACCTTTTCCGGATCGTGTCCGCCGCGGCGAAGCTTCCGCAGCTTGGCATCCGTCAGGTGCTGCACCATCGCCAGGAGCTTCGGGTGGGTACCGAAGAAATGGCGCCGAATGTACTCGCCGGATTCGACCGCGTACTTCTGGTAGTCGCCGTCGAGCGCCTCGGTCATGCGCTTGACGAGGAACCCCTCGCGGTCTTGCGCGAGCAGCGGATCCCAGTCGTCGCCCCAGATCACCTTGATCACGTTCCATCCCGCGCCGCGGAACGCCGCCTCGAGCTCCTGGATGATCTTGCCGTTGCCGCGCACCGGACCGTCGAGGCGCTGCAAGTTGCAGTTGACGACGAAGATCAGATTGTCGAGGCGCTCGCGCGACGCGAGGGTGATCGCGCCGAGACTCTCCGGCTCGTCCATCTCGCCGTCGCCGAGGAACGACCAGACGCGGCAGCGTGAGGTATCCGCCAGGCCGCGCGCCTGCAGATAGCGGTTGAAGCGCGCCTGGTAGATCGCGGAGATCGGCGACAGCCCCATCGACACGCTCGGAAACTGCCAGAAGTCCGGCATCAGCCACGGATGCGGATAGGACGAGATGCCGCCCGCGAGCTCGCGGCGGAAGGCGTGCAGCCGGGGAGCCTCGATCCCCCGTTCGAGGTATGCGCGCGCGTAGATTCCGGGCGCGGCGTGGCCCTGGAAGTACACTTGGTCGCCGCCGCCTTCCGCGTCCGGGCCGCGAAGGAAATGATTGAATGCGACCTCGTACAGCGTCGCGGCAGAAGCATAGGTCGAGATGTGGCCGCCGATGCCGGGGTATTTCTTGTTCGACTTGACGACCATCGCCATCGCATTCCAGCGGATGACGCTGCGGATTCGCCGCTCGACGTCGAGATCACCGGGGTAGATCGGCTGGCGGTCCGCGGCGATCGTGTTCACGTACGGTGTGCTCAGCTCCGACGGAGTCCGCAGGCCCATGCCCCGAGCGGCTTCGATCAGCCGCGAGAGCAATCGCTCGCTCGCATCGCGGCCGCGCTCGCGGGTGACCGCGTCGAGCGACTCGAGCCACGAGTCGATCTCTTCGTCGTCGGTGTACCGGGTGCGTACCAAATCCATGCGATCGATCATGAATGCCGCCTCCTGAAATGTCCATCCTACGGCATCGCCGGGCTCTTCCCGAACGCCGACGTCGAGGGTTCAATGCCAGTTTCTCGGGAACAGTCTCTTGCGCGACTGAGGGAAACTTGATTGAGTGCGCGACGTCGACACTGTCACAATCGACCGGACTGCTCACTGACGACAATCTGACGACAGGAGGACTGTGAATGGCAAAAACCCGACGAGTGCGGCGGCGCCGCACTTCCGACAGCGCGCTATCGATCGTGCGTCACGCACGCGATGCCGCGAAGAACGCGCTCGAGCGCCTGCGCTCCGAGATCAAGGCGACGAGCACACGCCTGCAGAAGCTCGTTTCCGAGGAGCGAAGCTTCCGGCTGGAGCTCTTCGGCGGCGGAGGCTCGAGCGAGAGCTCGCCGGTCGCGCGCGGCCGCCGCCCCGGACGGCGCGCTGCTGCCGCTGCTACCGCCGCGCGGCCGGGTCGTCGCCGCGGCCGTCCCGGTCGCCCGCCGACGGCGGCGCGGCGCCGCGGCAAGCCTCAGGCGGAGAAGTACTTCTCGAAATTGCCGAGCACCTTCGGCCTCGACGAAGTACGCAAGCTCGCGGGACGCAAGGCGGGAATCAGTCTGGCCCAGTGGAGCCGCGCGAAGCGGATCCGCAAGGTCGGCGAGAAATACCAGAAGGTATCGTGATCAGGCGGGTGTCGCGGCGTCACTGTCTGGAGCGCCGCGACACCTCGACTGCCGCGGCGAACGACAGCGCGGCGAACGCCAGCGACACCGCGAGCGAGATCGCCAGCCCCGGCAGTGCGCTCACCGCCGCCGGGTTCTGCCAGTAGAGCGCGCGGCGGAGAGCTGCCGTCCCGTACGTGAGCGGGTTCGCACGGATCACCCATCCGAGCCACGACGGAGCGCCGGCCGCCGGAAAGAATGCTCCGGAGAGGAACCAGATCGGCATCAGGATCAGGTTCATGATCGCGTGGAATCCCTGCGTCGATTCCGAGCGCCATGCGATCACCAACCCGAGGTTCGTGAGCGCGAATGCGACCACTGACATGACGACGACACCGAGCGCGAACGAGCCCAACGACAGCGGAATCCCGGCGATCGGAGCGATGATCAGGAAGAGCCCGCCCTGCAGCACCGCGAGCGTGGTGCCTCCGGCCGCTTGACCGAGCACGATCTGCGCCCGCGATACCGGCGCGACCAGCACGCCCTGCAGAAAGCCGGAATGGCGATCGTCGACGGTCGAGATCGTCGCGAAGATCGCGGTGAACAGCAGCACCATGACGATCACACCGGGAAAGAAGTACTCGGCGAAGTTCGTGCCGCCGGTTCCGGCGGAGGGCCGGAAGGACTCGCGCATTCCCGCGCCGAGCAGCAACCAGAAGACGAACGGCTGGGCGAACGCTCCCAGGAGCCGGCTTCGCTGACGCACGAAGCGGATGATCTCACGCCACCAGAGAGACCCGATCGGCAGCCAGAAGGACGTCACGCGTGCTCCTCGTCCGACGACCAGACGTGCCGCCCGGTGAGGCGGACGAACACGTCGTCGAGCGTCGGATGGCCGAAGCTCACCGAGCGGATCTCGCTCGAAAACGCCTCGACGAGCTCGCGCACGAGCTCATGGCCGCGCGGCCGCTCGATCCGGAGCGATCCATCGACGACCTGCGCTTCGAGGCCGAAGCGCTCGCGGATGCGTTCCCGGAGGCGGTTCGCATCCACGGCATCCACGACCACGACGTCGCCGCCGACGCTGCGTTTCAAATCGTCGGGCGGGCCGACGGCGACGAGCTCGCCGGCGTGCAGCACGCCCACGCGGTCGGCGCGCTCCGCCTCTTCGAGATAATGGGTGGTGAGCACGACCGTCAGACCGTCACGCTCGCGAAGCTCGCTCAGCACCGCGAAGAAGTCCCGTCGGACGCCGGGGTCGAGCCCGGTGCTCGGCTCGTCGAGGATCAAGAGGTCCGGACCGTGGAGCAAGCTGCGTGCGAGCTCCGTGCGTCGTGCCAGGCCACCGGAGAGCACCTCCACCCGATCGTGCGCGCGATCGTCGAGACGGAGACGCCGGAGCAACGCGTCCGTCCGCGCGGTGAGGACCGCTCCGCGCATGCCGTACAAACGACCGTGATGGAGCAGATTCTCGGCGACGGTGAGCTTGCGGTCGAGCCCGGGGTTCTGGAAGACGACGCCGAGCTTGCGGCGAACCGCGAGCGAATCCTGGCGCAGATCCTCGCCGAAGATGCGCACCTGGCCCTCCGACGGTCGGATCAAGGTCGACAGGATCTTGAAGAGCGTCGTCTTGCCGCCGCCGTTCGGTCCGAGAAGGGCGAAGATCTCCCCGCGAGCGATCGACAGGGAGATCCCGCGGAGCGCCTCGCGCTCGCCGTACCGATGGCGGAGCCCCGAGACCTCCACCGCGTTGGAAGCCGCCGTGTCGGCTTCGAGCGCGGTCGTCGCGCTCGGCAAGCGGTTCGAAACCGTCATCGATCCGATGGCCAAGGTCGCGCCGGCGACGGCACCACCATCGATCGCAGGCGCGTCGCGAATCGCGAACCACGGAGAACGAAGCGCCGCGACATGGCGGAAACGAGGACTCTCACGATCATGGCCCGGAGGCAAGACGGCGCTCCCGCCCCATCTCGCCGTCGCGCGGCAGATCCTCGAGCGCTCGGTCCGCCGCGGCGCGACCGATCCGCACTGCGTAATTCGTTCCCCGATCCTCGGGGTACACTTGCGCCATCGTCGCGAGATAGAGGCCCGGCAGCGGCCCTGCGAGCGGCAACAGCCGACGATGGTAGTCGGCGGTGACGATCGGCTGCGCCCAGCGGTCGCGAAAGGTTCGTCGCGCCTCGACCCAATCGTCTGCGAACGCCGGCTGGATGCGCGCGAGCGCCGGCCGGTACCGTGCATACACGCCCGCGGCATCGAGGGAGTAGATCTCATCGTCCGGGTACACGTAGTGCGAGACGTACATCAGATGCCTTCCGCCGTAGGTTTCCGCCGGTACGTAGTTGGTGTGCTCGATGAGCCCTCCGAAGGGAATGGTACGGTCACTCACGTTCATCCAATAGATCGGCGAGAAGCGGCGGCGGAGCACGAGGAGCGTGCAGAGGATCGCGCTGTGCTCGACGGCTCCGAGCCGCCGCGCGTCCTCGGCGGCGAGATCCGGCGCGAGCGCCGCGAGCAGCGGCGGCGCGACCGTCGAGATCACGGACGTGAACGTCTCCCGCCGCCGCGGTGTCGCGATGCCGAAGCGGTCGCGGCCCTCGCCTACGGTTCGGATCGATTCCACGCGCTCACCGAGATGCACGTCGCCGCCTCGGCGGCGAATGTCCTCGACGAGCGCCTTCGCGACCACGCCGAAGCCGCCGCGGACGTACCCCAGGAGCTCGCGGGTCCCTCCGCCCTTCCGCGAGCGGCCGCGGAGCCGCATCTTCGACCAGATCCACGCCATCGAGATCGACTCCGCATGGCGACCGAACTTCGCCCGCAAGAGAGGACCCCAGACCGTCTCGTAGACCTCGCGGCCCGCCCACCGCCGAAGCCACGCGTCCGCGGTGACGTCCTCGAAGAGCTCGCGCCGCGAGCAGCGCTGCAGGAAGAGCGTGACGAGCGCGAAGCGCGCCTTCGCGCGCGCGCTGAACGGACGGAAGCGGAGAAGATCGGCCGGAGACGTGAAGCGGTGGATTCGGCCCGCGCAGAAGAGGCCCATCACCGGCGAGCCCCACCAGACGCGGTCGCCGAGCCCGAGCTCGCGGATGACGTCGAGGATGTCCTCGTCCGACGTGAACCAGTGGTGGTAGTACTTCTCGATCTCGGTGCCGCCGAAGGAGAACGTCATCGCCAGCCCGCCCGGATGTGCGCTCTTCTCGAAGAGCGAGACGCGCACCCCGGCGGCGGCCAGGCGCTGAGCGGCCGCGAGACCGGCAAAGCCGCCACCGACGACGGCGATGCGCACTGGCGGAGCGGATGCGAACGCGGCTCTCATCGAAGAGCGTGAGGGATAACCGCGCGCTCCGCGCGTTGCAATTCCGCCGGTCGGCCAGTAAGAACCGCGCGGCTCACGGATGAGTCTCGATCTGCTTGCCTGGTGGGCGCTGCTCGCAGCGCTCGGGTGGTCCGTGATGCCGGTCCTCGAGCGACTGCTTCCCGGCTTCGCCGATGGCGGTCTCGCCTTCGCGAAGCCGCTCGCGCTCGTGATCCTCGGCTATGTCTCGTGGCTGGCGACCAGCGCCGGCGTGCCGCATCCGATCTCGCTCGGCCTGGCGGCCGGGCTCCTCGCCGCCGTCGGCGCCGTCGGCCGCTCCACGCTCGGCCGCCGCATCGTCGGCACGGAAGCGCGCATCCCCGCCGGAGAGATCTGGCGCGCGGAGGCGGCGTTCGCCGGCGCATTCCTCTTCTTCGCGCTGGTGCGCGCGCTCCTGCCGGACATTTTCGGCGCCGAGAAGTACATGGACTTCGCGTTCTTCAACACGCTGCTCCGCGCCCGGCACTTTCCCGCGGAGGACCCGTGGCTCGCCGGACTTCCGGTGAATTACTACGATTTCGGCTACCTGCTGTTCGCCAATGCGGCCCGCATCGTCGGAGTCGCCCCCGAGGCCGCGTACAACCTTTCGCTCGCGACCATCGGCGCCTTCCTCTTCACCGGAGCCGCATCGATCAGCCGCAGGCTCGCGGGCAGCTTCCCGCTCGGTCTCGCCGGCGGTGTCGCCGCGGCGATCCTCGGCAACCTCGACGGCGGCTTGCAGGTGATCGTCGAGCGACGCTGGCTCGGGATCGACTACTGGCGCTCCTCGCGGGTGGTGCCGAACACCATCAACGAGTTCCCGTTCTTCAGCCTGCTGCACGGCGACCTGCACCCGCACGTCACCGCGTTGGTGATCGACCTCGTGCTGTACGCGCTCGTGGTCGCCGGCCCGCCGATCGCGACCCGCGGAGCGCCGCCGGGAGGACGGACGCGGTGGGACTTCTGGCGATGGAGCGTCGGCGCCGTGCTGGTCGCCGCGCTCTACCTGACGAACCCGTGGGACTTGCCGGTTGCGTTCACGTTTCTCGGGATCGTGTGGATGGCGCGCTTGCGCCGGCAGGAATCCCTGATTCGCGCCGCGGTCATGGTCGCGGTATGTGCCGCGACGCTCGCGGGGGCGGCGTTGGTGCTGTCCCTGCCCTTCGCCCTCAGGTTCGATGCGCCGTTTCGAGGATTCGGCCTCGTTCACCAGTGGACGCCGCCAGGCGCGTTCTTGATCGTCTTCGGGTTTCTGCTGCTGCCGCCGGCGATCGAGGCCGCGCGCGCCACCGCATCCTGGCTGCCCGGCAACGGCGAGGTCCGCGAGTTCGCCGCGGCGGCGGCGCTGTTCGCCGCGCTCGCGCTCTACGTCTCCGGAGCCCACGTGGTGTTGATCGGCACCCTCGCGCTCGCCGTGGCGTCGTCCGCGGTGCTGCTCGATCCCGCCACCGAGGAAGACCGCGTGCTGCCGTTCGCCTGTCTCGCGACCGCCGCGCTCGCGCTCTTCGCCTGCGAGGTGGTCTACCTGCGGGACTCTTACGGCGAAGCGTTCCACCGCATGAACACCGTGTTCAAGCTCTACTTCCAGGCCTGGATCTTCCTCGCGATCGCGCTTCCCTGGTTCACGCGGCGGCTGGTGGTGGCGCTGGAGCCGCGCCCGCTTCTCCAGGGAGTCGCCGGGGCCGCGCTGACGGCCGGACTGATCGGCTCCCTCTGCTACCCGGTGGCGACGATCGCCGGCCGGGCACGCGATCTCCAGGGCGGCCTCTCGCTCGACGGGCTCCGCTACCTCGCCCGCGATCACCCGGGAGACTTCGCGGCGATCGACTGGCTCCGCCGCACCGCGGATGGGCGGCCGGTGGTGCTCGAAGCGACCGGCGACCCCTACTCGTACTACGCGCGGGTCTCGAGCAACACGGGGCTGCCGACGGTGCTCGGCTGGGCGAACCACGAGGGCGTCTGGCGCGGCAACGACGCTGGACTGGACGCTCGGCGGCGGGACGTCGAGACGCTGTACACGAGCGACGACGTCGCCCGCGTGCGCCCGCTCCTGAAGCGCCACCGCATCCGCTTCGTGTTCGTCGGCGATCTCGAGCGCGAGCGCCATACCGGGCCTGGCCTCGAGAAGTTCGCGCGGCATCCGGAGATCTTCGAATCCGTATTTCGCTCGGGCACCACGACCGTCTACGCGGTGCGCTGATCGTGCGATAACTCGATGCGAAGACGCGGCGCCGCCCTGCTCGCCATCCTCGCCCTCGCGTCGGTTCTCCGATTCGTCGGCCTCGACTGGGACGAGGGACACGGGTTTCACCCGGACGAGCGACGCATCGTCTTCGCCCTGGAGGAGATCTCGTTTCGGCCGCTCCGGCTGAACCCGCATTTCTTCGCGTACGGATCGTTCCCGCTCTACCTGCAACGCGCCTGGGTCTCGGCCGCATCGGCGATCCGACCGGAGTGGGGCGGATACGACGGCTCGTTCAGGAGCGGGCGGGCGCTGTCCGCGGTCGTCGGTGTCGCTTCGGTCGCCTGGCTCTATCGGCTCGGCGCGCTGCTCTACGGCCCGACCTGCGGGCTCGTCGCCGCGCTGCTGCTCGCGCTCGCCGTGCTGCCGATCCAGCATGCGCACTTCATCACCTTCGACCTCTACCAGGCGTTCCTCGTTCTCGTCGCTCTCGAGCGCCTCGTCGTGTTCACCCGGACGGGGCTCCGCCGGCACCTCCTGGCGGGGAGCGCGGCGGTCGGGCTCGCACTGGCGACGAAGGTCAGCAGTGCCCCCCTGCTGCTGCCGCTGGTGATCGCGGCCCTCTGGGTCCGTCCCGCGAGCGGCCGAGCCGGCGCCGCCTGGGCGCGAGCGCTCTCGCTCGCGAGCGGCCTCGCCACGGCGTTCGTCTGTTTCGCCGCGACGGAGCCGTATGCGTTCATCGACCCGCAGTTCCTGCACGACGTGCGCGAGCAGGCAGCGATGGTGCGCGAGGCGGGCACGGTGCCGTACACCATCCAGTACCTCGGCACTCGCCCCTACCTGGACGACCTTCGCGAGGCGTTTCTCTGGGGGACCGGACCGGTGCTGGGCGTCGCCGCCGCCCTCGGGACGATCGCGGCGCTCTTCTCCGCGTTCCGGCGGCCGCGCGCCGCGGAGATCGTTCTGCTCTCCTTCTTCGTTCCCTACCTCGCGGTCACCGGCATCTTTCCCGTCAAGTTCATGCGCTACCTGCTGCCGCTCTACGCCCTCTGGTGTCTCTACGCGGCGCACCTGGTCGTCGGCGAGCGCGGGACGACGCGAGGCAGGCGCACGGTTCTCGCCCTGGTGATCGCCGCCACCGCGTTTCATGCGGCGAGCTTCTTCTCGATCTATCTCCGTCCGCACGTCTGGATCACCGCGTCGCGGTGGTTCTACCGCTCGGTGCCGGCCGGTGCGGCGCTGATCACGCCGCACTGGGAGGAAGGGTTTCCGGTCGGCGTCGACGGCCACGACGGAGGCCAGTACCGGCAGCTCGAGCTGCCGCTCTACGACGGTGACGGCCCGCAGAAGACCCGCCTCCTCGCCGAGCGGCTCGCGGCCGGCGACGTGCTGGTGTTTCCGAGCAAGCGGCTCTACGGCGCGATCACGAACGCGCCCGACCGGTACCCGGAAACCAACCGCTTTCTCCAACTCCTCTTCGCCGGCGACCTCGGCTACCGGCTCGATGCCGTTTTCGCTTCGCGGCCGCGGCTTCTCGGGTTCGAGCTCGACGACGACCGGGCGGACGAATCGTTCAGCGTCTACGATCATCCGAAGACGCTCGTCTTCCGCAAGGTCGCACCGTTGGCAGCCGCCGAGATCGCCACCCGCATCCACACGCGCGTGCCCTCGCGCCGGATGACGCGAGCCGACATCCTCGCCAGCGGTGGCGCCCAGGGTGAGGGTGCGGGTGGAGGCGGGGAGCGTCCGAGCGGCATCGAGTCGAGCCTGGGTGCGCTCCTCCTGTGGCTGGTCGCGCTCGTGCTGCTCGCCTTCGCCGGGCGGCGCTCGCTCGCCGCCTGCCTGCCGAGACTCCCGCCGGCAGCGATCGGCGGGCTCGGCCCGACCTTCGGTTATCTGCTCTTCGCGTATCTCTCCTGGATCGTCGCCGCCGTCGGGCTCGCACCGTTCTCGTCGCTGACGGTGCTCACGGTCGCGCTGCTGCTCGTGGCCCTCGCCGCCCGTCTGCCACGGCCTCCCGGCTCCTCGACGGCGATGGTCGTCTTCTTCGCTTCGTTCTTCTTCTTCGTCGCGATGCGGGCGGCGACGCCGGAGGTCTACTGGGGAGAGAAGCCGATGGACTTCTCCTTCCTGAACGCCCTCTACCGCACCACGGTCTTACCCGCGCCGGAGCCCTGGATGTCGGGCAAGACGATCAACTACCCGCACTTCGGCCACTTCTCCGTGGCCGCGCTCGGCAAGCTCACCGGCGTGGCGCCCGGCCTCGCCTTCAACCTCGGCATCGCCACGATCGCGGGGCTGACCGCCGCGGCCGCGTTCGGCGTCGGCGCGCTCGTCACGGAGAGCGTCTCGGGCGGCGCCGCTGCCGCGCTGCTCCTCGTCTTCGCGGGCAACCTTTCGGGGCCCGTCGAGCTCGCTCGCCGCGCGACGGTGGACTTCAATTACTTCTGGGCGACGTCGCGGGTGATCCCCGACACCATCAACGAGTTCCCGCTCTGGAGCTTCCTGTTCGCGGACCTGCACGCGCACGTGCTCGTGCTGCCGCTGTCGCTGCTGCTCTTCGGAATCGCCGCTGCCGGCGCGATCGACCGGCGCCCGCGCGCCGCCGTCCCGCTGCTCGCCTCGCTCGCGCTCGGCGCGGTCGCGGTGACGAACACCTGGGGGTTCCCGATCTGGGCCGGAGCTCTGCTCGGCATCTCGGTGATCGCCGGGCTCGCCACCCGACAGCCGACTCGCGTCGTCACCGCCGCGCTCGCGGTGGCGGCGTCGTTCGTCTGGTTCGCCCCCTTCTGGCACCATTTCCAGTTCCCGCCGCGGAATTGGGGGTGGGAAACGCAGGAGGCGCCGCTCACCGGCGTGCTGCTGATCTTCGGGCTGTTTCTGTTTCCGCTGCTGACGGCCCTCTCCGACTTCCTCCGTCGCGGCGGCGTCCGCGGCCCGGTCCGGCTGCTCGGCGGCATCACGATCGCGCTCGTCGCGGCGGCTTCGGTGCGGGCGCTCTTCTGGGTGCTCGGTGCCACGGCGATCGCGGCGGCGCTGGTCGAGGACAGGCCTTCCCGGCGCGTCGCCTTCACCGCCGCGGGGGGTGCCGCGCTTCTCGGCGGCGCCGCCGACACGATCTTTCTCTGGGACCGGATGAACACGATCTTCAAGCTCTACCTCGAGATGTGGCTCCTCTTCGGCATTGCCGGAGCGGTGTGGCTGCAAGTGCTCCGCCGGGAGAGCCCCGCGCGGCGGTGGACGCGCTTCGCCTGGGGAGCCGCCTTCTCGATCCTCGTCGCCGCCTCCGCCGTCACCGCCGTCTCGGACGTGGTCGGCACGCTACGGACCCGTCACGCTCCCGGTCCCCGGCCGACGCTCGACGGTCAGGCATACCTGGCGCTCCAAGACCCGATCGACCGCCGCGCGATCCAGTGGCTGAACCGGCAAGTCTCCGGAACGCCCGTCCTCCTGGAGGCGCACGGCCCGTCGTACCAGGAGTTCAGCCGCATCTCGATGAACACGGGCCTGCCGACGGTCCTCGGGTGGGACTATCATCTCTCGCAGCGCGCTCATTCCTGGGACGAGATCAACCGCCGCAAGGCGGACGTGCTGACGATCTACGACGGCATGGATCGGGCGGAGGTCGAGGGCCTCCTCGATCGCTACCACGTCGCGATGGTGTACGTCGGACCCCTCGAGCGCCGGACGTATGCGCGCGCGGGGCTCGCGAAGTTCACCGCGTGGCCGGACGTGTTTCAACGGCTGTACGGGAGCCTCGGCGCCGACGTGTTCGCCGTCACGCGGAACTTCCAGTGGAACGAGGTACCGCCGATCGTCGATCAACCGGCGCCGGAGCCGGAGCGGCCCGCAGCGGAATCGTCCGCCGCCGTCGAAGCGGAGCCGCAGCTGCCGCTCGGGCAGCTCCGACAGCCCCGCGCCCTCGCCGTCGACGCCCGCGGCGCGGTGTGGGTGGCGGACTTCGGCAACGACCGCATCCAGCGATTCGACGAGCAGCTGCGCCCGGCCGGCGGCTTCGGCAACACCGGAGAAGGCCCGTCGCAGTTCAACGACCCCTGCGGCATCGCGGTCGGTCCCGACGGACGGATCTACGTCGCGGACACCTGGAACCACCGCGTGCAGATCTTCGCGCCCAACGGTGAGCTCGCCGAGCAGTGGAGCGCCGAGCTGTACGGACCGCGCGGCATCGCGGTCGCGGCCGACGGCACCGTGTACGTGACGGACACGGGGAACGGCCGCGTGGTGGTCTTCTCTCCCGAGGGCGAGGTCGCCGCCACCTGGGGAACGAAAGGCAGCGGCAGCGGCGAGCTCCAGGACCCGATCGGCATCGCCACCGGCGGCGATCGCATCTACGTCGCGGACGCCGGCAACCGACGGATCGTGGTGCTCGATGCGCACGGTGAAACGCTGGCGGCGTGGCCCGTCGACGGGTGGAAGGACCAGGTGTATCGCGAGCCGTACCTGGCGCTGCTGCCCGACGGAACCCTGGCCGCGACCGATCCCCCGGGCGACCGCGTCCTCTTCTTCGACACGAAGGGAGCGGTCACCGGAGAGCGCCGCCTCGAGGAGGGATCGAACCCGACCGGCATCGCCGTCGGCCGCGAGGGGAAACTGATCGTCGCGGCGCTGAAGCTGGATCGGCTGGTCGAGGTCGCGCGCTGACGAGCGCGGTCAATCCCAGTCGATCTCGTTCACGTGGACGAAGCCGTTCCGATCCATGTTCGTCACGTGGAGGTGGACCTCGAGCGCCGTCACCCCCGGAACGGCCACCGGGCTCTCGAAATCGATCTCCATCACGTCGCCCGGCGCGTCGGAGAAGCGCTTCACCCCCCATTCGCGCTCGCCCTCGCCGGATCGGGTCCGCACCGCGATCTCCTCGGCGCCGGTGTGAGAGACGGTGACGCGAACGCGCCGGATCGTCGTTCCCGGAAGCTGCACGAGGAAGCGAGCGGGATTCACGCCGGCCGAGCGCGCGAGGGTGGCGAGGTCGCCGTCGAAGATCGCCTGCGCCTCGCCGATGTCGAGAGCGGAATGCTCGATCTCGATCGGCCCTCCGCGATGGCGGACGGTCTCCCGCACCGGCGTCTCGCGCACCCGCTGCTCGCGGAGAAGCCAGTCGGCGAAATCCGGGGCGCGCTCGAGCCGCGACATGCGGAAGAGCGGCTGCCCGCGGAGATCCGGAATCGTCGCCACCACGCGCTCGCGCACAGGGCACGCGCGCGAGCGGAGCTCGTCGAACGTGCCCACGGACGCGACGTAGAGCACGTCCGCGGGAAGCCGGGCGTCGGCGCGGCAGAAGGTGCCGAAGTCGTCGACCGTCGTCTTCCGCGCCGCCTCGCCGCGCAAGTAGAAAGGGATGAAGATGTACGCGGCGTTGAACGCGCCGTGCGAGACGCGAATCCGGCGATACTCCTGGTGGTGGCGGGCGATCCAGCGAAATACCTCGGGCGCCCCCATCTGCACGCCGTAGAAGCCGTAGTCCGCGTAGGCGTAGCGCGCCGAGTCGAACACGTAGGTCTGGAAGAGCACGGCGTTCACCGCCAGCGCCGCCGCGAGCCCGAGCGCGGCGACGCGCTCGACCGCGGCGCGGCGGGCGACGAGCGACCACACCCGACCGAGCCCGATCAGCGACAGCACGAGCAGCAGCACCCCGACCGGCATCGCGCGTGCGTTGTTGAAACCGACCAGCGATGCGGAGGAGAGCGAGGCGATCACCAGCGCGAGGAGGGTCCGGTGCTCGACCCGTCCGAGGCGCAGGAGCACCGCCCCCAGGCCGATCGCGGCGAACGGCGCCGTCCACGGCGGTAGCTGGGGCAGCCCGGCGACGACGTGTCGCTCCATCGGACCGGAGTTCTGCGTGCCGCTCCAGGTGTACCAGAACCGCGGATCGAGCCCCTGCGCGTAATTCGAGGCGATCTGCCGGACCTGGTCCGCGACCGGCTTCTGCCGGAACTCCCGGAAGCCGAGCGCCTCCAGACGCTTCATGGCGACGTCGGGACGATTCCACTGCACGTAGAGAGCGGGCGCGAGCAGCAGAGCGAGCAGCGCGACCGCACCGAGGGACACCCGCCAGCGGCGGAGATGCTCCGGAAGATTGATGATGGCGAGCAACGTCAAGCCGACGGCCACCCACCCGCGGGCGGGCGTGTAGGAGTAGAACGCCGCCGCTGCCGAGATCGCGGCCGGGATCGCCCACGCGCCGTGCTCGCGCAGCGCGAGCAGGTAGCAGAGCGCGAAGGCGAGGAAGAAGGAGGTCGCGACGACGTACTCGAAGCCCGTCCGGCTGTGCAGGTACCAGAGGGGAGTGGTCGCAAAGACGGCGAACGTCGCCCATGCGGGACGGACGCCGTACACCCGCCGCGCGAGACCGTACACCGCACCGACGCCGACGAGGCTGACGCAGGCGGTCCCCAACCGGACCGACTTCTCGGTGAGCCCGGCGAGGAACACGAA
>JAXDLK010000104.1:0-8647 GCA_034666665.1 Candidatus Binatota bacterium
GGGCGACATCTGATCGTGGATCCACCGGTACGTATGCTCCATTCCGACGCGGAGGCTCGTGTTCGGCTCCCAGCCCAGAACCTCGCGGATCCGCGTGTTCTCGCTGTTCCGACCACGCACGCCCTGAGGCGCGCGCAGGTCGTGCCGCTTCTCGAGCTTCACATCCGCGATCTCCTCCACGATCGCGACCAGCTGGTTGATGGTGACCAGCTCGGTGCTTCCCAGGTTCAGCGGCTCCGTCGCGTCGCTGTTCATGATCCCGATGGTGCCGTGAACGCAGTCGTCGATGTAGGTGAAGCTCCGGGTCTGCTCTCCGTCGCCCCAGATCTCGATCACCGGGTTCTCCGACAACTTCGCCTCGATCACCTTGCGGCAGATCGCCGCCGGGGCCTTCTCGCGGCCCCCATCCCACGTACCGTACGGTCCGTAGACGTTGTGATACCGCGCGACCCGCGCCTTCACCCCGAAATCTTCTCTGAAGTGCCGGCACATCCGCTCGCTGAAGAGCTTTTCCCATCCGTACCCGTCCTCCGGCATGGCCGGGTACGCGTCCTCCTCCTTCAGCGGACTCACCTCCGTGATCCGCTGCTTGTCCGCCGCGTAGACACACGCCGAAGAGGAGAAGAAATAGCGGTCGATGCCGTGGTCGCGCGCCGCGAGCAGCAAGTGCGTATTGATCAACACCGACAGCATGCAGGCCGCCTTGTTGTTCTCGATGAATCCCATGCCGCCCATGTCCGCGGCGAGGTTGAATACCTCGGCCGCGCCCTGCACCACCTCGTAGCAGGCGTTCATGTCCTTCAAGTCGCGCTGCAGGTTCTCCACTCCGGGAGTGACCTGGTACCAGTCATGTACTGGCTTCGCGTCCACGGCGCGTATTCGCGTGCCTTTCCGGGTCGCGAGACGTGCCACGAGATGCCCGCCGATGAACCCTCCGGCGCCTGTGACCAATACGATGTCCTGCATGACGCAAACCTCCTCCGTACGCGGTGAAGACCGCGGTTTCCCTCTCCCCGTCGGGAGAGGTCGGCCCGAAGGCCGGGTTGGCGAGAGACTCAGTCTCCCGGAATAGCGAAATACCGTGGGTTCTCGTCGATCACGACTTCAGCCCTTTCGGCGAGAATCCGCCGGTCACCTTGCAACGTATCGACGCGATTCGCGCCCCAGTCGGTCGGCACGCGGAAGCGTAGCTGCCGCTTCGGGTTCCAGACGATCCGCGCCTGCCGGCGCTCGCGCATCAGCGTACAGACCCAAGTGTCTTGGCGATCGCGGCGACATTCGGGGATACGAGATCCGACCATCCACGTACGGATCGTCGCGTAGGCGCGTCCCGCCTCCGTCGTCGCGCCGCAGTCCGGCTCCACGGTGTGAATTCCCACCCAATCGTCGTTGTCCCACGCATACCAATAGAACCGGTCCACGCCCGCCACCCAGTTCAAGAGGTATGCGCGAGCCACGTAACTGGCCATTTGCCGTCGTGAGGTGAACTTCGTCCATCGAGACCACCCTGCCTCCGTATTCCAGAGCGGCTTCTCCTGAATGCGATACTTGGCCATGAGCCGCCGAACGCGCGCCACGAGGGCCACCATCGTCTCGGGGGGCGATTCACCGACGTAGAAGTGATAGCCGACGACGTCGATCGCCCCCGCACCTCCCGCCCGCAAGTAGCGCTCGAATGCGGGAAGACCTCTCTTGCTCGTGAACGACGGCGAAACGATCGATGCTTCGGGATCGATCGCTTTCACGACGTCGTGCGCGTCGCGCGTCAGTCGCACCAGCGCATCGGCATCACCGGAGAAGAAGGTGGGGAGATCCGGCTCGTTCCAGACTTCGTACGCTTCGATTCGCGCCTGGTACCGCCGCGCGATCCTCCGGAGATACGCTCGCCAGTGCTTTCGCCGGGGCTCGGCGCTCGCGCCCGCGCCATACTGGCCTGCTTCCTCCGGTCGCGTCGACGCCCACGTGGGAGTCTGCCCCAGCGTGAGCAAAACCCCGACACCGCGCGCTTCGGCGAGCGAGATGCAGTGGTCGAGCAGGTCGAGGTTCCACTGGCCGCGGGCGGGTTGCAGATCGAGCCATCGCACGTGGGAATCCCACAGGCGCCAGCTGCCGAACTCGGTCCGCGGCCAGCATTCCGGACGTGCCGGCGAATGCACGTGCATTCCGAAGTAATCCGGCGGCACCGACTCGTTCGGCCGCACCAGCACGTCGCCGCGTCCGTGCGCCGCCGCGGACGCGGAAGTGACACCCAACGACACCAGCAGGGCAAGGACGCTCAGCACGACTCGGCCGCTCCGATGTCCGTGGCCGGTTCCGTGCCGGCGATGCGACGCACGCTGGCAGCCAATTCGAAGGCGCGCACGTGCGCGTCGGCGCAGGCGCCCAAGCCATACCGCTCGACCGCCCTTCGTCTTGCAACGGTGCCCATGGCGTCGCGCGTCGCGGGCGACCGGAGCAGCTTCTCGATCGCGCTCACCAGCGGCTCCACTCGGCCGCGGCGCACGACGAAGCCGGTCCTGCCGTCCTCCACGATCTCCCTCATCGAGCCGACGTCCGTCGCCACCACCGGAACCGCACATGCCATCGCCTCGAGCACGACCGTCGGCGCACCCTCCGCTCGCGAAGTGAGCAGGAAAACGTCGAATGCCGGCAGCAGCGCCGAAACGCGATCGCCGGGACTCGAGAAGGTCAGAACCTCGCTGCGGAGGAGGCCGCGCTTTCGCGCACGACCGATCACGTTTTCCCGGTAGTAACGGTCCTGGGAGGCGACGTGGCTGCCGAGAACCCTGCCGTAGACCGGATGGTGACGCCCGCGCAGCTCCGCCACTGCATCGACCAGCAGCTCGTGACCCTTCTGCCAGACCATGTTGCCGACGGTACCGATCAACAGCGCACCGGGCGGCACGCGAAGCTCCGCGCGAGCGAGCAGGCGCGCGACGGGGTCGGGACGAAACTGGTCGGTGTCGACGGGCGGAAAGAATGGCACCAGCCGCTCTCCCATGGCGCACGCGCCGGGATGCTCACGAGCCGTATCGCGCCCCGTCGACATCACGACGTCCGCCAGCTTCACGACGACGGGCATCAGCACCCGTCGCAGTACCGGCGGCGCGAACGTGCTCAGCAGCTGCCATACGACCGGAGTCTGCTCGAGCCTCGCCGCCAGGGCTCCGTGAGGATGCATCAGCCCGCAGACCTGCACCACGCTCGCGCCGTGGCGCCGGATGAGCGCTCGGATGCAATCGACGGACGGGACGAATTCCGAAACGAAGCCCCAGTGGACGCGGGGATCGAAGCTCTTTCGCAGGCGGCGCAAGGGAACCTGCAGCGTCTCGACTCCGGCGGCCCGCACGCGCTCGGCGCCGTCACCCGCCTCGTTCGTGGTCACGAGGACGTTCTCCCATCCGCGTCTCTCCAGTGGCTCCCGAAGACGGACCAGCGTGTTGTGGGGGCCCCCGAACGTGGGGGTGTGGATCAGCACGAGAGCACGCCGTGTCGGGAGCGAGCCGCTCATCTGCCCGCGACCTCCGTGAGTAGATCGAGGTTTCGGTTCGCCCGCCGCACGGCTTCACTGACCGGCAGCGAGGGGTGCCCCCACTGCTCGTCGTGCAGCAAGCGGTCGACGCCCGTACGCAGTCGCTCCTCCGAAGCGTCCCAGGCGACGGGGATGCAAGCATCCGATGGAAGACCGATCTCCTCGGCCAGATCACGGACTTTCTTGTGGTACTCGATCGCCAACAGCCGGCAGCCGGCGAGATACGCGAGCAGCAACGAATGAAACCGCGTGGCGATGAATGCGTCACACTCGGAGATCTGGCGGATGAGCTCCAGTGGATCGTGCGGGAACGGCACCAGCTCGACCGAATCGGGACTCGATCGCCAGAGCGCCGCGAACAGCTGCTCGCTCACCGCGCCGTCGTCCTCGCGCGCCCCGCCGCGCATGACGATGATTCGAACGCGCGCTCGACCTGCGGCCACGACTTCGCCGAGAACTCTGCCGAAGCGGTCCCAGAACGCACGGTCCAGGTCCTCGCCGAGCCCGCGGCTCTTTCCGACCGAGGTCACGGAGATGCCGAGCAGCGGAGCACCGCCGGCAGGCCGGCCGGACTTCGGAAACGGAGCCAGCAGAGCGGCCAGGTCGAATGCCGTCGTGAGCTTCTGCTTCGCCACCAGCGGCCGGATCGCCGCGGCCGAGGAGGCATCGCGGACGGCCACCGCGTCGCAGAAGCGCAGGCCGAGGGCCGTGAGCAGCGCGGTCGTCCGGCGATGGATCGGACCGAAGCCCATGCCGAGCCACACGACCCGCCTGCCGAGGAGCCTCGCGACGCCGCTCAGCAGGACGAAGCGCGCCATGTAGCGGACGTGGCGCAGCCATCGAAGCGTCGTGTAGTCGTCTTGGAAGTGAGTCCCGCCGCCCAGCACGATGCCGCGCGCGGACGAGAGCGCCCGCAAGATCGGCCAGAGCTTCGGAGGCACGGTCTTGCCGTTCTCGAGAGCGCGTACCCGGACGAGGCGGCAGCATCGATCGATCTTACGCACGATCGAAGGCGTTCCCGGCCGTTGCAGTGCCGCCGCGGAGAGCAATCCGGCGAGCATCGCCTCGTCGCCCCCGTTGTGGCCGCCGTAGTGCCCGACGACGAGCCAGCCCGCAGAGGTGTCCGAGTTCGCGTTCATACCGCGACGTTCCCTCGAAGCAGCGATGGCTCGGGATGCATGTCGCGATCCGGCGCAGTGCGCGTTCTCGAGCCGAGCTCGGTTTCGAATGCCGCCCACCAAGGGATGACCGCCACCCAGGAGGCGATCGCCAGGCCGATGGCGGCACCCTGCTCCTGACCGACCAGCGCTCCCCCAACTCCCCCGCAAATGATCAGAGGCGTCGCGAGCAGTCTCGCCTTGAGGCTCGATCGCGCCGCCGCGAGAGCCCGGAGCCCGGTGATCGCACCGTGGGCGGCGCCGATCCCTGCCAGCGCCAGACCCATCGGCACGACCACCGCCCGTCCGGAGGTCCACCCGGATTTCAGCAGTCCTCGCCCCCACTCGTCGGGGACGCACAGGATTGCCGCCAGCCACACCGCGGACGCGGCGACGAAGAAGCCGGACAGGCCGGACATTGCAATCCGCAGAGAGCTGCGGGAGTCCCTCGTCAACCGCGCAGCTTCCGGAAGGCTCACGACACCCATCCCCGCCAGGACGACCTGCAACGGCCCGAGCACCAGCTGGGCGGCCCGCAGAGCACCGACGGCAGCGAGACCGGCCGTCGCGCCGACGCCGTAGAACGCCAACTGGATCGCGCCGCCACCTGCCAGGAACTCGAACGCGTAGCGCCACACCAGATCGGCGTGCTCGCGGAACCAACTGGGAGCTCGCCACGGGCGAGGCCGCAGTCCACCCCACCACGAGCTGAAGACTGCGGCCACGGTCCCCGCCCCGCTCCAGCTCGCGACGTATGCGACCAATCCACCCCGTCCGAACCAGGCCACGGAGACGATCGCAACGGTCACGCCGGCAGCCCAGATCACGTCACCGGCGAACGCCGAACCGCCACGCCGACTGGAAAAGAACGCGTAGCGGCAGCAGTCCTGTACGAGGAGCCCGGGGAGCCCGAGGGCCAACGCCCACCATGCCGAAGCCGCTCCCGGCGGCAAGAACAGGGCGGCGATCGCGAACGTCAGACCGGCGACGACACCGAACGCCAGTGCCGTTCCGACCGCCGCGCTGGCCTGCTCTTGCCAGCGCTCCACGTCGCTTCCGCTGAAGCGAATTGCCAGCGGCTCGCAACTGAATGCACGGTTCAGTCCGGACGCAACGAGATATGCGGCGAACAGCAGTGCGAACACGCCGAACTCTCGTGGCGCCACGCTGCGAGCAACGGCGACGCCGATCTCGAAATTGATCAGGCTGACGAGCCCCTGATCGGCGACGCCCCAGCCGAGCCGTCGACCCGTCGAGGCGAGCCCACCGATGGAAACGGACTTCAGCACCAGCGCGCCCCGGCGGGAGCGAACCCCGGCGTTTCGGCAAACAGTGTCGACTCCTCCTGGATTCCGGCCAGAATGCCGCCGACGACGAGTGACAGCGCCAAACCGGAGCCCGCCAGGCCGCTCGCGAGCACGTTTTCGGTCGCCAGGAAGGAGAGCACCGCCGGCGCCGCGACGAGAGCGCACAGCGCCGCGGCACCACGATCCTCGCGCAGTCCCCGCCAGAGCTCGGCAGCCAGGCCGAGCAGCAGCGCGACACCGACGGCGGCGCCGATCACGCCGAGCTCGTACGCGACACGCAGGTATTCGTTGTGAATCGTGCGGTTGGGATCGAATCGGTCTTCGCCGTAGCCGTAGAACTGGCCGTCCGTCACGAGCGTTCCGCCGGACGCAGTACCGCTGCCGACCAGCTCGTCGATCATGCTACGGGCGCGGATCTCGTCGACCACCGCCGCGTACATGTCCAAGCGGAAGCTCGCGGTACCGATGTCCCGCAGCCCCTCGGACCGTCCGACCTTGAGCAGCGCCGCCGCGCGCATTTCCGACTCGGCCGGGACGAGGAGGTCGACGGTCGAGGTGACGATGATCAGCGCCGCAGTTCCGGCGCCGAGCATCACGTACCGCACCGCGGAACCGTCACGGGCGACGGCCCAGAGCCATCGAACGGCGACGACGGACAGCAGACCGAGTGCGGCGATGCGGCTTCCATTGGCGACGATCAATGCGACCGCCAACGCCACCGCCGACGCGCGCAACGGGAGCGTCCCCGTGGCGACGACGATTGCCGTCAGGACGACGACCAGCTGCGCGAACGGCTGCGGCTGCAGAAATGCCGTGAACCTCTCCTCGGCACCACCGTAGGGGTTGCCCAGCCCGTACGACTGGATCAGTCCGAGACATCCGCACAGCACCAGCCCGCGGCACGCCACGGATGCGCTGATCGTACCGTTCGCATGTGCCCGGGCGGCGGCCGTCACGAGCAAGCCGAGAAGGACGAGATAGGTGACGAACTTCAGTCCGGCCGTCGGATACGGGCTTCTGGTCACGGACAGTGCCGTGTACGCCACGAACCCACCCCAGAGGACACCGATCGACGTGAGCCGCACGACCGGCCCGGGTCGAAGTCCCATCCTCCACGCGAACATCAACGGCAGCGAGAGGTGCTTCAGCGTATTCGTGAGACCGACCCGATCACTTGCGAGCGTCCCCATCGCCGGAGAAACGACGTCCACGTTCGCTGCCAGCACCATGCCGAGCAGGGCCCATTGCGGCGGGGCGGCCGCGACCAGCAATGCCGCCGCGGCCAGGAGGAGGAGCGGCAGGGCGATCAGCAACGTTTCGTCGACGGCCATTCAGACCGCTCCCCTTGCACGCGCGACGGCGACCGCCGTCCGCGCAAGGATGTGAATGTCGAGCCACAAGGACCAGTTCCGCTGGTAATACGTGTCGTACAGTCGCTGCGCGTCGATCCCTCCGGCGCTTCGAACCGTGACCTGCCACATGCCGGTCAAGCCCGGCCGAACTTGCCGGCGAAACGCACGAAACTCCGGGGTGAACTGCTCGAGGTGGTACGCCGGAAAGGGCCGTGGCCCGACGAGACTCATTTCACCTCTGAGCACGCACCAGAGCTGCGGCAGCTCGTCGATGCTCGATCGCCGGAGGAAGCCGCCGATTCCCGGAATCACCCTCGGATCTCGAGCGAGCTTGAATCGCTCGTTCCACTCGCGTCGAAGCTCCGGGTCGCGCTCGAATGCTTCCTCCAGCCGCTGGCCGGCATCGACGTGCATCGTGCGCAGCTTCCACACCTTGACCGTCCGGCCTCCGAGACCCTCACGCTCCTGGTGATAGAGCATCGGACCGCGGCTCCGGGCCTTCACCAGGAGACCACCGAGGAGAATCAGCGGGAGCGACAGGAGGAGCAACGCTCCTCCCACGACCATGTCGATCGAGCGTTTGAGGAATCGATTCTGCCAGCGGAGCAGCTCGTTGGTGAATTCGATTCCCAGCAAGCCACCGAGGTTGCAGACGCGCACGCGTTCCACCGGAAGGTCGTATTCGTGGACGATCACCACGCGTGCGAAGATCGACCGCACGTCGTTCAAGATCTGCTCGTTCTGCTGGCCGCCCTCGACCAATGCGACGCGCAGTCCGGCATCACGAAGCGCACGGATCTGCTCCAGCCCGCCGAGGACCGGCAGCCCCGCGATCATGGCCTCACGGAGAAGGGGCGGAGGGGCGAGAATGCCGACGGGTTGGTAGCCGAGCGAGACCGCCTGCTCGACGCCGCGCATTGTCCATCGCGCCCACCGGGCACCGCCGATGAGGATCACCGGCTCGCGCCACCAGGGGAACCTGGTGACGATCGAGAGAACGGCCCACCGCAGCAGCGGCACGGCGACGAGCGCCGATGCGTACGCGATGATCAGTCCCACACGGGAGTATTGCGGGCCGATCTTGAACGCGAACACCGAAGCCGCAACCGCGAGGAAGCCGAACGTGGTGCACTGCGAGAGCCGCCGAAGCGTCTCGACCGCGCCGACACCGAATCCCGGATAGAGACCGGCGCCTGCGTACGCGAGTGGGAAGAGGCAGACGACCGGCAGGATTGCGAAGTAGACGCTCGCCGGCTGTTGCAGGATCGGGTTCGCCCAGACCAGGTACCCGAAGGCGCC
>JAXDLK010000105.1:0-24600 GCA_034666665.1 Candidatus Binatota bacterium
GTGTCGCGGATCACGGGATCGCGCCCGCAGCTCGACCGCAGCCAGGTCGACGAGTTCGCAGGCAAGTACGGCTACTTCGACAACTCGAAATCCGCGCGCGAGCTCGGCTACACCTATTTGCCGGCGCGCGAGACCCTGCGCCGGACGGTGGCGTGGCTCGTGGACCACGGCTTCGTCGCCGAGAAGCGAAAGCGGTTGCTGCGCCTCGATCCCTCGATGCAATCGGCGGCGTAGGCGGAGTCTGCGCCACGGATCGCTCGTGGCGCAGACTCCTCCCCCACCCCACCACTCCGAACGCGCTCGCAGAAGAGCTCGCGGACGCAAGATTGCGCCGCCCCGAGCCGGCGGGCCCTGGACGCTCCTCACCGGTTCGAGCGGGCCTATCCTGGCGCCCAGCTCGGACCGCGCCGAGCCAACCCCCCTCCGCCCAAACGCGCTCGCAGAAGAGCTCGCCGGCGCAACATGGCGCTGCGCCGAACCGGTGAGGCGCATCTCAGCGCCGCCAGCTCGGACCGCGCCCTTGCGCGCCGCGGCGGCGGCTGCAATGTCGGTTCGGCGGAGGGTCGACATGCCGAAGTCGCTGAAGGACCTCGTGAACGACGTCAAGCCCCGGATCCGCGAGATCAGCGCCGACGACGCCGCGGCGCGCGTCGCCGCCGATCCCACGGTCCTGATCCTCGACGTGCGCGAGCCCGCCGAGTACGGCGCGGGGCACATCGCCGGCGCGCTCCACGTGCCTCGCGGTCTCCTCGAGGCCAAGGCCGACCTCGAGTATCCGGCCCGCGAGCCCCTCCTCGAGGACCGCGGGCAGGAGATCATCATCCACTGCGCGAGCGGCGTCCGCAGCGCCTTCGCCGCCGACGTGCTGCAAGCCATGGGGTTCACCAACGTCTGCTCGATGGCGGGCGGCTTCGCGGCCTGGCAGCAGTCCGGCCAACCGGTGGAGCGCTGACGTGAAGCTCGGCTCGATCGACGACTTCCGCAAACCCGGAGCGGTGACGTCATGAAGTTTGGCTTCATGGAAGACTTTCGCAATCCGGAGCCGTGGCACCGCCCGGAGCCCGAGCTCTACCGCGCGATCCTCGAGCAGATCGTCCGCGCCGAGGAGCTCGGCTACGACCACGTCTGGTTGACCGAGCATCACTTCACCGACGACGGCTACAACCCTTCGCTGCTGCCGACCGCGGCCGCGATCGCCGCGCGCACGAGCCGCATCCGCATCGGCACGTTCATCATCGTGCTCCCGTTCCAGCACCCGGTGCGGCTCGCCGAGGATGCGACGGCGGTGGACATCTGGTCCGGCGGACGGCTCGACCTCGGCGTCGGCCAGGGTTACTCGTATCTGGAGTTCGATGCGCTCTGCATGCCGCGGGGCGAGCGGACCGCCCGCCTCGCGGAGGGAGTCGAGCTGCTCCAGCGGCTCTGGACCGAGGACCGGGTGACGTTCGAGGGCCGCTTCACCCGCGTGCACGACCTCCACCTGAGCCCCCGTCCGGTGCAGCGCCCTCATCCGCCGATCTGGATCGGCGCGCGAACCGAGAAGGCGACGCGCCGAGCCGCGCGTCTCGGCCTTCATCTGATGGCGACGATCGGGCCCGACCCCGCTCCCTGGTACCTGGACGAGCTCGCCCGCGCCGGACGGGACCCGGAAGCCTTCGCGATCGCGCAACTCCGTTTCGTGTACGTCGCCGAGACCGAGGACCGGGCCTGGGAAGAGGCCGCTCCGCACATCCACTCGATGATGGGGTTCTACGATCACATCCTGGCCGAGGCCGGCGACGCGCCCGGAGACGAAGCCGTGTGGCGGTTCCGGAGCGCCGCCGAGATCCGAGATTCCCCGTTCGGCCGGGCGGCGATGATCGGCACCCCGGATCAGGTGTCGCGGAAGCTCGAGCAGTTCCGGCGAGAATTCCGTTGCACGCACTTCATCATGAGCACTCAGCTCCCCGGTCTCGACCCGCGGAAAGGCACTCGCTCGCTCGAGCTCTTCGCGACCGAAGTGATGCCCGCATTCCGCGGCTGATCAGTTCGGCGGGGTTCCCGCGCCCCGTGCCTCGAGGCGCTGCCGGATCGCGCGGCGGACCTCTTCCTGCATGCGCGGGCGGAAGAGGATCAGCTTTGCCCGCTGCTCCGGCGTGAGCATCCTCTGCAGGTCGCGGTTGTTCTTCTCGGGGAGAAGCGCCAGCTCTTCGTCCAGGCGATTCGCCTCGCCGACGAGACGATCGAGCTCCGCGGCATCGCCCTTGCCCGGCGTTCCAGTGCCGAGCTTCCGGCGGATCTCCTCCTCGATCTTTGCCCGCGCAGCACGAAGCTCTCGCCGCCGATCCTCGGAGTGGTGGATGAGCTCGCGGACTTCGGCCGTTTCGCCGTCGGTGAGCACGAGCGCCTCCTTCAGGCGGAGCACGAGGAAGTCGCGTGCGCGATCCTCCACCGACGCCGGCGCCGCCCCCAAGGTCGCCGCCGGAACCGCGACGGCGAACGCGATCGCGGCGGCCACGGACGCCCGGATCACCGGTGGCGCTCGAGCGTCGTGAGCTGGCTCCGGCACTCGCCCGAGAGCTCGCTCTGGTGACGCTCGAGACAGTCCTTCATTCCACCCGTGCCCTTCTGCACGCCCTTGCAGAACCGGGACACGTCTTCCTTGCACGCGCTCCGCGCCTTCTCCCGGCGCTCGTGGCGGCCGGTGAACCGCTGCTTGCACTCGCCGGAGAGCTCCGACTCGTGCGCCTTGAGACAGCGGGTGACGTCGCCCTTCTTTCCCTTTGCATCCCGGCACAATCGATCGATGTCGCCGGCGCATGGGCCCTTCGCCCCTGCGGGCGCCGCCGCGAGCATCATGCCGCCGAGCGCGGCCGCCATGACGATTCCTCGAAACCTCTTCATATCGACCTCCTGAGAGAGTTTTCGCTGCGCGACCGCCTGCTCGCGCGGCGGCCGCGCGTACGATGCGCGAGTTGCGCGGAAGGATCAACGGGCGCGGATGCGCGGTACGGAACCGCCGCCCGTCATTCTTCCGGAGCGACGACCACCACCGCCGCCGCGAGGTCGCGCTCCCGGATCGACGTGACGTCGAGGTCGCGCGCGGCGCGGCTCATCCGCGTGATGGCCTCGCCGACGGACATCGCCGGCGTGTCCTCGCCCTTCTTCGGCTTCACCCAGCGGACCGGATTGATGCGCGCGACGACGAAGGCCCGGAGATACGGCGAGCGGAATCCACGTGCCTGGAGCGCCGCGACGATCTTCGAGACGCGCGCGTCGACCTCGAGGAGACGCGCGGCCCAGCCGCCGCGCGTCCTCAGGCTGCTCCTCAGGCTGCCGTCGGCGAACCGATCCACCTTGCGAAGCACCGGCAGATACGCACCGCCCGAGAATCTCGGCTGGTGCTCGTAGGCCAGTCCGAGCGTCACCAACGACGCGGACTCGAGCTCGGCGCGAAAATCCGTCTCGCGCGCGTCGCGCCGGGTTTCCGCCAGCGACCGCGCCATGCGAATCGCCTCGAGGCTCCGGTCCTTCAGGTTGTGCGCCTTCTCGGTGTTCAGCGCGAGAATGCGGTACGCGAGGTGCGAGTCGGAGCAGACGAGCGCGGTGATCGCGCGGAGCCCGATCGAGCGCGCCGCGGCGAGACGATGGCGGCCGTTCGGCGTCCAGAACCCCGGCCCCGGCGCTGGCACGGTGACGATCGGGTCGAGGAACGCGCCGCACTCCTCGATCTTCTCCGCGAGGCGCTTGGTGTGGGCGGGCGAGAGGTCCCGCTGGAACGGCGTCGGCTCGACCGCGTCGAGCGGCAGCACGGCGAGGAGGATCGGGCTTCCTGACAGCGGCTCGCGGTAGGCGCCGGCGACGGCGCCGCCGGCAGCAACGACTCGCGCGGAGGCCGCCGAGAGCATCTCGTCGCCCCGCTCGAGCGGGGACTCGGCGGGCGGAATGCCTTGCTCCGTCCCCCGCCGCGGGATCCGCTTCCGCGAAGCCGTCGAGCGCTTTTTCCGTACGGGCCTCGCCTACTCCCCCACTCCGGGCGGCACGTCCGGCGTCGCCGCCGCGACGGGCTCGTCGATCCGCGGCGCATCCGCGGGACAGCCGATCAGCCACGCGAGTGCGCAGCCGAAGAGAAACGCCCCGGCAAGCCGCATGACCACGTAATAAAGGGGGCGGGAGTCTTTTTCGAGCGGTCAGGCGACCCAGCAAACGCTGACCGATGGAAAAAGACTCCCGACCCCTTTTCCGCGCGAACGACACGTCGTCGCGGTGAACCTCTCGCCGCGCGCGAATCGCTGGCCGGCGATCTCCGGGACTGTCGTCTTTCACACCGACGGCGAGCGCGAACGACGATCGATCGACGGCCAGGAGCTCGGCCCCCACGAAGGTGCGATTACGCGGCGCGGATGGGTTTTCGGAGGCGTGGAGCGCCCTGTTACACTGACCGGCATGGGTCTTTTCTGGCGCTCACGCGGGAAGGAATCGGCGGCCGAGGAGACCGCGGCTCCGTCGCGTGCCGAGACCGTGCGTCCCGCCGCCGCTCCGGGACGTCCGGAGCCGCGCCCGAAGCCGAAGGGGGCGGCGCTCTCTGGCGATGAGCTCCGGAGCGAGCTCGAGAGCCTCTTCCAGCAGCGGCTGCCGCGTGAGGTGTTCGGCGCCCAGGCCGTCAAGCTGATCGCCGAACGCACGGGCATGCCGTACGTCGCGCTCCTCCACTGGGAGGGCCGCGAGGAGCGGTTCCAGCTCCTCGGCACGGTCGGGCTCGAGGACGACGCGGTCCAGGTGCTCGCCAGCGGCCTCCTCACCTGGGACATCCCGCGGCGCGCCGTGCAGAACAAGCGCATCAACGTCATCGAGGCCGCCCACCAGAACCCGTTCGTGCCGAAGCCGCTGGTCGCGATCAGCCCGCGAAGCCTGACGATCGCCGTGCTGCCGCTCTACCATGCCGACTCGCCCGTCGGTGCCGCCATCTTCTTCTCCCCGGTTCCGCAGGGGTTCTCCGATCACCTGCTGCGCATGCTCACGCAGGCGCTCCGCGTGTGCTCGGCCGCTCTCGGCAAGCTGCCGGAAGGCGCTGCCCCGGTGAAGACGCCGGGCCGGCCGCTCGCCCAGCAGCCGCCGGCGCTCGTCCGCGGGCTCGCGGCGATGAAAGCCGAGATCATGCGGCTGACGGACGCGCTCGAGGAGGCGGAGCGCCAGCGCGCGACCGAAGCCGCAGAGCGGGTCACGGCGCAATCGTTCCTGCAGGCGCAGCGGACCCGCGCGGCCGAGCTCGAGCGCGAGCTCGAGGCGCTGAGAGCTGCTGCGACGCCGGGTGCCGCCCGCGCGAAAGTCGACGCTGCCGCCGCCGCGAGCCTTCGCGGGGAGCTCGATCACGAGCGGCTTCGTGCGGCGGAGGCGGCCACGGCCGAGATGGCGTCGCTCGAGGCGGAGCTCGAGCGCCTGCGGCCGCTCGAGAGCGAAGTTTCGCGGCTCGAGCACGAGCTCGAGTTTTCACGCGCCGAGGCCGAGGCCGCCCGCGAGCGATCCGGCGACCTTCAGGGCAGCGTCGGGGAAATCGAGGGCCTGGCGCGCGAGCTCGAGGTGCAGGTCGCCGAGCTCGGCCAGGCCCGGGACGACCTCGACCGGGAGCTCGCCGCGCTCCGTGGCCGGTCCCAGGAGCAGGAGCTGCGGCTGCAGGAGGTCGCCGCCGAACGGGACGCCGCCGCGCGCCAGCTCGATGCGACCCGCGAGTCTGCCCGTGACCACCAGCGGGAGCTTTCAGGAGCGCGCGTCGGTCTCGAGCGAGCGACGGCGCTCGAGACCGAGATCCAGCGCCTCAACCGGGAGCTCGCCGCCGTCCGTACCGCCGAAGACGCGGCCCGAGCGAGGGCACGCGAGCTCGAGGCCGCCGCCGGCGAGGCGCACGGTCGCGCCACGGACCTGGAAGCGCGCGCGGCGGACCAGGAGGCCCGCGCGGCCGAGCAGCAGATGCGCGTCGTCGAGCAGGAGGCGCGCGCCCGCGCTGCGGTCGCGGCGCACGAAGCGCTCGCGCGGGAGCTCGGCGAAACGCGAGCGACAGCCGAGGCGCAGGCGGCGGAGCTCACCGTGGTGCGCGCCGAGCTCGGCCGGGTGCCGGAGCTCGAGGCGGAGGTCCGGCGAATCGACGACGAGCTCCGGCGGTCGCGCTCCGCAGAGGAAGCGGCGCGCCTCCGCGCCACCGAGCTCGAGGAGGCGCTCCGCGGCAGCGAGGCCGCCGCGCGCGACCTCGACGCCCGGCTGAGCGAGCTGCACCCGGAGCGCGAAGGGCTCTCGCGCGAGCTCGACGAGGCGCTCCGCACCACACGCGAGCAGGCGAACGAGCTCGCCGGCATGCGCGCAGAGCTGGCCGCCGCCCGAAGCGAGGCTGCCGCCGCTCGAACCGAGATCGAGACGGCGGGGACCGAGCTCGCGCGCGTTCCCGCGATCGTGGAGGAGACTCGGCGACTCGCCGACGGGCTCGCCGCGGCGCAGGCGAGAGAGACCGCCGCACGCGATCACGCGGCCGGTCTCGAGGCGGCGCTGGCGGACGCCGCCGTGCAGACGGAAGCGAGCACGGCTGCGCTCGCGGAGCTGCGCTCGATCGCCTCCGGACTGCAGCAGGAGCTCGCGGCCGCTCGCCGTGCGGCGGCGGAACGCGCGGAGGAGCTCGCGGCCACTCGACCCACCCTCGAGCGCTTGCCCGAGGTCGAGGACGCCCTCGAGAGACTACGCGGCGAGCTCGGGCGGTCCCAGGCCGACGCCGGCGCGGCAAGCGCCCGTGCCGAGGAGCTCCAGGCGTCGATCACCGATCTCGGGCAGCGTCTTCAGGAACAGGAGTTCCGCGCGCGCGACGTGGAGGGCGCGCGAGCCTCGCTCGAGCAGCAGCTCGACGAGATGCGTACGACGGCGCGCGAGCGCGCCGAGACGATCGCTGCCATCGAGGCTCGGGTGCGCGAGCTCACGATCGGCGCCTCCAAAGTCGCCCACCTCCAGGAAGCGCGGAATCAGGCCGAGCAGGATCGTCGCGACATGGAGCGCGAGCTCGAGCGTACGAACGCCGACCGTGCCGTTCTGCGGCGCGACCTCGAAGCCACGCGGGCGGCGCTGGACGCCACGGTCGCGCGCGGACGCGAGGGGGGTATCGTCGACTGGCAGAAGATCGAGGCCGAGCGCGAGCAGCTCGCGCAGGAGATCGCCGTCGTGCGCGATCAGGCGCGCGAATCGATCACCGCCCTCGAGACCCGCCTCGAGGCCGCCGAGAAGGAACGCGGCGCCCTCGAGCTGCAGGTCGCCGAGCTGATCGAAGCCCTGGCACTGAACGAGAGCGCGATCGAGGCCGCCGGCGACGGCGCGGCTCCGATCGTCCTCGAGGAGCTCGCGGAAGACGAGACCACCGGCGCGGAAACCGAAGCGGCGGCGGAGGCGGATTCGGACGGCGACCTCGCGATCGATCGCAGCGACGCCGAGGGGCCGGCGGCGGAGTCGGCGGCCGTCGATCAGGCGCCGGTGGCGCCCCCCGTTCCGCCCCAGGTCGCAATCGTCGATCCCTCGGACGCGATCCCGCTCGCCGCCGAGTATCTCGAGGCCTTCGGATACCACGTCTCCGCCCTTCAGACCGAGGCGGATCTCGCCCTCCACGTCGGCGCGAACACCCTCGCCTGCGCGGCGGTCAACCTCGCGGAGCCGAAGACCTGGCGCGGAATGACCGAGCTCCGCACCGGCGAGACCAAGCTCGACGCGCCGCTTCTCGGCTATGCGCTCCCGCCCAACGGCCGAGCCGGCTTCTGGTTCGGGAAGATCGACTTCGTCGTCCTGCCCGTCGACGGATCGCTGCTCGTGAAGCTCCTCGAGATCGCCCCCCGGAGCAAGCGCGTGCTCGCCATGAGCAGCGACACCGAGGTGATGTGGAGCGTGCGCACGCAGATGGCGAGCGCCGACATCTCGACGGCGATCGTGTTCGATGCCCGGCAGGCGATCGAGCTGCTGCCGATCGTGCGGCCGGAGGCCGCGATCCTGCACATGTCACCGCGAAGCGGCGACGTCTTCAGCGCGATCGCCGGGATCCGCAACTCCGAGATCTCGCGAGCGATCCCGATGGTGTTTTTGATGGACGAGGCGCCGCAGTCGACGGAGGCTCCGTTCATCACCGCCGGCCTCCGGTCGCTCGCCGTCAGCGGCAACCTGCTGCCCGACAAGCTCGCGAACTCGCTCGCGCAGGCGCTGCTGGCGACCCGGCGATAGGGCGGGAAAGCCCTCCGCCCTCGCGATAGAGCTCGCGGGCGCAGGATGGCGCCGCTCCGAGCCGGCGAGGAGCTTCTTGGCGCCCCCAGCTCGCAGCGCGCCTCCCCGCGGGACGGGGGAGAGGGGAGGAAGAGACGGTGCTGGCACGCCGCGGTGAAGCCGGTCACCCCGCGTCCGCGGTGTACTCGCGGATGGCGACCAGGAGCTGCTCCTTCTTGATCGGCTTCGTCAGGTAGCCCGTGCAGCCCGCGCGTGCGCTCTTCACCGCGTCTTCCTTGAGCGCATGTGCGGTCAGCGCGATGATCGGCGTCCGCGGCGCACCCTTCTCGATCTCGAAGCGGCGGATCGCCTCGGCCGCACGGTAGCCGTCCATCACCGGCATCTGCAGGTCCATGAGCACGAGGTCGTAGTGCCCCTCGCCGAACTTGCGAACCGCGACCTCACCGTTCTCGGCGACATCCACCGCCATGTTCGTCTTCTTCAGATAGAACTGGATCAACACGCGGTTGTCTTCCGAGTCGTCGACGAGAAGGATGCGCAACGGTCGTTCCTCGTGCTCCGCGGCGGCCGCTGCCGCCGGCTCGCGCCGGCTGATCGAGCGGGCGACCGCTTCCTCGAGCTCCGCCCGGGTGAACGGCTTCACCAGCCGCGCCGTGACGCCGAGCTCGCGGAGCCGCTTGAGGTCTCCGGTACGGTGGTCGGCCGGCAGCATCATCACCGTGCCGCGGAGCGTACCGACCTCGCGACGGAGGCTCTCCGCCAGCTCGACGCCGCCGAATCCCGGCAGCCGGCAGTCGAGGAACACGAGGCCGTAGGGCTGGCCGGTGCCGCGCGCGTGCTTCACGTCGGGCACGACCGCCGCACCCTCCTCGGTCTCGACCACCTCCGCGCCCCAATCGGTCAGCGCGTCACGGAGCATGCGCCGTTCGACGCCGTTCACGTCGACGACGAGCGCGCGGATGCCGCGGAGATCGACCGTCGGCGGCTTGGTTCCGCGCTCGGCGGGCGCGCGGAAGCGCGCGGTGAACGTGAACGTGCTGCCCTGCCCGACCTGGCTGGTGACGCCGATCGCGCCCCCCATCAGATCGACCAGCCGCCGCGAGATCGTCAGGCCCAGGCCCGTGCCGCCGAACTGGCGCGTCACCGACGAATCCACCTGCGTGAAGCTCTCGAAGATGCTCTCGAGCTTGTCCGCGGGGATGCCGACGCCGGTGTCGCTGATCGAGAAGCGCAGCATCTCGCCGGGAACGCCGTCGCTGACGCGCTCCACCTGCAGCCGAACCTCGCCCTTCATGGTGAACTTGATCGCGTTGCCGATCAGGTTCACCAGTACCTGGCGGAGACGGTTCGGATCGCCGACCAGCTTCGCGGGAACGTCCGGGGCGACTTGCGCGCGGAGATCGAGGCCCTTGTCCTGGGCACGCACGGCGATGAACTTCGTCACGTTGTCGATCAGCTCCGGCAGGTCGAACTCGATCTCCTCGAGATCGAGACGGCCGGCCTCGACCTTCGAGAGGTCGAGCACGCTCTCGATCAGCTTGAGGAGAATGTCGCCGGCCCGCTTCGAGAGCTGCACGTACTCCTTCTGCTCCGGCGCGAGCCGGGTCTCCCCCAGGAGGTCCGCCATGCCGATGATCGTGTTCAGCGGCGTGCGGATCTCGTGACTGACGTTGGCGAGGAACTCGCTCTTCGCGCGGTTCGCCGCTTCTGCCGCCTCGCGCGCCCGTTGCCGCTCCTCCTCCGTGCGGCGGCGCTCGGTGATGTCGCGGAAGCTCCACACGCGGCCGACCGTCTGACCGCCGATCCGCTGCGGATGCGAGTGGCGCTCGACGACGCGGCCGTCCGTGAGCTCGAGCACGTCGAAGCTCTCCGCATCGGCACGCTCCGCGAGCTCCGCCGCGTGCGCGCCGAAGGCATCCGGATCCTTCACCTGCTCCGCGAGGAAGCGGAGGATCCGGTCGTCGTCGCGCCCGGCGAGGACGTCCTCGGGGATCCGCCAGAGCTCGGCGAATTTCTGGTTGAACGTGGTCACGCGGCCGCCGTTGTCGATCACCAGGAGCCCGTCCGCGGTCGACTCCAGCGTGGCGGCCAGCAGCGAAAGCGTCTGGCGGAGCTCCCCCTCGGTGGTCTGGAGGTTCCCCGCCATACGGTTGAAGAAGGTGGCGAGCTGCCCGAGCTCGTCCGTGCTCTTCACGTCGACCCGTGCCGAGAGGTCGCCGCTGGCGACGCCCTCGACCGCCTCCTTGAGCTCGTTCATCCCGCCGATGATCCGCCGGCTGACCACGTCGGCGATGAAGAGCCCGATGACGAGCAGGAGGGCGTCGACCGCGAGCATCGCGGTGAAGGCGCGGTCGCTCGCCCAGCGCGACGCCTCACCCATCGTACGCGAGAACTCCTCCTCCACGCCGACGAGCGAGCGGTTCACGTCCTCGAGGCTCTGCCGGGCATCCGCGAGCTCCTTCGGCGTCAGCGCGCGCTGGGAGCGGATCTCGTGCAGCCGCTCGGCCGTCGCGTTCATGCCCGCGACCAGCTCGTCGCTCTGCTGCCAGAGATAGAGGGCGCGCGAGACGAACTCGAGATTGCGGAACTGCTCGAAGACGCGGATCAGCTCGGGAATGTCCTCCGGGGAGTTCCGCGCCTCGAAGAGATACGACGCCGCCCGGTCGTGGTCGGGCTCGTCCTTCTGCAGCTCCTGGCGCGCCTTCGCCGCCGCCACCGGGATCTGGATGGCCTCGCGGAAGTGGCGGTAGTAGCGCTCGTCCCCTGCGTCGACGTAGCGCTCGAGCTGGAAGAGCGCATCCTTCTGGTACTTGGAATACAGGCCCTCGAGGGCGACGGCGGCCCGGAAGCCGGCGAGGACCCCCATACCGAGCATCATCACGACCGACAGCGCGCCGACCACGGGGAACGGCAGCAGCGCGATCAGGTAGAGCTTGGGCGCGATGCGGACGTTCGCCACCCATCGCGCGAGGAAGGAGCGCTTCATTTGCTCCCCCGTTTTACCATGCGCACGGGGGAGCGGCGAAAAGGTGCCGCGGGGGCCCCCAGGGAGGCCAGCGGTCAGTTCAGGCCGTAGAGCTCGGCCACGTTGTCGTGCAGGATCTTGTCGATCACGCCCTCGGAGAGACCGGCCGTGTGCTCACGGAGCACGTCCTGCGACCACGGCCAGGTCGAGTCGCTGTGGGGGAAGTCGTTGGCCCACATCAGGCGCTCGACGTTGACCATGTCGACCATCCGGAACGCCACCCAGTCGTCCTGGAACGTCGTATAGACGTTCTCACGGAAGTACTCGCTCGGGAGCTTCGAGAGCTTCGCCGCCGTCATCCAGTGGCGATGGCGCTTGAAGGCATGGTCCATGCGGTACATGTAGTGCGGTACCCAGCCGGCATCGGCCTCGACGCACACGACCTTGAGCTTCGGATGGCGCTCGAACACGCCGCCGAGGATCAGCGTGCCGATGATGTCCTGGCAGCCGCGGATGATCGCGAGGAAGTTGTTGAGCTTGGGCCCGCGGGCGCGGTCCATACCCTCCCGGGACGTGAGGATGTGAAACGAAAGCGGCAGCTCCAGGTCGATCGCCGCCTCCCAGAAGGGGGCATAAACCTCGCTGTCGTAGTCCTCGACCGCGGGGAAGCCCGGCATCATCACGCCGCGAAGACCGAGCCCTCGGATCTTCCGGAGGTCCTCGATGCCTTCTTGCGGCGAGCGCATCGCCGTCTGGCCGATGCCGAAGAGCCGGTCGGCATGGGCGCCGGCGTACTCGGCGATCCAGAGATTGTAGGCGTCCATGCACGCCTTCTTGTAGTCGTAGTCCTTGTGATTGCAGAGCGCCATGCCGACGGTCGGGTAAAGGATCTCGCCGGCGACACCGTCGCGGTCCTGATCCGCCATCCGAGCCTCGGGATCCCAGCCGCCGCGGTGGAGCTCCTCGAAGCGCGTCTTGAAGATGGTGATCTCCTCGGGAGGCTTGCCCGCGGCGGCCACCAGACCCATCGGCACCGGCTGCTTCATGCCGGGGATCACGAACATGTCGCCGTTGTCCGCGTGAACCATGTGAGGCGCGCGGTCGCGATATGCGGGATCGATCCGCGCCGTGTAGGTATCCGGCGGCTCGGTGATGTGCGAATCGGCGGAGATGATCTTCCGGGCCATGGTGTCGGCCTCCCTCGTTTTGGATACGCGGGGCGGTAGTCAAAGTCCAGGAACGGGTGACGCGGCCGTCCGACCGAGGTAACCTAGCGCATGGATTACGATCTGATCCTCCGGGGCGGAATGATCGTCGATGGCACGGGGACGCCGGGCCGCCGGGGTGACGTCGCCATCCGCGAGGGACGCATCGCCGCCCTGGACCACGTCGAGGGCAAGGCGGCGCGCAGCGTCGACGTCGCCGGCCGGGTCGTCGCCCCCGGGTTCGTCGACATCCACACCCACTACGACGCGCAGATCTTCTGGGACCCGATGCTGACGATCTCCCCGTGGCACGGGGTGACGACGGTGGTGATGGGGAACTGCGGCTTCGGCGTCGCGCCGACGCGTCCCGAGCACCGCTCGCTGATCGTACGCACGCTCGAGAAGGTCGAGGGCATGAGCGTCGAGGCGCTGGAGGCCGGGCTCGGCACCGAGTGGCCATTCGAGACCTTCCCGCAGTACCTCGACGCGGTCGAGCGCCGCGGCTCGGCGATCAACGTCGGCGCGCTCGTCGGCCACACGCCCATCCGGATGTACGTCATGGGCGAGGCTGCGACCGAGCGCGCGGCGACCGCCGAAGAGGTCGAGCGCATGCGAGCGATCGTGCGCGAGGCACTGGCGGCCGGCGCCGTCGGCTTCGCGACCTCGAAGGCGCCGACGCACGTCGGCTACGAGGGCCGGCCGGTCCCGAGCCGCGTCGCCGAGCTCTCCGAGATCGAGGCTCTGGCCGCGACCCTCGGCGAGAGCGGCGAAGGCGTGATGCAGGCGACGTTCGGCCCCGGGTTCTTCGTCGAGGAGTTCGCCGACATCGCGCGCAGGATCCACCGGCCGGTCACCTGGACGGCTCTCCTCGCCGGTCTCATGGGCGCGGGCTCGCATCGCCCGGTGCTCGAGCGCACCGCGGAGCTCCAGCGGAGCGGGGTCGAGGTTGTGCCGCAGGTCAGCTGCCGTCCACTCAACTTCGAGTTCCAGTTCGAGGCGCCGTTCCTCTTCGAGAGCATGTCGCTCTTCCGGCCGATCTCCGCCGCAGACCACGCGGGCAAGATGCGGATTTACGCCGACCCCGATTTCCGCCGCGCGTTCCGGGACAAGGCCGGCACGGGCGGCAAGAGCCGCTTCGCGAAGCTCTGGGAGGTGACCTGGATCTCGCAGTACGCGGCAGATCCCGATCTCGAGGAGCGGACCGTCGCCGACGTCGCGCGCGAGCGCGGCGCCGACCCCGTCGACGTGGCGCTCGACCTCGCGCTCGCGACGGATCTCCAGGCGCGCTTCCGGATGGCGGTGGTGAACACGGACGAGAGCGAGGTCGAGGAGCTGCTGCAGCACCCGACGACCATCCTCGGACTCTCCGATGCCGGAGCGCACGCGAGCCAGCTCTGCGACGCCTGCTTCTCGACCGACCTGCTCGCCCGCTGGGTCCGCGGCAAGAGGGCGCTCAGCATGGAGCAGGCGGTGCGCATGCTGACCTCGCGCCCGGCGGAGGTGTTCGGCATCCGCGACCGCGGGCGCCTTGCCGTCGGGGTGCCCGCCGACGTCGTCGTCTTCGATCCCGACACCGTGGCCGCCGGGCGGCTCCGGCGAGTGCACGACCTTCCCGCGGGCGCCGACCGGCTGGTCGCGGACGCCCTCGGCATCGACCTGGTGATCGTCAACGGAACCGTGATTCGCGAGCACGGACGGGATGCGGAGCTCGATGGCCGCCTGCCCGGACGCCTGCTCCGCCACGGCCACGCTTCCTGAGAGGAGAACTCGACATGGCTGAGATTCGCGAGATCACGTCCGGGCTGCGCTTTCCCGAAGGGCCGATCTGGATGGAGGACGGTTCCGTCATCCTGGTGGAGATCGAGCGCGGCACGCTGTCGCGCGTCTCGAACGACGGCCGCATCAGCGTCATCGCCGACCTCGGAGGCGGCCCGAACGGCGCCGCCATAGGACCGAACGGCAAGATCTACGTGTGTAACGACGGCGGCTTCGAGTGGCACGTGATCAACGGTCTCCTCTTCCCGGGTCTGCAGCCCGCCAACTACACCGGTGGCAGCATCCAGGTGGTCGATCCGGAAACCGGCAAGTTCGAGGACATGTACCGCGAGTGCAACGGGAATCGCCTGTGCGGCCCGAACGACATCGTCTTCGACAAGCACGGCGGCTTGTGGTTCACCGACCACGGCAAGAACCGCGAGCGCGAGCGCGACCGGACCGGCGTCTACTACGCGAAGGCGGACGGCTCGATGATCAGCGAGGTGATCTTCCCGATCGCCGATCCGAACGGCGTCGGACTCTCGCCCGCCGGCGACCGGCTGTACGTCGCCGAGACCTGGACGGGGCGGGTGTGGAGCTGGGAGGTTCCGCGGCCGGGTGAGATCGTCGCCGGTGACGCATTGGGTGCTCCGGGTGGCGGCACCCTCCTGGTCGGCCTACCCGGATTCCAGCTCCTCGACTCGATGGCGATCGAGGCCAACGGCAACGTCTGCGTGGCGACGCTGGTGAACGGCGGCATCTCCTCGATCTCGCCGGACGGGTCGGTCGAGTTCACGCCGATGCCGGACCCGCTGACGACGAACATCTGCTTCGGCGGCAAGGATCTCCGCACCGCGTACATCACGCTCTCCGGCACCGGAAAGCTGGTATCGACGCCATGGCCGCGCCCGGGACTGAAGCTCGAGTACACGGGCTGAACGATCTCGCGCGGAGCCAGGAGGTCCGACATGCCGACTGCGAAGCCGTTCACACCGACTCAGGAGAAGATCGGCAGCACCGTCATCCGCTACATGTCGAAGCTGAACGCGATGGTGTACCGCGCCTCGGGCGGGAAGCTCCTCGGAAAGTGGCTCCGGGGAGCGCCGGTCGGACTACTCACCTACCGCGGGAGAAAGACCGGCCAGCCGCACACCGTTCCTCTTCTCTATCTCAAGGAGTTCGATCGCATGCTGATCGTCGCCTCGAAGGGGGGCATGTCGCACCACCCTCTGTGGTACCGGAACCTGGTGGAGAAACCGGATTGCGAGTTCGAGGTCGGTACCGAGCGCAAGCGTTATCGCGCGCGCACCGCCACGCCGGAGGAGAAGAAGGAGTACTGGCCGCGGCTGGTCGCGATGTACAAGGATTACGAGGACTACCAACAGCGGACGGACCGGGACATTCCGGTCGTCATCCTCGAGCCGACGGCCTGAGGCGCGCCGCCGCTTGCCGAGATCGATCGGGTCACGGCAAGGCGTCTCCGACCTGCGAGAGATGCTCGACGGGACGGGGGTCGATCGGACTCGCAGTGCAGCGCCGACGACCAAAGGATCAAGCGTCACTTCGGCTTTTCCGGGAGCGCGTGCACCTTCCGTTCGAGGTCTTCGCGGAGATCCTCGACGTCGAGCCGATTGCCGCACTCCGCGCAGAGCGTCAGTAGCGACTCGGACTGGATCACCGTCACCTCGGCGTCCACGATCTCCTCGTTCCAGTTCACCTGCTCGATCGAGCGACTGACCGTCACCGACGCGTTGCCGTACTGGATCGGCTTCTTGCACCAGTCGCAGCTGGCGAAGGGCTCGTCGGCTGACGCAGCGGTTTCGTCCTCGTCGTCCTCGTCGTCGTCCTCTTCGTCCTCCTCATCGTCATCATCGTCGTCGTCGAGGTCCTCCTCCAGCTCGTCGTCATCCTCCGATTCGAGCGTCGCAGACTCCGCGGCCTTCTCGATGTCGGCGATGATCTCTGCAGGCTGACGCCCGGCGCTCAGGACCTCCTGGATGCCGGGAACGTAAGCGTCCATGATCTGCACGTTGGCGTAGAAGACCGGCGCGATCACCTCCGGCCCGAGATCCCCCGCCACCACCGACCCGCTCGTGCGGAAGCGCACCATGCCGTGGTCGAGGTCCATCTCGAAGGCTCCCGTCCAGAGCCCGAGGTTCGCCCGGGTGAGGAGCTCGCTCATGGTTGCGCGCTTGTCGGATGGCACCTCTTCCGGCCAGTAGGAGTAGAAGACGAACCGCTCGCCGCCGATCTCCTGTGCGAAGCACGGCCACTGTCCGTTGTCTCCACCGATGACGAGCTCGAGCCCGTCCTCACCTTCTTCGAAGCGGACGTCCGTCTCGCGACAGAACGCCTTCAGGCCATCGAGGATGCTACCCATGATCGTCTCCTCCTCTCGAACCCGTCGATTCAATCACGAACCGGAAGACAACGGTTGGCTGTGCGTGACACCCAGTTAAGCGATCCCCTCCGTCCATGGCAACGATGCGCAGTATCGATTTGTGGAATCGACGAGACGGTTGCAGACTGCCGCCGGCCCGATCTCGACGATACCGAAGGTAGCGAGTAGCAGGCGGGCGAAAAACTCGGATAAGGAAACCCTCATGGCCGCACCCAGCAAGTTCGCTCATGTCGTCTATCAAACCCACCGCTTCGAAGAGATGATCGAGTGGTACACACGCGTCTTCGAAGCGACGGTCCGCCACCGGGACGACAAGCTCGCGTTCCTGTCGTACGACGACGAGCATCACCGGATGGCCTTCCTGAACCTCGGGCCGGCCGAGAACGGCGGCGCGCCGAAGAAGAAGCCCGGCGTCGGCGTCCATCACGTCGCCTACACCTGGAACGACCTCGGGGAGCTCGTCGACACCTACAAGCGCCTCAAGAGCTACGGGGTGCTTCCCGCGGTGCCGCTTCGCCACGGGCTGACGCTCTCGCTCTACTACCAGGACCCCGATGGCAACATGATGGAGTTCCAGATCGACACCCTCGACTCGAAGGCGTCCGACGAGTTCATGCGCGGTCCCGCGTTCGCTGCGAACCCCGTCGGCGAGGAGTTCGATCCCGAGGAGCTCGCCGTCCGCTTCGACGCCGGGAAGGCCGTCGACGACCTCGTCTTCCGGTCGGATCAGCCGGAGAGCAAGGCGGCGTCGATCGTGCGCGGCAACGGTCACGCGACGCCCGCAGGCGCCGGGATCGCGATACTCTCACCGCGCACCAGCACGGCCGCGGCATCCGAAGCGTACCTCGATCGCGTGTCGGCGACGCTCGCCGGAATCCGCGAGCGCGCGGCGGAGACCGAGCGCTCGGGCCGGATCCCGGACGCGACGATTCGCGCGCTCGCCGATGCCGGTGCGTTCCGTGCCGTGCAGCCACGCCGCTGGGGCGGACTCGAGATCGATCCCGCGACCTTCTGGGAAGGGATGATACGGATCGGCTCCGCGTGCGGCTCGACCGGCTGGGTCGCGAGCGTCGTCGGCGTGCACCCCTTCCACGTCGCGCTCTTTCCCGAGGAGGTACAGCGTGAGATCTGGGGTGAAGACCCAGACGCGCGCATCTCGTCGACCTACGCGCCGACCGGAAAGGTCGAGCCGACGCCCGGCGGCTTCCGCCTCTCCGGCCGCTGGGGATTCTCGAGCGGCGTCGACCACTGCGGGTGGGTGCTTCTCGGCGGCATCGTTCCCGACGTCGGAGGTGGCCCGGAGTTCCGTACCTTCCTCGTGCCGCGGCGCGACTTCGCGATCGACGACGAGAGCTGGCGGGTGTCGGGGCTGCAGGCCACCGGCAGCAAGGATCTCGTCGTCGAGGCGCTCGTCCCCGAGCACCGCACGCATCGCATCCGCGACAACTACGACGGCACCGATCCCGGCCGCGCGGCGAATCCCGGACCGTACTTCCGCATTCCGTGGCTGTCGATGTTCGCCTACGCGATCGCCTCGCCGGCGATCGGCGCCGCCGTCGGGGCGCTCGACGCATTCGTGGCAGATGCGCGCACGCGCTTCGGCGTCTCGGTGGGATCGCCGGCGGCGCTGAACCCCGCACTGCACAATCGCCTCGCCGAGGCGCACACGATCATCGCCGATGCCCGCGCGCGGATCGCACCGACGTGGAACGACCTCCATGCGATCGTTCGGTCCGGCGAAGAGATTCCGGTCGAGCGGCGGGCACGCTGCCGCTACGAGGCGGCGCAGGCCATCGGCGCATCCCTGAACGCGGTCCTCGAGCTTCTCGAGGTGGGCGGAGGCGGCGTGATGAACACGAAGAAGCCGTTCCAGCGCCTCCTCCGCGATCTCATGGCCATGCGCAATCACCCGTTTTCGATTCCAGACGCGCGCGCGACACACTACGCGAAGTGCCTCCTCGGTCTGCCGCCCGACCCCTATTCCCCCGGGAACATGGCGTGCGTGGTCTGACTTGAGGCTCGCGACATTCACCGTGGGAGGAGACCGACTGCTCGGTCTCGTCGACGGCGATCGCGTGACGAAGCTCTCCGGCCGCATTCCCGGCCTGCCGAACGACATGATCGGGCTCATCACTTCGTGGAGCGAGCTCGCGCGCAAGGTCGAAGCGGCAACGGGCGCGACCGACTACAGGCTCTCGGACGTGGCGCTGCTCGCGCCCGTGCCGCGGCCCGGCAAGATCTTCGGCATCGGGCTCAACTATGCCGATCACGTCGCCGAGGCCGGCATGAAGCAGCCCGAGCACCAGCTGTGGTTCGCGAAGGCCGCGACCGCGGTCACCGGCCCGTACGATCCGATCGAGCGGCCGATCGTATCGACGGCGCTCGATTACGAGGCCGAGCTCGTCTTCGTCGTCGGCACGCGCTGCCGGCACGTGCCCGTCGAGCGCGCGGACGCGGCGATCTTCGGGTACGCGGCGGGGAACGACGTGAGCGTGCGCGATTGGCAGATGCGGAGCGGGCAGTTCACGATCGGCAAGTCGTTCGACACGCACGCGCCGTTCGGCCCTTTCCTCGTGACGCCCGACGAGATCGACCCCCGGAACCTCGGCATCCGCACTTTCGTCAACGGCGAGAAGCGTCAGGATTCGAACACCCGAAACCTGATCTACGACTGCGCCGCCCAGGTGGCACACCTGAGTCAGGCGATGACGCTCGAGCCCGGCGACGTGATCTTCACCGGCACCCCGGGCGGCGTCGGCGTCGCGATGAAGCCGCCGCGATTCCTCGTGCCGGGCGACAGTGTGCGCATCGAGATCGACGGCATCGGCTTCATCGAGAACCCCGTCGTCGACGAGGCTCCGCCGGTCTCGTGACGCACTTCCCGTCGCTCATCGCCGGCGGCGGTCCCGTCGCCATGACGCTGGCGCGCTCGCTCGCGAGCCACGGCATGAGCCCGCTGCTGGCCGAGCGGAGCCCGACGCCGCTCCTCGGTCGCCTGACCGGACGCGCCCGAACGTCCCTTCCGTGTCTCGAGCTTCGACCGCCGTTTCGCCTGCGCAACCTCCCGCAAATCCGGCTGTCGCGTCCACGAACGCCGACCGTCATCTTTCCCTGTCGGAGCGGCGAAGGCTGGAGTACTACGGGTTCGACCGTAAAGGCGTGGCCGAAGGGAGAGTGTGAGATGCCCCAGAAGGATGCAGGAGCGCGCGGCAAGCGCGCCAAGAGCGCCAAGCAGCAGGGGAAGAAGACGGACAATCTCGGTTCGTCGGTCGTCGACAAAGCCTCGTCGACGGTGAAAGGCGGAGCGCGGAAGACCTTCAACCCTCAGCCAGACCCGCCCGGCTGATCCGCGTGCGTCGAGGCCGATTTGCCGCGCTCGATCGGAGCGGGCGTGGAACGTGCGTCGATCGGGCGGCCATCCGCCGCCCGATCGAGCGTCCGCCGAAGCCCGGTCTCCTCGACGGGCTTCGCCACCTCGGCGACCGCGTCGCCGCGGAATGGCAGCGTTCAAGGAGCGCGGCCGAGTGAAGATCAAGCTCGTTCACGTGCTCATCAATCAGCCGGGGAAGCTGCACTCACCGCCCCTCGGTGCTCTCTACCTCGCGGCCGTGCTCCGGCAGAACGGTTTCGAGATCGAGCTCGCCGACTACGGCCATCTACGCGGCACGCCGCTCCGCTCATCGGACCTCACGCGTGTTCTCGACGACGACGCGGACGTCGTGGCGGTCAGCTGCATGATCAACGTCTTGCCGCTCCTGCTCCGGAGCCTTCAGGAGCTGCGAAGGAACCGGCCGCACAAGAAGATCGTGGTGGGCGGGCCGGGATTCGGCGGCATCGCCTCCGAGCTCGTCTGCCGCTTCGACTGCATCGATGCCGTGGCCGTCGGCGAGAGCGAGTCGATCATCGTGCCGCTCATGCGGGCGCTCGAGAATCGACGGTCGCTCCACGACGTCCCCGGAATCGAGTTCCGCGAGAACGGCGCCGTGGTCTCCACTCCGAGGCCGCCGTTGATCGCGGAGCTGGACGACATTCCCCTGCCGGCGTTCGAGATGGTAACGATCGGCGACTACCAGCACGTCGGCATCGAGGCGACGCGCGGCTGTCCGTTTCACTGCACGTTCTGCGACGTGGCTCCGGCCTGGCTTCGCAAGCACCGCACGCGCTCCCCGGAAAACGTGATCCGCGAGATGTCGATCCTGTCGCGGAACGGCGTCGGCGAGGTTGCGTTCGTGGACGACCTCTTCGTCATCGATCAGCAGTGGGTGCGATCGTTCTGCCGTAGCCTGCTGCGTTCCGGAGTCCGGATGCAGTGGAGGTGCAACGCCCACATCAACCTCGTCCGCGACGAGGGCCTGCTGCAGCTCATGCAGGACGCTGGATGCGACTGCATCTTCTTCGGCATCGAGTCCGGCTCCGATCGGGTGCTCGCGGCGATCAAGAAGGGCTTCACGGTCGCGAAGGCGCTGAAGGCGGTCGAGAGAGCCGCGAAATACTTCGAGATCGAGACGAACTTGATCTGGGGATTTCCGTTCGAGACGGGCGACGACGTCCGTTCGACCTTGGATCTGCAGGCACGCCTCGAGGAGCTCGGCGTGAGTGTCGGCCTCTGCATGGCGATTCCGCTGGCCGACTCGGATCTCTACGCGGCATCGCGGGCGGACATCCGCTTTTCTCCGGCGGCGCCCAACATGCTGTACATGGACTATCGAGAGCTGGTCGACGAAGAACGAGAACCGATCGAGCGGATCATCACCGACAATCCGCACGCGCTGTCGGCCTTCCACCATTTCGCCAATCCGCGTCTGCGCGAGCATCTGAGGATCGTCGACGCACGCGCCCGTCGCGGGCAGCAGGCGGAAAAACCAGGACCGGAGACCTCCCGGCAAGCGGAGGAATGGTTCGACTTTTGACCCGGTCCTCGCGCCGTCAGCACCGCGCAGCCCTTCGCGTACCCGCAGAGATTCCTCCTTGATCTCCGGGCCTGGGGAAACGCGCGTTGCTACGAAGGCGTCGAGGTCTTTGATCCGGCAGGCGCCCCTTCCCGGTGCTCAGTCCCAGATCTTCTCCCACCAGCGGCGGGCCGGCTCCGTCTCGATGCTCATCTTCCCGCGGACGTCCGTGACGTCCCAGCCGGTGAGCTCCGCCAAGGTCTCCGCCTCCTTCACACGCCGCTGCCGGAGCTCCTCGAAGTAGCTCTTCGCCGCGGGGCATTCCTCGGGCGATCCCTGCCATGCGTGACGCAGGACGTACCGCGCCTGGTAGTTCTCCTGATCGCGCGTCTCCTGGAAGACCAGATCCTCCGGAAACGTGTCCGGCGAATAGCGGACGTGGAGACGCGTCACCATGACCGGCGACGGACCGCCGGGGATCGGCTGCGGAGCGAGCGTGCTCGTCGCGCCGCCGGGCGCGTCGTCGAGCCAGAAGACGCCGAGCTTCCGGAGCTCGGCCGGCGACAGCGGGTCCGCCGAGCAGGGATCGCACCAGCCCATGTTCCAGAAGTACTCCGTGAAGACGACGCGCATGTCCTCGCGCTTCACCTGGTGATCGAACATCGCCTGGTAGAACTTCGCGAACTCGTCCTTCACGTGCGTCGGGAGGTCCATTCCGCTCGGCAGCTTCACCGTGCGGTAGTTCGTCGTCTCCACGCGGCCCTCGCGCGTGATCACGTAGACGATCAGGTCCTGGGATCCGCGCGCGTTCACCATGCCGAGGCGGATCGGCAGCATGAACTTCGGCGATTCGAAGGCGAACTGGAGCGGCCGGAGATAGCCGACGCCGGTCTTCCTCTGCTCTTTCAGGTTCACCTTGGCGACGAAGAACTTCATCTGCTGGCGGATGTACGGCCGGAGCGCGGCGCTCGCGCCTTTCGGGATGCGATAGCCGCTCTCGTGGAGCCAGGTCTCGAGTCCGTCGGACTCCTGGGCGGAGAGGATGACGATGTCGTACTCGCCGACCGTGTACTCGGCCTCGACGGTGACGCCGAGGCTCGCAGCGCGTTCTCGTGCATTGCTCGTGGCCGCCTGCGGCGCCGCCTTGGCCATGAAGTCCTCGTACAGCACGCGCCGGCACGGGTTCTCGTCGTGATATTCGACGAGCCGCGGCGCGCTGAAGGCGTCGATGCGAGCGAAGAGCTCGCGCTCGCCGATGTGGATCTGGCCCTTCTCGAGAACGACCGGCACCGGCACGACCAGCGCGAACTCCTCGAGCTCGCCCTGGTAGTCGTTCATCATGCTGATGACCGTGCGCCCGCCGTTCCGCGCGACGACGACCTGCGAAGCTCCGTTGTAGAGCGTCGCGTCGGCCTTGCCGACGTAGAAGCCGCAGAACGCCCGCGCGTCAGGCGGCGCGAAGGCGCCGAGCGCCGCGCAGACGAAGACCGTCAGGGTCGATATGCGAATCATCGCTGTTTCCTCCTCCGGGAATCCATTCGAATTTGGCAGCCGGCCAGAGCGCGTCCCACAGCGGAACGAGGGGCGACGCCAGCAGGAGAGCCCACAGAAGTGCGTTCGGACGATAGAGCTGGAACTGCCAGACGTAGGCGATCGCGGCGACGATCGCGGCGTGCAGCACACGTCCGGTCCGGCGGTTCGGAATCGTCATCGGGTCGGAGATCATGAAGAAGGCGAACAAGAGGAGCGCGCCGCTCTCGAGGTGGTGGCGCCACACCGCGAAGCTCTGCCCCAGCCAGAGGACGCGGAGCGCGAGCGCCCCGAGATGGAATCCGAGGAACGCCCACGTGATGTCGGAACGGCGCGCGCGGTGTACGACCACGGTGCCGAGAACCGCGACCCAACCGGCCAGCGCGACGTCGGCGCCCCATTGTCCGGACGAGACCCACGCGCCAGGAAGGATCGCGAGGCCGATCACCGCACCCAGGTTTCCTGGGTTGAAGACGTGCTTCCCGTGGATGCGCAGCGTGAACTTGGACGCGATCGCGAGAAACGCGGCGAGCGGGTGCGCCCAGAGGTGGTCGGCACGGAGGAGCAGCGAGAGGCTGAGCGCGGTGATGATCGCACTCCGCGGCCCGGTCGGCGCGCCGCTCTCCCGCCCGAGCACGGCTTGCGTGCCGATCGCCGCGGCGAACGCGAGCGCGATCTGCTCAGGTCGGATCGTGAAGTCGCGGAGCCAGGCACCGGTCGCGAGCAGGACGCCGAGGAAGCAGATCTGGAACAGGCGTGGATCCGCCAGTCGACCGCGTGGCACCGTCTCGTCCTCGCTGCTTAGAACGAGGCGCGGCGATTTCCTTGCGCGGGCCGAGGCGGGGCCTGTTCGAGCAGGTGGCGCGGCGGCGACTATTCGCAGCCGCTGAGAGAGTCCCTACCGCTTCCGCCGGTGCAGACGTCGCGGCCGGGACCGCCCTCGAGCGCGTCGTTGCCCGATCCGCCCCGCAGGACGTCATTGCCGGCACCGCCGGCGATCTGGTCGCCGCCTCCGCCGCCGCGGACGGTATCGTTGCCCATCCCGCTGCAGATCGTGTCCTTGCCGTCCTTGCCGCGGATGTCGTCGTTGCCCCTGCGGCCGACGATCACGTCCGGGCCGTCGGTTCCGACGATGACGTCATCCCCTCCGGTCCCGATGATCGTCGCGCGTTTCCCGAGACACTCGATGCTCGGGGGAATGCGCGTCGCCGCACGCGTCGCGGTTGCCGTCGGCGCGGTGGTCGGCGTTCGCGTCGGGGTGGTGCTCGGCACGATCGTCGCGGTGCGCGTGCGAGTCGGGGTCGCGGTTCCGAGCTCCGTGCGCGTCGGGGTCGGCGTCACGGAGGGAATCGGAGTCACCGTCGCAGTGCGCGTGGGCGTGGCGGTCGCCGCGACCGTCGTGGTCGCGGTGGGTGAGGGCGTCGGCTCCTCACCGGGCGCCGGCACCGTCTCGTCGATCGACCGCAGGAAGGCGATCAGCCTCGCGCGGTCGGACGCGTTCTGCACGAAGTGATGGCGGGTTCCGCCGTGGTCGTCGTGCGCGCCGTTCAACACCTCCTCGAGCGTCTGCGCGAGGCCACTGTAGAAATAGGGTGCGGTCTCGTGGGCGCTCAGCAACGACGGGATGTTGAAGCCGTT
>JAXDLK010000106.1:0-6208 GCA_034666665.1 Candidatus Binatota bacterium
CCTCGCGGCTGTCGAGCAGCGCCAGGTGGTTGGTGCCGTAGCAGGTGTATGACTCCGTGAAGCGAAGCGTTCGCTCGGTCTCCGGATGTTGCCCGAGGGCGCTTCGCAGCGGCACCAGACCGTCGCCGAGCAGACGATCCTTGAGGTCGCCTTCGCGACCACCCAGCGTCGCCGCCACGGCGTAGCATTCGACGCCGGCCGGAAGCGGCACGACGCGGCGAGCATCCGGACTCCTCTCGAAGCGGTCGCGATCCTGCCAGTCGTCTTCCACGACGCTGCCGTAGCGGAGGTCCGTGACCCCCGCGCTCCGCAGCATCGGCAGCCGCGCCAGCGGCGCCGAGTACGGGCTCATCGCGATCAGGCTCTCGAGCCAGTTGCCGCCGCGCTCGAGCGGCGCGCCGTGATGCGGCGTGCCGAGGAAGACGACCTTGCGGAGACGTCGGAGCCAGCCATGGCCCGCGGCCTCGCCGTAGTGACACGCGCTCCGCGTCACCAGCCCGCCCATGCTGTGACCGAGGATGAGGAGCTCCTCGACGGGCACCGGCCAGCGGGCGATCAGCGTCTCCAGCATCTCCGCGAGCTCGCGGCCGTTCGTGGAGACGTGTCGTCCGCTGTTGTAGCGGACGTACAGCGGCGTGTAGCCGAGGTCGCGCGCCAGCGCCGCGGCGTGATCGTGGCCGTTCCGCGTCCAGTGAAGGTCGCTCATGCAGAGGCCGTGGACGACCACCAGCACCTTGCCGCGGGCGTGGGGCAGAGCCGCGGCCAATCCCGACGTCTCGAGCTCGAGCGCGCGCGCTTCGTGACGAAAGCACATCGACAGCGCCAGCGGGTTCTCGCTGGCGACGAGATAATCGCCGAGCACGCCGTTCAGTGCCGCGAGCCACACCTCCCGTCCCGCCGGCGAGGGATCGCCGCGCTCGGCGGCGCTCAGCTGCGCGAGGATCGCATCGAGGCTGTCGCGGAGCCCGCGATTCACCAGCCGTACGTTCGAATAGACGAACCCGGTGATGCCCGACGTCCGTCCCTCGACCGGTTTGCCGAGGAGCGGAGGTACGCGTGAGATGTTCAGGTGCATCGCCTCGACGATGTCGGTGATTCGCTCGACCGCGTCGAAGGCGAGACGGACGATGCCGCGCAGATCTACTCTCCCGGGCCGGTGGGGAACTGTTCCGGCAGCTTGCCGATCACGTCGTCCGACGGCTTGCCGCCCTTGCGGCTCGGATGGCCGAAACCGTGCTCGCCTTTTTCCCTTCCTCGATGATCGCCTGCAGCGCGGACTGCAGCCGCGCGTGGTCGGGCAAGCTCGGTCACGGCGCCGCGTCCGACGATGCGCTTCGTCCGAGCGCGATCGCGAGAGCTCCGACGATCACTGCGGCCCTCGTGCCGCGGTGCGGGCCCTCGCGGAGATCGCGCTCGCTCCCGGCCGCAGGCGAACACGTCAGTCGGCGCATCGAAGGTTTCTCCTTCAGACGAGGTTGGTGAATACCGAGTCCGCGACCATCAAGCCGCGCGCGGTGAGACGCAGCGCGTGGCGATCGCGCTCGACCAGACCGCGCGCGACCATCTCGCCGAGGCCGGGCAACAGGTCGTCGACCTCCACGCCGAAGCGGCGACGGAAGCTCTCCTCGGTGAAGCCGTCCGCGAGCCGCAGGTTCAGGAACGCGAACTCTCCGGCGGAGGCGTCGCGATCGAGCGTCTCGTCGAAGACGCGCGCGGCGCCCTGTCCGAGCGCGCGCCGCGCGTACGCCTCGGGATCCTTCTCGTTCGACCACCGCCGCCCGCCGTCCGCGAGCGGCTCGTACGAGTGCGCTCCCGCCCCGACGCCGAGGTACGCTCCGCCGGTCCAGTAGTTGAGGTTGTGGCGGCACTCGCGCCCCGGCCGCGCGAAGTTGGAAACCTCGTACGCGCGGTATCCCGATTCGGCGAGCCGAGCGCGCGCCTCCTCGAACATCGCCGCCTCGAGGTCGTCGGCCGCCGGCACCAGCCGGCCTTCTCGCCGGAGGGCGTGAAACGGAGTCTCCTCCTCGTAGGTGAGGTTGTACGCCGACACGTGCTCCGGCTCGAACGAGATCGCGGTGTCGAGGTCGGCCCGCCAGTCGTCGAGGCTCTGACCGGGAACCGCGAAGATCAGGTCGAGGCTGACGTCGTCGAACCCCGCGGCGCGGGCGGTCAGCGGCGCCACGCGCGTGTCTTCGACGGTGTGCAGCCGACCGAGGACCTTGAGGACGTGCGGCTGAAACGACTGGATGCCGAAGGACACGCGCCGGACGCCGGCCTCACGATAGCCGCGCAGCCGCTCCACCGTGACGGTCCCCGGATTCGCCTCGAGCGTGACCTCTGCCTCCGGCAGCACGACGAAAAGCTCCGCCGCCGTCTCGAGGATGCGGCCGATCGACTGCGGCGCGAAGAGCGACGGCGTGCCTCCTCCGAAGAAGACCGTTGCGAGGCGTGCCCCATGCCAGGCAGTGGCGCCGCGGAGCTCGGCCACGAGCGCGTCGACGTATCGCTCTTCCGGCCACGTCGTGGCCGCGTGCGAGTTGAAGTCGCAGTACGGGCATTTCGTCCGGCACCACGGGACGTGGACGTAGAGCCCGAAGCTGTCGATCACGGCGAGGTGAGAAGGCTCTCGAGCTCGGCGAGCGTCGAGATCACGTGGTCGGCGTCGCCGTCCCGCTCTCCGGATTCGGAGATCCAGACGGTGCGCATGCCGAGCGCCTTGGCCGGCGGCAGGTTCTGCGGCGCGTCGTCGATCAGGCAGCACGCCGCCGGCTCGACTCCGAGTGCCTCGAGCACCGCCCGGTACGCCGCGGGCTCCGGCTTCGGCACGTACGCGCGGTCATCGAGCCCGAAGACCCGCTCGAATGCGGTGCCGATGCCGAGGAGCTCGAGGACGCGCGAGCCGTGGAGCCGCGACCCGTTCGTGAAGATCACCTTCCGGCCCGGCAGGCGGCGGAGCAGCGTCCCGAGGTCCTCGTCCGTGCCCAGCAGATCCGAGAGATCCACCTCGTGGATGAACTCCAGGTAGTCCATCGGATCGACGTCGTACGCAGCCATCAGCCCGCGAAGCGTGGTGCCGTGCTCGCGCCAGAACCGCCGCCGCAGCGAATCGACCTCGGCCTCGGCGATGCCCATGCGGTCGCGGAGGTAGTCGTTGATCCGCCGGTCGATCCGCGGGACTACCCCGAGGCGCCGCGAATAGAGCGTCTCGTCGAGATCGAAGAGCAGCACGTCCAAGCGCCGGACTCTATCTGTATTTGCGCATCACGGCGACCACGACGCCGCGGATCTCGAGGTCCTTGTCCCGAGCGATGATCGGCTCCATCCGGTCGTTCGCGGGCTGCAGGCGGATCTTCCCGCCCCGCTCGCGGAAGAAGCGCTTGACGGTCGCCTGTCCGTCGAGGATCGCGACCACGGTCTCGCCGTTCTCGGCCGTCGCACGCTGCTCGACGACGACGAAGTCGCCATCGAGGATGCCGTCGCCGATCATCGAATCGCCCTTCACCCGCAGGACGAAGCTCTGCTCGCGGCGGACGAGATCCTCGGGAACCGCGAGCGACTCGGCGGTCTCGATCGCTTCGATCGGGGTGCCCGCCGCGACCGTGCCGACGAGCGGGAGCTCGACGGCAGCCGTCCGCCTGCGCTGCGGCACGATCTGGATCGCCCGGCTGAGGTTTTCCTTTCGCCGGATGAGCCGCTTCTGCTCGAGGTTCGTCAGGTGCTTGTGCACCGTCGCCAGCGACGACAATCCGAAGTGCGCGCCGATCTCCTCGAGGGTCGGGGCATAGCCGTGCTTGTGGATATATTCGTCCAGATAATCGTAGAGCTCTTTCTGTCGCTTCGTCAGGATCATGGTCGGCCCTCCGCCGGCGGACGTACACTACAGCGAACGGAAGGCGAAGCGCAAGAGGCGGGCGTCAGCGGACGACGGGCGAAGCGTCGCTCTTCCGCACGTATCCGTCGGGCCGGCCGGAAACCGAGCGCACCGCGAGGTAGGGACCGGACGCGTCGACGACCTTCACCTCGGTCGGCGGCTGCAGCCAGGCGATGACCTCGGCCGCGTCGTCCGGTGTACGCCGGACCGGCGTCCGGACGAGCACGCGGTACCACACGGGGCTCGACTCCGTCGGTGCGGTGAACGACGGGGCGGCGGGAGCGGCCGCCAGCGACAGCGGGCCGGCGGAGCCCGCGGTCGTCGTATCCGGCTGGCTAGCGGGGACGAGCGGGTTCGCGGAACGCGACGAGGCACCGAACAACGCGCCGATCGACCAGAAGAGGAGCGCGACGGAGATCGCCGACGCCGAGCCGAGCACGATCGCGCGCATCATGCCGGTGCGTTGCAGCATCGGCGACAGTCGCGGCGGCGTCACGTCGCCGGGGGCGGCGGGCAAGTCGTCACCCACGAGTAGCTCGCGAAGACGTGCCCAGCGCATCGGATCGAGCTGCTCGGCATCGATCAGAGCGGAGAGGAAGCTCGCGAGATCGGGGAAGCGATCGGCGGGCTCCTTCGAGAGCGCCCGCTCGAAGACCGATCGCACGCGTGGATCGAGACTCGGCGGGAAGACGGGCGCCTCCGTCGCGATCCGGTAGAAGACGACTGAGCGGTCGTCTCCCGGGTAGGGGACGGTTCCGGTGTAGACCTCGAACGCGACGACGGCGAAGGCGTAGAGGTCCGTCGCCTTCGACGACGGCTCGCCGCGAAGCAGCTCGGGAGCGAGATAGGCGGGCGTGCCGAGCGTGCGGCCGGTCTCCGGACCGGGGCGGCCGACGTCACTCGCCACCCCGAAATCCATCAGCTTGACCCGCCGCTCATTGCCCACGATCAGGTTCTGCGACTTCACGTCGCGGTGGATGATGCCGGCGTCGTGCGCAGCGCGGAGCGCGCGTCCGGCTTGGATCAAAATGCGCAGCCGGGCGTCCGGATCGAGGTCGCCATCGCCCAAGAACACGGAGAGGCTCTGTCCCTCCACGTGCTCCATGGCGATGAACGGACCGACGACGACGTCCTCGCCGACGTCGAAGATCGTCACCACGTTCGGATGCGCCAGGCGCGCGGAGATCTCGGCCTCGCGGCGGAAGCGTGCGAGCAACCGCTCGCGCTCGGATGCAGGACCGGGGATGACCTTGATCGCCACCCGTCGCCCCAGCGCCGGATCCTCGGCGAGATAGACGACGCCCATGCCTCCACGACCGAGGATGCGAGTGACGCGGTAACGGCCGATCGTTTGCGGCAGGTCGGTCATCGTCGGCTGTACGCTCCCCTAAACACGGGACCTGCGTGCGCGCTTCGTTTTCACGACCTCATTGTTATACAGAAGCCTCGGAGGGACGGCGATGAGACCTGCGACGTGGAAGTGGCTCGCTGTGGTCGGTGGAGCTCTGGTCTTCGCCACCGAGTCTCTCGCAATCTACGTACCGAATCCCGCCGGCCGCTGGGCCGGTAGGCACTTCTTTCTCGCCGGCGATTTTCAGTACAACGCCAGCAAGGACCTCGACGACGGGGCGCGGGACGCGGACGACACGGTCGGCTTCTTCGTGCGTCCCGGCTACACGGTCGCACCCAACGTGATCGTCTACGGCCGCTTCGGCGTGCAGGACGCCGATCGGCTCGACACCAACTTCGCCTGGGGGTTCGGCGGACAGGGTGCGTACCCGATTCCCGACATCCCGGAGCTGGCCGTCGGCGGCGCCTTCGACTTCCTCTACTGGTCGAGCGAGGATCGCCGCGCGCGCGACGTCGACTGGGTCGAGTTCCAGTTCACGCCCGGCGTCAGCTACAACGTCCCCCGGGTTCCCGAGCTCACTCCGTACGCGGGCGCGATGTTCGACTTCATCGCCGGCGACGCCAACGAGGGCGATCCCTTCGGCCTGGTCTTCGGCACGAACTACGACGTCACCAACCGCGTGCGCCTCGACGGACAGCTGAGGGTGATCAGCGAGACAGGCTTCCTGTTCTCCGCCGGGTACATGTTCTAGCTGCCCGGGCGTTCGTCTTCGCGAACGGGACCGTTCTTTCTTCCCCTCTCCCCCACCGGGCACGGGGGGAGAGGGTCAGGGAGAGGGGGCGTAAATCGCGGCGGCGCGGCCCTCGATAGGGTCCCCTCACCCGGCGCTACGCGCCGACCTCTCCCCGCGGAGCTGCGGGCAGACGTGAAGACGAGCGCGCCGTGGCAGCGCGAAGAGGCGTCGACGAGAACCCGACGGCCTCTTC
>JAXDLK010000107.1:0-4554 GCA_034666665.1 Candidatus Binatota bacterium
ATCTCAGGCATGTCGCTCCTTCCGCCCAATCGCCGGCACCCACGGTCCGAACGTTGCGATCACCGCCGCCCTGGTCATCGAGTCGAGACGCGAGATCGTCGCCTTCCCCGCACCGAGGTTCGCGAGCTGCAGAGAGGTGAACATCCAGAATCCCGTGCCGAGGAGAAGTGCGAAGCGGAGACCGTCCAGGAGGACGCCGTGTAGAGCTCGGCGGGGTCGAGTGCGGGAGCGGAGGACGGTGGCAAGCGCAACGCTTCTATCGGACGCGAACCCTCGTGCAACTATAGTTGCGAATGGCTGCTCGCTCGGGGCCGCAGGGATCGAGAGGCCGGTCGCCGACCGAGCAGTGCCCGGCGCCACCGGACGGGATCGCCGAGCAGTCGACGCGGATGGATTCCCGAGTTCCACGGAACGGCGCTTGACACGATCCGCACGCTGTCTCTATGGAGCGGCGTGCGCTCGCCGGTCGAAGACGTGGACACGCTCCGCTACACGAAAGATCACCTCTGGGTCCGCGTGGAGAGCGGGCACGCTCGCATCGGCCTCTCCGCGCACGGGCAGAAGGCGCTCGGCGACGTGATCGCGGTGGAGCTTCCCGACATCGGCGACCTCCTCGAGCGCGGTGAGTCGTTCGGCGAGGTGGAGTCGAATCGCACGGTCTCCGATCTGCTCGCGCCGGTCTCCGGCCGGGTGAAGGCGATCAACATCGATCTCGAGGAGAGTCCATCGCTGGTGAACGAGGACCCGAACCACGAGGGATGGCTGGTCGAGGTCGACCTCGCGGACGCCGCCGAGCTCGACGACCTGATCGACGCCGATCAATACGAATCGATGGTCGCCGACGGCGACGACGGGCGCTAGGGCGCGGCCCGCGTGAAGCGGGACATCTTGCGCCCGCGAGCGCTTCACAGCGAGCGCGTTCGGCTGGGTGGCGCGGCGGAGGAGTCTGCGCCACGAGCTATCCGTGGCGCAGACTCCTGGGTGGCATTCGATCGCCGCCCGTCCCCCGCTCGCGGCGCTGCCGCTCCGGTCCTGCCCGACCGCCCGGTCGGATCCGAGGTGTGTCCGCGGCTCCTAGCGCCGACGCGATTCCGCGGAGGCATTCGGCCGCGGCGCAGGCGCGAAGCGGTAGACGATCTCGCCTTCGCGAACCAGGCCGAGCTCCTGTCTCGCCAGCCGCTCGAGCGTACGGTCGGAACGACGGAACGCGAGGATCCGCTGGCGGCGGTCGTCGTTCTCGCGGAGCAGGCGGAAGAGCTCCGTACGGAGCGCGGTGCGCTCGCGCTGCAGCCGCCAGAGATCGAGGGCGCTGCCATGGCCGACCATCGAGCGGATGCCGAGGATCGCCACCGCGACGGCGGCGATCCACGCGATCGGGCGGCGAACGTCGTCGAGCGACACGGCGCGGACAGTCTACTCGCGCCCGCGATGCGCCGGCAAGGCGGAAGCGCCGCCGCGTCGACGGCCGCCGGCTGCCGCGAACGTCGCCTCGTGGGGTGGATCAAGGAGGAACGATGAAGATCGAGCACATTCATGCGCGGGAGATTCTCGATTCGCGGGGGAATCCCACGGTCGAGGTCGACGTTAGGCTTCAGGGCGGCGCGGTCGGGCGGGCGGCCGTGCCTTCGGGGGCGTCCACGGGAGAGCACGAGGCGCTCGAGCTTCGCGACGGCAAGGCGAAGCGTTATGGCGGCAAGGGCGTCGAACGCGCGGTCGCCAACGTGAACGGGAAGATCCGCGCCGGTCTCCTCGGACGCGACGCTCGGCGGCAGGAGGAGATCGACCGCCGCTTGCTCGAGCTCGACGGCACGCCGAACAAGGGACGACTCGGCGCGAACGCGATCCTCGGAGCATCGGTCGCCACCGCCAAGGCGGCGGCCGCCGCCGTCGGCGAGCCGCTCTACCGTTATCTCGGGGGCGCCGGCGCGCGCACGCTGCCTGCGCCGCTGATGAACATCTTGAACGGCGGTGCTCACGCCGACAACAACGTCGACTTCCAGGAGTTCATGGTGGTTCCGGTGCGGGCGCGGAGCTTCGCCGATGCGCTGCGGATGGGTGTCGAGATCTTCCATGCGCTGAAGACGGCGCTCAAGCAGCGCGGCTACTCGACGGCGGTCGGGGACGAAGGCGGCTTCGCGCCGAACCTGCGCTCCAGCGAAGAGGCGATCGAGCTCTTGCTGGAGGCGATCGACCGCGCCGGCTACCGTGCCGGACGCGACGTTCTGCTCGCGCTCGACTGCGCGGCGAGCGAGATGTTCGAGAACGGCCGCTACGTCTTCCGCCGCTCGGACGGCGCGGCGCGAACCGCCGAGGAGATGGTCGCATTCTATCGCCGCTGGATCGAACGCTATCCGATCGCGTCCATCGAAGACGGTCTCGCCGAGGACGATTGGCAGGGCTGGAAGCTGATGACGGAAACCCTCGGCGCCGAGGTTCAGCTGGTGGGTGACGACCTCTTCGTCACGAACCCGGTGCGATTGCAGCGCGGAATCGGTGACGGCGCGGCCAATTCCATCCTCGTGAAGCTGAACCAGATCGGCACGCTGACGGAGACGCTGCAGGCGATCGAGCTCGCGCGCGACGCCGGCTACACGTGGATCATCTCGCACCGTTCCGGTGAGACCGAGGATACTACGATCGCCGATCTGGCCGTCGCGACGGGGGCGGGACAGATCAAGACCGGGAGCGCGTCTCGGGGCGAAAGGACGGCGAAGTACAACCAGCTGCTGCGCATCGAGGAAGAGCTCGGCCGGCGTGCGGCGTTTGCCGGCAGCAGCGGCTTGGCCGGCCGTCCGAAGCGAAAATCTTCGCCGTTCGTACGCTCCCGACGAGCCCTGGGTTGATCACTAAAACGGTCTGCTAATGCGCCCCGCGGAAACGGTTGAACGGCATTTTAAGTGCACGGAGGTACTTGGATTCGCTCGGCCGTGAGTAATAAAAAAAGTTTTCCAAAATGACGTGTCGGCGTTGACAGGTCGGAGCAAACGGGACTAGAGTCATTCCGAGGCAGGAAGATGGGGGAGGAGGAGAGGTCACTAGTCCGAGGCAGAGGGGCCACACCGAATCCACTAGGAGGTAAGCATGGCAGCCAAGAAGAAGGCCGCTAAAAAGGCTTCCAAGAAGAAGAAGTAAGCTCTCGGATTCACCGTCAGTACTCAGGCTGGGAACGAAGACGACTTTCAGACCCTCTCTTCGGACAGACGCAGTCGAAAAGGACCCTCGAGAAATCCTCGAGGGTCCTTTTTTTCGTCTGCGTTTCGGTGGCATCCGCTGGTGCGATGCTCGAAGTCCGCATCGGAGACTTTCACGGCGAATCGCATCCGCCGGAGAACGCGCGATACAACGCGCGCCTCGTCCTGGTGCACGGCCTGTGGACCGGCGCGTGGCTCTGGCGTCACTTCGCGAGCTTTCTCGCGCACCGCGGCTGGGAAGTCGTCGCGCCCGATCTTCGCGGACGGCCGCAGAGCCGTGGAGCGCGCATCGCCCGCGTCACGGTGTCGGACTATTTTGCCGATCTGACCGAGATCCTCTCGGCCGACCAATCGCCTGCGGTGGTGATCGGTCACGGCGTCGGCGGGTTGCTCGCGCTCGAAGCCGCCGCGAGCTTGCCGGTGCGTGCCGCCGTCGCGCTCGCACCGCCGCTGCCGGGGACGGTGACCGAGGAGTTTCGGCGCGCGCTCCGGCGCGGTGGCGGAGTGTTCCGCCGACCGCTGCCGCCCCCCGATACGCTCACGCCCGATGCGGCGATCGATGCGGCGCAACTGCAGCCCGACTCGCCGCGCGTCGCCCGCGCGTTACTCGCCGGTGAGCTCTCGCCTCGCCGACCGCTCGTGCCCGCGGCCATCGTCGCGGGGGTTCGCGACCCCTGGGTCGACGCGGGAGCTCTGGAGGAGTGGGCGGCCCGCCTCGGCGCTGCGTTCCTGTCGCGCGACGCAGCCCACTACGGTCTCGCGGCGCGCGGGTTCGAGCGGCAGGTGGATGCGATTCACCGCTGGATCGTGAGCGTCCTCGGATCCGACCTCCTGAAGCTGACCGGGACCGAAGACCTGGACGAGTAGGGACGTCTAGAAGACGTGGATCGTCTCGCCGGCGGCCGAGAGAGAGATGTCGCGATACTCGGCGAGCCCGAGCCCGCGGCGGAAGATGCTGACGGCGATCAGCCACACGGCGACGATCCGCGCGGGCGGCTCGCCCATGGTTCGAGCGTAGTCCTCGCGTACGTTTCGCGACTCGCGGATCCAGGAGCCGAGACCTTCCGCTCCCGAGCGGATCACGAGATGGGTCTCGCGCGCGGTCCACGTCGGCAGCGGGCACGCGTATGCGTGGCCCTCGGGGAGCGCGGCGCTCCACGTGTAGGTGAGGTCGCGGCCGTCGTCGAACTCGACCGCGATCGACAGATAGTCGTGCGTGAAGAACGTGTCCTCCGCCTCCGTCGCCGGCAGGCGGTCGATCTTCCAGCTCCACGAAAGCGTCGCATCGGGCGCGAGCGCGAGCGCGACGGGCTTCTGCAGGATGCCCACGTCGCCGTCGACGCGGCAGGAGAGCACGCGTCCG
>JAXDLK010000108.1:0-17421 GCA_034666665.1 Candidatus Binatota bacterium
CTAGCCGAGCGCGTCCGCCGCGAACGCGGCCATGCGATCGTATCCCGCCGGCGTCGGATGCAGACCTTCCGGCGAGTGCAGCAGGCCCGAGGCGGGAGTGAACATGGCTCCGTCGAGCGCAGCGAAGAAGTCGATGACGAAGATCCCCGACTGCTGGCCGGCGGCGAGGATGCGCTGATTCAGGTCGTTGACCGTGGCCGTCGGAACCACGTGCGCGTGGTCGCAGCAGATGGGCGTGAGCGTCGCGAAGAACGGCTCCGCGCCGGCCTCCATCGTCTGGCTCGCCAGCGTGCGCAGGTTGTTCACCACCGTCGCGGGATCCACACCGTTCAAGAGATCGTTCGCGCCTTCGAGCAGGATCACGTGATCCGCGCGTGGTACGAGCCCGGCGAGCAGCGACGGCAGCCGCTGCACACCGCGCTCGGTCTCCTCACCGGGCTGTCCGCCGTTGGTGACGAGCACGCCGGAGGTGAGCTCCAGGCGTGCGGGGTAACCGGCGGATCCGAGCGAGGGCTCCGAGGTCTCCTCCGGACCATCCCCCACTCCGCGGGTGATGCTGTCGCCGAAGGCGAGGACGTGAATCGTCCCGTCCTGGTTCACGTCCGACAGTCGCGACCCGTCCCCGCCTCCGCCGCCACACGAGGTGACCAGCGGAATCAGCAAGAGACACGATGCGATCGACCAGCCGAGGTTCCGCACACGACCTCCCCGCAGCGAGAGAATAGCCGGCGCTTAAACGTGAAATCCCACGGCATTGCAAGGGAAGTAGAAACCCGACAAGTTGGCGCGCCGCGCTCGATGCTCGTTCCCCGCGAAGAAGAAGCCGCTCGTGTCGAGGGATCGCGCCCGAGAACGGTGTTGGTCACCGGCGCCACCGGAGTCGTCGGCCGGCACCTGGTCCCTGCGCTGCTCCGTCAGGGGAGCCGGGTTCGCTGCCTCGTCCGTCGCCCCGATTCCGCCGCGCCACTCGCGTCATCCGCGGCGGAGATCGTCAGTGGCAGCGTCGAGGACAGGGACGCGGTTGCGCGGGCCCTCGATGGTTGCCGCGTGGTCTTCCATCTCGCCGCCGCGGACGCCGCCGAGGGCGACGCCATCTTGCAGAGGACGAACGTCGACGGCACTCGGACGGTACTCGAGGCGGCGCGAGCGGCGGGCACCGAGCGCGTGGTGCACGTGAGCACCGTCGCGGTCCACGGCGCGGTCGGCTCGCCACCCGCCGACGAGGACGCGCCGCTGGAACCGGGGGACGCGTACCAGCGGACCAAGCTCGAGGGCGAGAACCTCGCCCGCGAGTACTCGCAGGAGGGCCTCGCGGTCGTGATCTTGCGGCCGGCATCGCTCTACGGGCCGGGAGACGTCCGCCTGCTGCCGCTCTTCCGGCTGGCCCTCCGGAGGCCGCCGGTGCTCCTGGGCTCGGGAAAGACGCTCTACCATCTGCTCTACGTCGACGACCTGGTACGAGCCTTGGTGCTGGCGGGCGAGCCGCACGGCCCGGCTGCGGGCACGTTCATCGTCGCCGGCCCGGAGGCCACCACGATCCGGGAGCTCTATCGGGAGATCGCCGAGGCCGCCGGTCATCGTCACCCCCGCATCGTCCGGCTACCGGTACGACCGCTGCTCGCGGCCGAGCGCGCCACGAGCAGCGCGGGCCTGCGCTTCCCGGTCGCACGTCGGGAGCTCGAGTTCTTCGTCAAGGATCGTTCCTTCCGCACCGATCGCGCTCGCGATGCGCTCGGATTCGTGCCGGAGATCTCCATCGGGCACGGCATCCGGCGAACGCTGGCCTGGTACCGGCAGCGCGGGCTCGTCCGGCGGTGAAGCACGCGGGCTTCATCGCACGAGCACTGGTCGGCATCGGGCTCCTCGCGCTCCTTCTCCACCGGGTCGGCATCTCGAGTCTGGCGGGACTCGCCGCCTCGCCGCGCTGGGTCTACGTGTGGATCTCGCTCGTGTTCTCCGTCCTGCTGGTGGCGATCAGCTGCGCGAAGTGGCGGGCGCTGCTCGTTCACGGCGGCGTGCGGGTCGGCTTCGGCCGTCTCTTCGCACTCTACTGCATCGGCATCTTCTTCAACCATTTTCTCCCGTCGACGTTCGGCGGCGACGTCGCCCGCAGCGTCGGGCTCGGACGCTACACGCGGCAGATGCCGCACGCGTTCGTCACGGTCTTCCTCGAGCGCCTGACGGGCTTCGTTGCCCTCGTCGGCTGCGCCTGGGCGGGACTCGCCCTCGATCCATCGCTCGTCCGCGAGATGCCTCTGGTCGCCGCTCTGGTGCTCGCGACGCTCGGCTTGGTCGGCGTCTTCGTGCTGATCGCGCTCGGCGGCCTGCCCTCGGCCGTCACGCGCATCCTCCCCAGCCGGGTCGCACCGCGCATCGTCTCGTTCTTCGACGCCCTTCGCGGCTTTCGCGACCTTCCGCTGATCGCCCGCGCGATGGGCTACTCGTTCGGCTTCTACGCGCTCGCCGTGCTGAACGTGTACTACAGCGCGCAGGTGTTCGGTCAGGCGCCGGATCTCGCCGGACTCGCGATCGTCGTGCCGATCGTGCTGGTGGTCTCGTTCGTACCGATCTCCGTCGGCGGCCTCGGTCTCGCGGAGTGGGCGTACGTCGTCTGTCTCGGGCAGATCGGCGTCCCCGCCGCGGAGGCCGTCGCCGTCGGTCTCGTGCTGCGCGCCAAGATCATGCTTTTCGGCGTGATCGGAGGCGTCCTGCTCGTTTCGCATCGTTGGGAGGCTACGGATCCCGTACCCCGGGCCGAGGGCGTTGCGTGAACGAACGGGTTCGGCGGATCACTCTGCTCGGCTCGTCGTCCGGCCGGAACGCGGGGGACGCAGCGCTCATCCGCGCGATCGTCGAAGGGCTCCGGCGCGAGCTTCCGGGCGCACGCTTCGAGATCCCGACGATCGCCCCGGGGTTCCTCCGCCGCTCCTATCCGGCAGACGTGGTGACGCCGATTCCCATCCTTCCCTGGAACCTGAGCATTCGCTTCTTCGGGGTGCCCACGTTCCGCTCGGTCGCCCGCACGGACGCGACGCTGGTCTTCGATGCGATCCTCTTCGACCGGTCGCTCAGGAACCCGTTCTTCAACCACCTCTGGCCGCTCCAGTTCCTGCTCCCGTACGCGAAGCGCTGCGGCAAGAAGGTGGTGTTTCACGATGTCGGCGTGGGACCCGTGGACACGGCAGCGGGGCGCGAGGTGCTGCGACGCGCGCTCGCGACCGGCGACCTCTTCCTCATCCGCGATCCGGACTCGCTCGCGCTCGCGCGCGAGGTGGGCCTGCCGCCGAAGCCGGTGCATCTCATGGCCGATGCGGCCTTCGACCATCCGCCGGCGAGCGCCACGCGCATCGGCGAGATCCTTCGCGGCCTCGACCTCGCGCCGGAGCGCAGCCGCGTCGGCGTCAACGTCAACGCCTACCTCGACAGCTGGGCGTCCGAGAACGGCGGCACCGTCGACGCCCAGCGGTTCGCGACCGTGATCGCCGAGGTCGCCGATCGCATGGTCCTCGACTGGCATGCCGCCGTCGTCTTTTTCGTGACGCAGCGCATGGACGAGCCGATCACCCGCAGCGTCCAGGCGCGCATGAAGACACGCGAGCACTCGCGGATCCTCGGCAACGGCGAGCTCGCCCCCGAAGAGCTCCAGGGAGCCATGGGCGAGATGGCGTTCTTCGTCGGCATGCGCCTCCACTCGCTGCTGCTCGCCGCCAGTCGCGAGACGCCGATCGCCGGGCTCGTCTACCAGAAGAAGGTCGAGAGCATGCTCCGCTACCTCGAGCTTCCCGAATCCGCCGTACCGATGGCGCCCTTCGAAGCCGAATCTCTGTGGCAGCGGATCGACGATCGCTGGCGCCACCGGGACGACATCCGCCAGCGTCTCTCGCGACGTGTCGCTCAGATGCGCGAGCTGGCGCGCGAGTCGATGCGGCTGACCGCCGATCTGCTGCGCGCTCCCTCGAATCCGTGACCGTTCGCCGTTGCCGAGGCGGGGGCACGATCCACGGGGCTTATCGCCGAGAGGCGGACCACGCTCGCGATCCGTCGGCTCCCGACGAGACGATCAGTCGCACCCGGCCGCTACCGCCAGCGCGCGGCAGATCGCGCGCATCTTCTCGGCGTCGAGACGGCCGATCGGGCGTGAGAGACGGGCGCGCTCCACCGTTTGAACGTGGTCGAGGTTCACGGCGGAGTCGTGCCGGAGCCCTTCCCTGGTTCCGATGATCACCTCACTCGGCAAGCCGCGGATCGTGGATGTAACCGGCGCTACGAGCACCGTGTGAAGCACCGCGATCGCCTCGGGACGGCTCAAGACCACGACGGGTCTTCGCTTGTCGGGTCGGCGGAACTCGTACGTCCAGATGTCGCCGCGAACTACTTCTCTGGCCATGAACCGTCGTCTGCCCACCCGGCCAGATCCGGGTCGGTCGGATGCTTCCCGTAGCCACGCTCGTAGGCTTCCGCCACCGCGCTCCGCTGCTTCTTCCTGAGGTACTCCGCCGCCGCGCGGCGTAACACCGCCGATCGTCCGCTGCGCTTCACTTCGTCGTCGGCGTCGAGCCGTTCGAGCAATCGTTCATCGATCGTGATCTGGATCGCCTTCATGTGGATAAAATATGTGGATTGCAGCACAACATCAATGTGCTCCTCACCAGGGGGCAGGCACCGGCCCGTAGGCGCGAGTGTCGACCGACCGCCCGGGCACCAGCCTCTCGGTGCGGAGGTACGTCCACAAGGCATCCGAGGCAATGCGATGGGCAATCTCGCTCGGATGGGGGTCATGGAAGGGCACCGCCTCCAGCCGCGTGCGGTCGAGGTCGCGGAAAAACGGCAGGAGGTCGAGCGCACGGAGATGCGCGTGCGCGAGCGCGCGCTGGACCTTCGCGTGAATGCCGGCGAAGGGATAGTCGTGGTCGCCGAGCCCCCAGGAGAAGAGCGGGAAGATCATCACCACCGCCGGCGTCCTGGTCTCGCGCGAATAGCGTCCGAGCTCGAGGAGCGCCTTCCGCGTCCGCTGCCAGCCCGTGTACTTCGCCCGGTAGAGGTAGCGATAGTAACGGATCTGGTCGCGAAAGCTCCGCCAGTTGAACAGCCGGTGGATCACCAGCCGCGCGAGCGCGGAATGGTGGTAGAGAAACCCCGTCCGGCCTCCCGGCTTGCGGAAGAACCCGACGTGCAGCCGCGTTTCGAGCGCCTTGGTCTCCCGCGGCCGCGACCAGTCCTCGGCGTCGTTCAGGCAGTAACCGAGGATGATGAGATCCGGATCGTGGCCGCCGGCCACGTGCCGGATGCGCTCGACCTGCTCGGGCGTAGAGGTGCCCGAGATCGCCAGGTTCCACACCTCGTACGAGACGTGGTCGCGATTGCCGAAGACGTTGAGCGACCGTTCGAGCCGTTTCACGTAGGTGTCGTCGTACGCCACCGCGCCGCCCGCGGTGAACGAGTCGCCGAACACCAGCACGCGGAAATGGTTCGGACCCTTCTCGCGGGGGTACTGGAAGTCGCGCATCGCGAGCGAGTTCTCCGGAAACGGGCCGCGAAAGATCGAGGGACGGTCGTAGGTCGGCGTGACCGGGGGAATGAAACGGGCGACGCACTCGAGAACCGCGACGCCGAGCACCAGGCTGCCGAGCATCACCGCGATTCCCGCGAGCACCCGCCGAGAGCGCCGAGGCACGGCCACCGGTTCGTTCCGAGGCGTGTCCCGCCTCTCGGCCGTCGTCACGGCCGAAACGTTTATCCCGCCGGCACGGCCTTGGGCCAGCGATTCGTGAACCGGTCCCGGGTGACGCGCGCGACAGCGCCATCGGCCAGCCGCTTGATGAAGATCTGGTAGTTCGCGGTGGCGTGCGAGTGCTGTCCGCTCGGGGCGGAGCCGTAGAGCAGGAACTCTCCGTCGGCCGTGATCGTGGGGAAGTACTCGTGTCCGCGAGGCGGCCCGGCATCCTCGAGCACGGATGCCGCGCCGCTCGGTCGGTCGAAGGCGAAGATACCCGCGCGATCCCGAGCCTGGAACCGGATCCAGGCGATGCGCCGCCCGTCGGGAAACCATGACGGCTCGCATCCCGGGCCGACGGCGAAGGCCTGCTTCGACCGGAGATCCACGCCCCATGCGTGCCAGCGGCCGCCGCGGTCCGAGGTGAACACCACCATCGACCCATCCGGCGACACGCGCGGCTTCACCACCTCGCGTCCTTCGAAGCCGTAGTCGGCGGGCAAGAAGAGCGGCCGCTCGTTCTTGCCGTCGAAGCCGATCGCCATCACCCGGCGGCGGTCGCGCTCGAAGTAGATCGTCCGGCCGTCGCCCGAGAACGTCGGATAGGTCCCGTTCGCCGCCACGCGTCGCGGCTCCCGTCCGTCCGTGCCCGCGACGAAGATCTCCGACGCGGCCCCGCGCACTTCGGACTCGGCCCGCGCAAACGTCACCCATCGTCCGTCGCCGGAAACGTCCGGGTACACCTCGGCCCACTCGCCATCGACGACCGGCTTCACGTCCGAGCCGTCCGGCATCACCGAGAAGATCCCGAACGTCCCTCGCCGGTTCGAGTCGAAGACGATGCGACCTCGAAACGAGTCCGCGACCTCGCGGCGCGCGCCGCGCTCCGACTCCGTCTCCTTCTCGGCCGTGGTGACCTCGCCGGCTTCCACCGGGAGCTCCCAACACACCCAGAGGAGGCTCGCGATCGCGACGGCGAAGGTCGCGATCTTCGCGGAGAAAGCCACCGGAGAATCCGCGACCGCAGGCACCACCGGCCGCGGTCGATCGCGGCGCCAGCAGGGGAGCAGCAGCGCCGCCAACGCCAGCGAGCCGATCCCGTAGCCATACGCCTGTGTGAAGAGGTGGTGAGCCACGCTCGTCAGCTGCGCGATCGATGCGGGAAATCCGAGCGCGTGAAACACCAGCGCCCACGTTCCCTCGTACGCGCCGAAGCCGGCGATGCCGGAGACCGGGAGGCTGGCGGTCGCCTCGGCCGCGACCAGACCGAGGAGGACGCGACCGACACCGAGATCCGACAGCTCCCAGCCGCGCGGCGCGAGCAGCGCGAAGAGGAAGACGTAGAGCGCGGCATACTTTGCGACCCGAACCAGGAGAGAAAGCACGAAGACACGACCGTAGATGCGGGCCTCGCGGATGCGCGCGAGCTCGTCCTCGAGTGACTCGATGGCGCCCGCGAATCGTTCCCGCCGCTCGCGGCCGACGATCGGCGCGCGCAGGAACGCGCGACGGGCGATCTCCAAGATGTGCGGCAGGAAGGCGATCATCAGCAGCGACGCGACGGCGATCGCGATCGCGAACCCTCCGATGAGGGGCCCGGGAAGCCCGAGTGCGCGGCCCGCAGCGATCCCGGCGACCGCCACCAGCGGCGCGATGGCCACGTAGTCGAAGAGGATCGCGACGGTAAAGCTCGAGGTCGCAGCGGCGAGTGGGACGCCGAGTCGGGCGTTGACCAGGTACACGTACACCAGGGTGCCGATGCGTGCCGGCAGGAGGTCCGAGAAGAGGTTCCGCACCAGCACGACCAGGTACAGAGCCACCGGGCCGGGATCGTGGCCGGATGCCGCGAGCAGCAGCCGGTAGCGCCACGTGACGAGCACGCTCATCGACGCCGAGAGCAAGAGGAACATCGCCACGCCGCGGCGGTCCGCGTCGGCGAGCAGATCGAGAACCTCGGACGGGCTCACGTGGCGAAACAGGTAGGCGAAGACCGCCGCCGTCACCGCGAGACTGAGGACGAAGTAGGCGACGCGCTGAATGCTCATCGGTCGGCGAGAATGCGATCCGCACGCGGACGCGGGGAGGCACCGAGGGGGCCGCTCGATCTTGTCTGTCGACGTCCGGAGTGTAAAGTGCGCGCCTCGTGCGCGTCCGGCGAGCCGTGTTCACCGTCCTCATGCTCGTGGCCGTCGCCGCCCTGGTCGAAGGCGCATCGTTCGCGTTCTTCACCACGTTCCGATCGCGATTCCGCTTCTACGACCTCGGAGACTACCTGCTGCGGCCGAACGAGCTCGAGCGCTGCCGCAAGTCCTTCGACAAGGACCTCGGATGGATCTACCGCTTCGACTCCCCGTTCGGAGAGCGGCCGCGCGCGCGCGACTACGGGCGGCCTCTGATCGCCACGTTCGGCGACTCTTTCACCTACGGCGTCGACGTTCGTTTTCGCGAAACCTTCCAAACCTACCTGTCCGATCTGCTCCACGCGGACGTGTACAACCTCGGGGTCGGCGGCTACGGCACCGACCAAGCCTACCTCCGTTTCCGCCGCGATTACCCGAAGCTCCGGACGCCGATCGTCGTCCTCGGTCTCATCAGCGAAAACATCAATCGCACGGTGAACGTCTATCGCCGTTTCTACTATCCACCGACGGGAGGCCCGATGACGAAGCCGCGATTCGTCCGGGAAGACGGCGGACGGCGGCTGCTGCCGAATCCGATCCAGGATGCCCGTGACGTCGAACGGCTGATGGATCCCGCGTTCCTCCGCACGATCGGCACCCACGACTACTGGTACAACCATGCCGACTACCCCGTGCTCGCGTTTCCCTACGCGAAGATCCTGCTGAACCCGCGCATCTGGCATGAGGCCCTGGCGCCGAGCGACCGCCGTCCCGACGACGTCGACGCGCGACCCTGGGACGACCTCTGGCTCGACCCGCCGATCCGCGAGCTCTACCTGTCGATCCTCGACTCGTTCGTCGACGAATCCAAGGCGCTCGGCGGTTTGCCCGTGATCCTGATCTTTCCGCGAGTCGACGAGGTTCTCACCGAGTTCCGCGGCGGCGACGCGCCGCGCGTGCGCCACGTGCTCGATCACTGCGCCGCACGCAAATACTCCTGCTTCGATGCGGTGCGCGTGCTCGCTGACTCGGCAGGCAACGAGCGCGACGTTCGCGGCTTCTTCACCAGCCACCTCACGGCCGGCGCGAACCGGCTGGTCGCCGAACGATTTCGCGAGTACCTCCTCCGCGAGGGGCTGCTCGCCGAAGCGGAATCTCGCGCCGCGGCTCAGCCGACGACACGCCGGCCTGAGACACCGAGCGCCGGCGCGGCGGCCCCAGCGCCCGCGGACGCGTCCTCGAGACGCCGCGGAAAGGCGAAGGCTGCCACCGCATAAAGCGCGCACGCGACCGCGTACGTCGCGCGGAAGCCGAGAAACACCGCGAGGAACACGCAGAGCCCGGACCCGAGCACGGTACCGTACCCATTGAGCGCCCAGGCAAGCGGCAGCTGCGACGGCGCTCGCTCGCGAAGCATGCGGAACGCCGTGGGGAACGGCACGCCCATGCCCACCGCCAGCGGCAGCAGCAGCCCGATCGCCACCGCGACGCGCGCCGTGAAGCCGAGGCCGAGCGCCGCCCGGAAGAGCAGCGGCAAGATCATCGCTTCCACGGCGAGCAGGACCACGAGCGCGAGGATGACCCGTCGAGTGCGGGCGACGCGGTCGCTCGCGAGGCTACCAAGCGCCGCGCCGACGAGCACTGTGAAGAGCACGACCGAGATCGAGTACGTCGGGTGGCCGAGGAAGAGGATCACGCTCTTCATCAGGCAGAGCTCGACGAGGATGAAGCCGACGCCGAGGCAGGCGAAGTAGAGCAGCACTCCCGGGTCGACGGGATCCGTCCCGCGGCGGCGCGCGAACAGGATCGGAAGACCGATCAGCAGCAACCCGAGCACCGCCGATTCGACGAGGATCGCCACGTACGAGATGTCGCCCTGGGGCACCGCGCCCCACCACTTGAGCTTCGCGAAGTAGCGGAACTCGACCGGGAGCCGCGGGTCGACTCCGCGATCGCCGAACCTCGTGTAGTGATCCAGGAAAGGCCGATCGTCCGTCGGGGGTGAGAGATCGACCCCGAGCGAATGGTAGAGCGCCCGCCGATCCGGGGATTCGATGATCCGTACGTAGAGAGGATTTCCGCGGCCGGCGAGGTAGTACGCCGGCACCTTCTTCGCCGCGAGATAGCGCTCGACCCGGGCAATCTCCTCAGGGGAGAACTCGCCGTTCTTCACCAGCACGCCTTCGAAGAACGTCTGTCCCGTGGCGACGACGATGAGACTCCGTCCCGGATTCGTGACGCCGCGCTCCTCGAGCACTTCGGCGGCCATCGCCGCGATCCGCAGCGATGCGCCGCGATGGAACGAGACGATGCCGCCGGGATTCAGATGATCGAGGTAGTCGTGAAACGCTTCCTTCGTGAGCAGGAACGACTCCGAGAGGTTCAGCGCGCCCGAGACCAGCGCCGCCGGCGTGTAGTTCGCGACCGACTGGATCACGTCGTAGCGCTCGCGGCTCCGCCGGACGAAGCTCCGCGCCTCGTCGTTGTGCAGGTGCACGCGCGGCCGGTGATAGAGGCCCTTCAGGAAGTCGTCGTACGCCGACCCGACGACCTGCACGACGCCCGCGTCCAACTCCACCGCATCGACGCTGGCCGCGCCGCCGTGAAGCGCCAGGAAGACCTCCTTGCCGCCCGCCGGCCCGACCACCAGGACGCGTCCGAGGGATCCTTCTTTCAGGAAGTACGGCAGGTAGACGCTGTGCCGCTTCCACGGCTCCGAACCGAACTCCTGCCGCGGGCGGTGGAACATCTTCGACTCGTTGGTGCCGCCGTCGATCCAGATCCGCTTGACCGCGCGCGTCATGGCGCCGACGTCGACGCGCGAGAGCGCCGACCACACGGTGTACTCGATCCGCCCCCGCTGCACGTCGACGTTGAACTGGCGCTTCGCCTGGTGCGGTACCAGCGGGACGACGCGGCTCGCCTGCGTGGCGAAGACGCCGAGAGCGACCGTCGCCGTCACCGCGAGCCACTGCGCGCGGCGGCTGCCGGCGAGGAGCACCGCGCCCGCGGCCGCCAGCGCGGCACAGAAGACGATCGTGCCTTCGCCGCCGAGCTCGGGAAGCAGGGGAACCAGGACCGCCGTACCGGCGCCGGCGCCGAAGAGGTCGGCGGCGTAGAGACGGCCGATGCCGATCGAGGAAGCCGAGAAGATCCGCAGGATCGCGAGACCGATCGCGAAGAACGGAACCAGCAGCGCCAGGTAGTAGATCGCGAGCAGCGCCGCCTGGAGCTGCAGCTCCTGCGCTCCGAAGTCCCAGATGCGGAGCGGCACCTCGGCGATCACCAGCAGCACCACGAGGACACCGCCGGCGAAGCCGAGCGCCAGCGCTGCGGGACTTCGCGGTCGGTCGAAGAAATGCGCGTAGAGGCCCGACAATCCGAAGCCGAAGAGCGCCGTGCCGACGATCATCGGCGTCAGGTGGCTCCACAGCACGACGGCGAACACGCGCGTGAGGGCGATCTCGAGCAGCAGCGCCGCCATCGAGATCACGAAGAGCCCGGCGATCGTCCGACGATTGCTCAACGCGTCCATTCACCTGCCTGAGCCGCCGAGACCGCGAGCTCGGCGATCGACCAGTCGAAGGTGTCGTCGCGACCGGTGAGCACGAGCCGAAGCGCGAGAGCGCGCCGTCCCGCGAGATCGACGTCGAGCCTTCCGCCCTGGAGCCAGAACCGGAGCGCAGGCGTCGTCTCCGAGTCGGCGACGACTTGCCACGTGCGTTCCGGGGTTTCAAGCATCACCCGGAGACCGCGCGGATAGTCCATCGTGAAGTCCCCCTGCGTCGCCGAGAGCCAGGCGAGCGCCTGCGGCGACCGCAGCCGGACCTCGACCCACGTTCCCGGCGCCTGCGGCGAATGCGTCGCCCAGCGAGTATCGATGCTTCCGTCCGCGGCGAGCGGGATCTCGGCGGCGGACACGCTCGCTCCGAGCTCTCGAGGGCCGAGCGCCAGGAAAGGAGCGGAAGGCCGCTCGAGATCGTAGATCACCTCGTAACCGCTGGCCGTGCGGCGCGCGTAGCCGACGCCGAGCGCGTCGAGGCTCGCCGTGACGATCCGAGCGAGCGTCGGCGCGAAGACGTAGGCGACGCGCTCCGCCCGCCGCACCTCGCGGCCGTACGAAGGGATTCGCTCCGTCGCCGGCTGGCCGAACGGCGCGAACACCACGCGCTCGGCGGTCTCGAACGCGAGGCGGTAGCCGATCCAGTAGCTCGTGTACACGTGGCGGATTCGCTTCTCCTCGAGGAAGCGGATGAGCTCCCGGTGGTCGGCGGAGACGCGCTCGGTCGCGCTCAGGAGCAGGAGATCGCTCGCCCGCGAGCTCTGCGCGGAACCGTAGAGGTGGACCGCGAGCAGCGCCGCGATCGACGCCGCCGCCATCGCGCGCCGCCCCTCTCGTGCCCAGCGATCGGCGGCCGCCGCCGGCACCACGAAGAGCACCGAGTAGATCGGCAGCAGGTAGCGGGGCTCCGAGCGGAACCAACCGAAGGCGCTCGCCGCGAAGATCGCCGGCACCGCCGCCAGGAAGCAGCCGAGGAATGCAGTCCGCTCGCGGGTGCCGCTCCGGAGGAAGGGGGGAATCGCCGCGCCGTAGAGCGCGACGACCAAGAGCGAAAGCCCGGGCAGGAAGTCGACGTCCCCCCAGAACGGACGCGCGCCGACGAGCATCGGCAGCGACTCCGAGACGAAGCCGAAGACGTTCGCCGGGACGCGCGTGATCGGCGTGCCGCGAACGACCTCGAGCAAGCGACCGCCCCGGAGCGCCAGCCCCACCAGGAACGGCGCGGCCCCGAGCGTCATTCCGACGACCGCGGCGAGCAAGCGCGGCCGTTCGCGCACCGCGCGACCGACGGCCAAGAGCCATGGCACGAGAGCGACGGCTGCGTAGACCGTCGCCGACGGGTTCCACCAGCGAAACGCCGCCAGCCACACGGCCAGCGTGCCGCAGACGAGCGTGATCCCCTGCGCGTCGATGCCCCGGCTCGCGGCGACGGAGGCGGCGAGCACGACGCCGCCCATCGAGGCCAGCTCCACGCCGGGGCGTGCGTGCAAGAACGGTAAGTCGTCGGCGATCGCCGCGACCGCCGCCACGAAGGGCAACGCCCACACCGCTCTGGCGGCGCTACGACGGTGAAGCCAGGCGGAGCCGGCCGTGCCGAGCCCGAGCAGCGCTGCGGCGAGAGCGAGCCGGCCGTTCGCCGAATCCGGCCGCGGAATCGCCGCGGCATAGCCGACGAGCAGGAGCACGACGCCGCCGGGGACCAGCAGATCGCCCAGCATCGGATCGTCGCGGTTCCGCAGCGCGGCCCAGGCGGCGACCGGCAGCGCGTAGTAGAGGATCTGCTGGTTCACCCACCAGCCGAGACCGAGGAGGGCGCCGAGCGCGAAGGCGGTGCGGCGATCCCCCCCGCGAAAGAAGAGGCTCTCGGCGGCGACCAGCACGCCCGTGCCGATCGCCACGAGCTCGATGAAGCCGCCGCGCGCCTTGAGGCTCCAGATCGCCAGACCGCTCGGCGGGACCGCGAAGAGGAGCGCGGCCAGGAGCCCGGCGCGGACGCCGTAGCAACGCTCACCGAGACGGTAGACGAGGAACAGCGCGACCAGCGAGAACGCGAACGGCACCGCTCGGAGCGCGGTCGCCGACGGACCGACGACGGCGAACACCGCCGCGGCGCACCAGGCCTCGAGCGCTCCGAGATAGTTCTGTCCGTAGTAATAGAGCGGGAACGCGCGTCCCCCGGCGATGTGGCGCGCCATGAGCCCGACCACGGCCTCGTCGGCATCGAGGATCGGCCCGCCGCCACGGAAGAGCACGAACAGGCGAACGGCGATCGCGGCGGTGAAGATCGCCAGCAGCGCCAGCCGGTGATGCCGCGACATGGGTGCCGGTTTTGCCAGAAAGACGGCGCCGGTGGCACCGGGCAACCTCCACCGGTATCTTGCAGCCGATGGCCGAGGCTCGAGCCGAGCGCAGCTACATGGTCGACGGCCTCGTTCCGGCGCACGCGGACGGTGGCCCGCCGCTGCGCGTCGTCCCCGAATCCCTGTGCACGCGGTGCGGCGTATGCGACCCCATCTGCCCGACCGACGTCGTCCGCTTCGACGACCGCGCGTTGCCCGTGATCGAGACGGAGGGCTGCATCGCCTGCGGGCTCTGCGTCGCCGTCTGTCCGGGCGTCGACTTCGACTACAAGGCCGAGTACTGGCAGCGGTTCGGTGTCGCCGATCCGCCGCGATGGCTGGGCGGCGTCTACCAGAGCGCGTGGCTGTGCTCCTCGTCGAGCACGGACGTGCGTCGCGAAGGCAGCGGCGGCGGCGTCGTGACGCAGATCCTCATGGGCCTCCTCGCAGAGGGCGAGATCGACGCCGCGGTCACCGTGGGTGCGCATCCCGACGATCCGCTGAAGCCGGAGCCCGTGGTGTGCCGCACTCCGGAGGAGCTGCTGGCGACCGCGGGATCGAAGTACTGCGTCGTGCCGCAGGCGAAGGCGCTCCGCCAGGTACGGCGGCTTCCCGGACGCTTCGCGTTCGTCGGCGTCGGCTGTCAGATCGAGGGCCTCCGCCGGCTCGAGGGCTTCAACAAGAGCCTCGCGCGCCGGAAGATCTTGACGATCGGCCTCGCCTGTCACGGCACGCTCGAGCGCGAGGCGACGACGGACCTGCTCGAGCGCAAGCGCGTGCCGCTCCGCTCCGTGGTCCGCTTTCGCTATCGCGGCGGGAAATTCCCGGGGAAGTTCCAGGCGGAGCTTCCCGGCGAGGTCCGCGACCTCCACCGCTACGAGTACAAGGACAGCGCCTACAACTACCTCTTCCACCTCTACACTCCGAGCCGCTGCCTCGACTGTCCCGATTTCACCGCGGAGTTCACCGATCTCTCGGTCACGGACTTCTGGGTGCGCGACGAGAACGGCGAGTACCTCCACCCCGAAGGCGCGAGCCTGGTGCTTTGCCGGAACGAGCGTGCCGAGTCCTTGCTCCGCATGTTGATCGCCAAGGGCCACCTCGTCGGCGGCGCCGTCAGCAAGGACGACGTGGACCGCTCGTTCCGCCACCTCGACCACGAGAAGCGCGTGGCGCCGTTTCTTCGCTGGGAGCGAGCGCGCCGAGCCGGACGGTTCGCGCCGAACTACCACCTCGATCCGCCGGCGGTGACCCTGAGCGACCGGGCGTGGGAGACGCTCTTCCGGGCGACGTTCGTCTTCTCGCGATGGCGGTCCACCCGCCGCTTGATGGTGTGGGTGCTGTTCTCGCGCTTCGGGGACGCCGTCACCTGGATGAACATGCGCCGCAAACGGAGGCGAGCGCGGCGACGCGCGAGGAGAGGGGGACGTTTCACACATTGAGCACATTTCCGTCCCCGCCGAGTCGTTCGGGCGGTCGGAAGAAGCGAAATGTGCTCAATGTGTGAAACGTCCCCTGCTTGACCCTGCTTGACCATGGATTTCCAGCTCACCGAGGAACAGCGGATCGCTCTCGACGCCTTCGCGCGCTTCGCCGAGGCCGAGATCCGGCCGATCACCGACCGGCATCGCGAGCGGCCGATCCCGCACGACGTCGCGATCGATCTCCTGCGCGCGCTCGTTCCCTACGGGGTCGTCGGCGGGTGGCTTCCGGAATCGGCGGGCGGTGTCGGGCTCGACATGGTGACCAGCGGCCTCCTCTACGAGGAGCTCGCCCGGGTGTCGCCGGACCTCGCCGGGACGGCGTTCATCAACGAAGGCGTGTCGCTCACCCTGCACGCGCTCGCGTCGCCCGAGCAGCAGGCGCGGCTTCTGCCGCGGCTCCTCGCCGGGGAGATCGTCGGTTGCTCCGCGATCACCGAGCCCGACGTCGGCTCGAACGTTCGCGACGTGAAAACCACCGCGACGCGGGACGGCGACGAGTACGTCATCCGCGGTGAGAAGACGTGGATCTCGAACGGCGGCATCTCGGATTTCGTCGTCGTCGTCGCGCGCTCCGGTCCGGGAGAGATCAGCCTCTTTCTCGTCGAACGCGAGGCCCACGGCTACACGAGCCGCGACTTGCCGAAGCTCGGGTTGAACGGCTGGTCGACGGCCGAGCTCTCGTTCGACGAGGTGCGCGTGCCCGCGGCGAACCTGCTCGGCCGCCCCGGCGCGGGCCTTCGCGAGACGCTCCGGCTCTTCGAGCGCGCCCGCTGCTTCGTCGCCGTCATCTCCATCGGTATCGCGCGCGCCGCGCTCGACGCGGCGATCGTCTATGCGCGGGACCGCCGCCAGTGGGGAAAGCCGATCGGCGGCCATCAGCTGATCCAGGAGATGATCGCCGACATGGCGACCGACCTCGACGCGGCGCGGCTGCTGACCGTACGCGGCCTCGCGCTCGTTCAGGCGGGCGTTCGCTGCGAGGCCGAGACGTCGATGGCGAAGTGGTACGCGACCGAGGCCGCGGTGCGGATCGCCTCGTCGGCGATCCAGGTGCACGGCGCCTACGGGCTCAGCCGCGAGCTCCCGGTCGAGCAGCACTTTCGCGACGCGCGCATGATGACGATCCCGGACGGGACGACGCAGATCCAGAAACTGATCATCGCGCGGAAGCTGCTCGGGATCGACGCCTTCGGCCCGCGCGAAGGCTGATCTCGCGCCGAGTCGGGGACTAGCGTTCGTCGAGGACTGGAGGTCGATGGCAGACCCGGAGCTTCGCAAACCCGAGGATCTTCCCTTCCACGAGCTCGCCCGGGAAGGCCGGTTCTCGAGCGTGCAAAAATACCAGGCGATGACCGTCGGCAGGCCGGGAGTGTGGCCGCTCGTCAAGTACGAGCTCCTCACCGGCACCGTCGGCCTGGTTCCCGGAGCGCTCGGCATTCTCCTGCGGCAGTACCTCTATCGGTTTCTGTTGCGGCAGATGGGCCGCGGGGTGGTGATCGGCAGGAGCGTGACCGTGCGCCATCCGAGCAAGATCTCGATCGGCAGCGGTTCGGTGATCGACGACTATGCTCTGCTGAACGCGCTCGGCGGCGATGACTCGGAGATCGTGATCGGCGACAGGGCGCTGGTGGGACGGGGTTCCGTGATCAAGACCCGCGGGGGACGGATCGTTCTCGAGGACGGCGCGGATCTCAGCCACAACGTGCGACTCACGACCGGCGAGCTGATCCGAATCGGCAAGCACGTGCTGCTCGGGCCGAACTGCTGCATCGGCGGCACCGACCATCGCATCGACGACACCGAGACCCCGATCGCGTTCCAGGGATTGAGGTACAAGGGAGGAGTCGTCATCGAGGACGACGTCTGGCTCGGCATCAACGTGACGGTCCTCGATGGCGTTCGGATCGGGGCGGGGAGCGTCGTCGCCGCCGGAGCGGTCGTCACGCGAGACCTTCCCCCAGGTTCGCTCGCTCGTGGCATTCCCGCTCGGATCACCGGTACCCGCGAATAGCCGACGGGCACCCGCCGCTCGCCAGCGGGGAACGGGGCCCGTCGCGGGCTCAGAGCTTGACGACCAGGCACTGGCCGCTGCGCAGGACGATCGGTGACTCCGGGCGCTTCTCGAAGAACTCGTCAACCGCGCGCCGTTCGGACAGCTCGTAGTCCGGACGTCCGTAATCGTCGAACAGCATCAAGCCGCCCG
>JAXDLK010000109.1:0-9037 GCA_034666665.1 Candidatus Binatota bacterium
TCCTCGAACGGCTCGACACCCAGGACAAGATGCTGCGGGACATCCTTCAGCGTGTGCAGTCGGCGCCGGCCGGACGGCCGCAGATGGACCCGAACCGCGTCTACGAGATTCCGGTCGGCGGTTCCGAGGTGCGCGGTCCAAAACAAGCGGCGGTGACGCTGGTCGAGTTCAGCGACTTCCAATGACCCTTCTGCGCACGGTCCACCGGTCTGGTGGACGAGCTCCTGAAGGCCTACCCGAACGATCTTCGCTTCGTCTACAAGCAGTTCCCGCTGACGCAGATTCACCAGAACGCGCTGCCGGCGGCGAAGGCGGCCGCGGCCGCGCAGAAGCAAGGCAAGTTCTGGGAGATGCATGACGAGCTTTTCGAGATCTACAACCAGCTGACGCCGGAGAACATCCGCAAGAAGGCGGAGGAGATCGGTCTCGACCTCGCCAAGTTCGACGCCGACGTGAGCTCGCCGGACGTCATGAAGCTGATCCAGCAGGACATGACCATCGCGCAACAGGTCGGCGTCTCCGGCACGCCGACGATGTTCATCAACGGCAAGCGGGTGATGAACCGCACGCCCGAGGGGATGAAGGCGATGATCGACGAGGAGCTGAAGAAGAAGGGCGGCGGCGAGAAGAAATCCTGATTCGCTGCGGCCCCGCCAGGATCGAGCGCGGTCCCGGTCAGATCGAGCCGGGCACCGCGTCTTCCCGCATCACCGGCTCGGAGCGTTTTTCCAGCGGCACCCAGTGCCGCTCGTCCTCGCCGATGTAGACCTGCCGGGGACGGGCGATCTTCTGCTCCGGATCACGCACCAGCTCCGCCCACTGCGCCAGCCAGCCGGACGTGCGGGCGATCGCGAACAGCACCGGGAACATCGTCACCGGGAATCCCATCGCCTGGTAGATGAGGCCGGTGTAGAAGTCGACGTTCGGATAGAGACGGCGCTTCACGAAGTAGTCGTCCTCGAGCGCGATCTTCTCGAGCTCGAGCGCGATGTCGAGCAGCGGGTTCTTGCCCGTGACCTCGAAGACCTCGGTGGAGATCTCCTTGACGATCTTCGCCCGCGGATCGTAGCTCTTGTAGATGCGGTGACCGAAGCCCATGAGCCGGCGCTCGCCGGTCTTGAACTTCTCGATGAACTCGGGGACCCGGTCGACCGAGCCGATCTCCTGCAGCATGCGAATGACGGCCTCGTTCGCGCCGCCGTGCAGCGGGCCGTAGAGCGCGGCGACCCCCGCGGCGAGCGCCGAATAGGGGTCGACCTCGGAGCTGCCGACGTTGCGCACCGCGCTCGTCGAGCAGTTCTGCTCGTGGTCGGCGTGCAGGATGAAGAGCACGTCGAGCGCGCGCTCGAGCGCCGGGTCCGGCTGGTAGCGCACCTCCGTCATGCGGAACAGCATCGAAAGGAAGTTCCCCGGGTAGCTGAGCTCGTTGTCGGGGTAGATGTAGGGCAGTCCGAGACTCTTCCGGTAGGCGAATGCGGCGATCGTCGGCATCTTGCCGATCAGCCGCCTCGTCTGCAGGCGCCGCGATTCGAGGTCGTGGATGTCCTTGGCGTCCGGATAGAAGGTCGAGAGGGCGCCGACGGTGCCGACGAGCATGCCCATCGGGTGGGCGTCGTAGCGAAACCCGTCCATGAACTTCTTGATGTTCTCGTGGACCATCGTGTGCACGGTGATGTTGTGCTTCCAGATGTCGAGGTGCGTGCGGTCCGGCAGCTCGCCCTTGACGATCAGGTAGGCGACCTCGAGGTAGTTGCTCTTCTCGGCGAGCTCCTCGATCGGATAGCCGCGGTAGCGCAGGATTCCCTTGTCGCCGTCGATGAACGACACACGGCTCTTGCACGACGCGGTGTTCTGGAAGGCCGGGTCATACGACATCAGCCCGAAGTCGTCCGACGACGTCTTCATCTGACGGAGATCCATCGCCTTGACGGTGCCGTTCTCGATCGGCAGCTCGTACTGTTTGCCCGTACGGTTGTCGACGACGGTGAGGCTGTCCTTGGGCATGGCTCGCGACCTCCTCGGCGGCTCGTTCGCGGTCGGCGATTCGGATCGGCGCGACACTACCAGGCATCTCCGGCAAGGCAACCGTTGCACCGCGGCGTCCGCGGCCACACAATGAGCGCGCCCAGGAGGTGCCGCCATGACGGTCGTCGTCTACACGAACGAGGGCTGACCGCCCTGCCAGCAAGCGAAAGAGTTTCTTTCGCAAAAGGGATTCGCCTTCACCGAGCGGAACGTACGCAAGGATCCGACCGCGCTCCGTGAGCTCCTCGACCTCGGCTTCCGCGCCACCCCCGTGATCCTCGTCGACGAGCAGCCCGTCGTCGGCTTCGATCGCCCCAAGCTCGAGCGCCTGCTCGGTATCCCCGGAGGAACCACATGATCCGTAAATCCCTGCTCCCGTTCGCGTTCGCCGCTCTGGTGTCGGCGGCGATGCCGTCGATTCCCATCTCCGCCGCCGACCAGCCGGCGATCGCCGACGATGCCCCCGTCCGGGTGACCCTCGCGGTCCCCGGCATGACTTGACCGGTCAACTGCCCGAAGCGCGTGAAGAGCGCGCTCGAATCCGTACCGGGCGTACGGAAGGTCGAGGTCGAGTTCGAGAAGAAGGAAGCGACGGTGACGGTCGATCGGGAGAAGTATCGCCCGGACGCTCTGGTCGATGCGCTCGCGAAAGCGGGCTACGAGCACTCCTCGGTCGGCGAGCAGAAGCCGTGAGCGAGCCGCGCGGAGGCCGATGAGCACGTACGTTCCCGCGCTCGGTTTCCGCGCGCTCACGCGCTTCTACGATTCGTTCCTGAAGCTCTTCGACGAGGAGCCGATGCGGCGCGCGCTCGTCCGTCAAGCGGGCGTGCGGCCCGGACACCGCGTGCTCGACGTCGGCTGCGGCACCGGCACGCTGGCGATCCGGCTGAAGCAGGCGTGCCCCGACGCGATCGTCGCCGGCATCGACGGCGATCCCGACGTGCTGGCGATCGCGCACAGGAAGATCTCCCAAGCCCACGTCGGCGTCGAGCTGAGCCGCGCGCTCGCCGACGAGCTTCCGTTTCCACCCGCGTCCTTCGATCGCGTGGTCACGAGCCTGGTCTTTCATCATCTACCGACCGACACGAAGCGGCGAACGCTCGCGCGCGTACGCGAATGCCTGCGGCCAGGAGGAGAGCTGCACGTCGCGGACTGGGGAGAGGCCGAAGACCGGCTGATGCGGTTTGCCTTCCTCGGCATCCAGCTCCTCGACGGGTTCGCGACGACCTCCGACAACGTCCGGGGGCGATTGATGCCGCTGATGTCCGAAGCCGGTTTTCAGTCGGTCACGGAGACGCATCGCGCGCGGACCCCGTTCGGATCGTTCTCCTTCTATCGCGCCGTCCGCCCTTGACCGCGGAATCGATTCCCCGCGCCACCTCCCCGTCCCCCCCGCACAAAAAAATCTTCGTAAAGTCGAAAGTTTGGTTGACCTCGGCAGCGTCCGCGGTTTAGACAGGATCATCATTTGTTTCTGAAGCTCCTCGGGATGCTCGAGGAGTTGGTTCGGGATGCGGTGGGCGGCCACCGGTCCAGGGAGGTTCGCGATGAAGATGCGACTCGTCGTCCTGTCCCTGCTTGCGCTGCTGATCGCATCATCCTTCCATGGAGCGGCGCGCTCCTCCGCGTCGGCGCCCGCGCCTGCTGGCCTTTCTCGCCCGTCCGTGGCGATGGCAGCCTCCCTTCGAGCTCGGCGTTCCGCGCGAACGACGGACTCGCAGGACTCCCGTCAAGGGTCGCTCGCGCTCGCCTGGCTCCTGATCCAGGGGCGGCCGAGCGTCGGCGCTCGCTGAGCGTCGATCCGGCGGTCGTTCACTGCAGAGCCCGTAGGCCGCGGACTCGCGGCTTGATTTGACCGCGGACTGGTGATTCGTCGTCGGCGATGCCCGCGGCGACCGCCGAGTCCGACGACGTCCCGCGACGGCTGGAGCCCTGGCTCGCCGAGCGGCTCGGTACCGGCGTCCGAGTGCTCGACGTTCGCCCCGCGACTCAGGGCATGTCGGACGAGACCTTCTTCGTTCAGCTCGCCGAGGGCGGCGGGCATCCGCGCGAGCTCGTGATCCGGCGCTATCGGGCCGGCGGGGTGCTCCGCGAGATCACCGACCCCGAGCGACACTTTCACGTGCTCGCCGCACTCGGGAACAAGGGCATTCCGGTTCCACGCGTCCTCTGGTTCGAGCCGGACACCGCCGTGCTCGGCGGCGCCTTCTTCGTGATGGAGCGCGTCGCCGGCACCGTCCCCGTGCCGTGGTCCACGGAAGGTCGCGCGTTCCTCGGCGCCGCCGGGCGCGGACCCGTCGGCGAGCAGTTCATCGACGTGCTGGCGGTGATCCACCACGTCGATTGGCGAGGGCCGGAATTCGCGTTCCTGGCCCCACCGGCACCCGGACGCGGCTTCGCGCTCGCGGAGGTGGAGAAGCTCGCGGAGCTCGTCGCCCGCTACCGCTCGGAGCCGGAGCCGATCTTCGAGGACGCGATCGGCTGGCTCCGCGAGCATGCTCCGGAGCCGCCGGCGATCACCCTCGTCCACGGCGATTACCGTACCGGCAACCTGATCTACGACGGCGACCGCATCGCCGCGGTCCTCGACTGGGAGTTCGCCTGCCTCGGCGATCCGATGCTCGACGTCGCCTGGGTGTGTGCCGGCTCGAATCGCATGGAGTCGGACCTCGTCTGCTACCTGCTGCCGATGCAGCGCTTCCTCGACGGATACCGGCAGCGCACCGGCTGGGACCCCAGTCCGGAGCGCTTGCGGTTCTGGGAGACGTTCCACCAGCTGCGGAACGCCCTCGTCTGGCTCTCGGCGGGGAATGCATTCTCGCGCGGCCGCACTGACGACCTGAGGTTCGCTCGCATGGCCCTCCGACTCCCGGTGATGCGGCGGCTGGTGGCGGAGCTGCTCGAGTACCGATGATCGGGGTGCGTCAGGCCCTCGACGGCATCCGCGCACGCTTGCGGGACGTCGTGCTGCCGCGGCTCGAAGACGAGCACGCGCGCGCGACGGTGATCGCCATGCTCGGCATCCTCGGGGACCTCGTGCCGCGGGTGCGCGAGGACGAGGATCGCTGGCGCCCGGCCGTCGAGGCGCTGGCCGCGGCGCTTCGTGGCCGCGCGAACCGCCGGCCGGCGGATGCGGCGGGTGCCTTCCGCGCCGCCGTCGAGGCGGCCCTCGCCGAGCCCTCGTTCGCAACCGCCCGGCTCCAGCTGCTCGAGATGGCGGAGCACGAGGTCCGGAGCGCATGGGCCGGCAGAGACGGCCGCGATCTCACCGAGCTCCGCCGCGCGCTCGCCGTGGATCTCGACGTCCAGCTGGCGCTAGCGGTAAGTCATGAATGAGAATCTTCCCCCGGAGGGTATCGAGATGATCGGACTGAAGGAGCAAACCGTCCAGAACCCGAAGAGCTTCGCCGACGCGCGCGCGCGACATCGCTGGCAGATCCCGCCCGACTACAACGTCACCGATGATTGCCTGGTCCGGAACCAGGACCGCAAAGATCAGGTGTGCCTCTACTACGAGGACGACGAAGGCACCTCCGCGACCTACACCTGGGGTCAGATGCTGGAGGCGACGAACCGCTTCGCAAACGCCCTCAAGAGCCTCGGCATCGGCCGCGGCGACGTCGTCGCGGTGCACACGCCGCAGCGTCCCGAGACGGCGATCGCACACATGGCGTTCTACCGGATCGGCGCGATCGGGCTGCCGATCTCGAAGCTCTTCGGTCCCGACGCGATCAAGTACCGGCTCGAGAACAGCTCCGCGAAGGCGATCCTGATGGAGCCCGAGACGGTCGCGAAGCTCGATCCCATCCGCGGCGAGCTGCCGAGCTTCCGCCACGTGATCGTATGCGGCGGCAAAGGGGACGGCCTCGGCTTCGACGAGCTCGTCGCCAAGGGGTCGCCGGACTTCGCCGCCGAGAAGAGCAACGCCGAGGACCCGATCCTCCTGATGTACACCTCGGGAACGACCGGCAACCCGAAGGGCGTGCTGCACGCGGGACGCTACGTCCTCGGGCACAACGGCATCGACTACTCGTACAATTTCCTGCGCGAAGGCGACCTCTACTACAGCCCCGCCGATTGGGCGTGGGCAGGCGGGCTCCTCGACGGCCTGCTCGCGATCTGGCCGTACGGCATTCCAGTCCTCGCGTACCGCTCGAAGGCGCGCTTCGATCCCGACGTGACGTTCCGGCTGCTCGAGAAGTACGGAGCCACCGTGGGCCTCTATCCGCCGACCGCGCTCAAGTCGCTCCGGGAGATCAAGAAGCCGCGCGAGAAGTATCGCGGGCTGAAGCTCCGCTGCATCGTCAGCGGCGCCGAGCCGGTGAGCCCGGAGCTCGCGCGCTGGGTGGACGAGGAGCTCCAGGTCGAGTTCAACCAGGGGTTCGGCCAGACCGAGGCGAACTACTTCATCGGCACCTGCACCGCGCTCGAGAAGGCGAAGCTCGAGCCGCTCGGCAAGGCCTACCCCGGGCACGACGTGGCGGTCGTCGGCTCCGACGGCAAACCGGTGAAGAACGGCGACGTCGGCGAGATCGCGATCCGCAGCGACGACCCGGTGGTGATGAAGGAGTACTGGAAGAACCCGGAGGCCATGAAGGAGAAGTTCGCCGGCGAGTGGTGTCTGACGGGCGACATCGGCTACGCCGACGACGAGGGTTACTTCTACTTCCAGGGGCGCGGCGACGACGTGATCAAGACGTCGGGCTACCGCGTCGGGCCGGCCGAGGTCGAGGCGTCGATCATGGAGCACGCCGCCGTGGCGTCGTGCGCGGTGATCGGCGTGCCGGATCCGCAGCGCGGCCAGTCGATCAAGGCGTTCGTCAAGCTGATGCCGGGAACGCCGCCGTCCGACGTGATCATCCAGGAGATCCAGGCACACGTGAAGAAGAAGCTCGCGGCGCACGAGTACCCGCGCGCGATCGAGTTCCTCGACGAGTTCCCGGTCACGGTCACCGGCAAGGTCAAGCGCCGCGACCTCCGCGACCGCGAGATCCAGAAGATGCAGGGGAAGTAGCGAAGAACCGGTCGGCGATCTCTCCCTCACCACCGGGGCGGGAGATCGCCCTCCCCCACTCGCGCCCCATGGTGCGACGAACGTCGCGCGGCTGAGGGATACGTTCGCTTCGAGCTCTCTACGTCGGGGCAGACGTCGCGGAGCAGTCGGGACCGTGGCGGTCCCTCCTCACCTCTCCCCGCACCCTGGCGGGGAGAGGTCGCGCGCGAAGCGCGCGGGTGAGGGGTACTTCCGGTCGAGCTACTTGATGCAGAGCGGATTCACCGGCGACCCGGTGCCGCCGACCACCTTCAGCGGCGCACCGACGAACATGAAGTCGTATTGCTTGTCCTTCTCGCAGTCGTCGGCGAGGTCCTCGAGCCAGTTGATCTCGTTGAACGGGATGCCGAGGTTCACCAGCAGCGCCGCGTGAAGCGGCAGGAACGTCCCGCTGACCGACGACCAACTCTGCTCGCTGCCCACCGTGTCGGTCGTGAACGTGGGGATCTCCATCTCGTGGAACCAGCGGATGAGGGCCTCCTCGTCGGTGATCCCCGGCTCCGCCATCGTCTTGCCGGGGAAGAACGCATCCGAGCCCTTCTCGTAGAAGACCTTCATCCATCCCGTGCGGATCACCGGGATGTCCCGCTTCTCGAGCTTCACCTTCTGCTTCTCCGCGGTCTTCAAGAGATCGTCCAACGTGATCTGCTCGCCCGCCTTCAGATTCTCGACGCCCTTGTAGCGCGCCACGTCGAGCAGCACGCCGCGGCCGACGATGCCGTGGTTCGCGATCGGCTCGATGCTGCACTTCTTGAGCGTGCCGATCGTCGTCTTCGGGTCGTAGCCGTTGTAGAGCTTGTCGCCGTACCAGACGTGGCCGAGCGCGTCGTACTGCGTGGTCCCTTGCACGAACATGAAGATCACGTCGTCGGCGTACTCGAGGCCGCCGGGAAACTCGGGTCCCAGCCCGTTCATGTAGAATCCCTTGTCCATCGCCATCGTCTTCACCGGCTGCGCCCGCCCCGGGTAGATCGGGTCGCCTTCCTTGCGTCCGAGCGGCACGCCGAGCGTGAACGCTTTGCCCGATTTGATCGAGCGCGCCGCGCGCACCGCCTCCGCGGGTGTCAGGTAGTTGATCGAGCCGAGCTCGTCGTCAGGCCCCCACTTTCCCCAGTTCTTCGGAGCGTTCTTGAGGAGCTCGGTGAAGGGCTTGGGCTGCTTGTCGGCCGTCTTTTCGGCCATCTGGCTCTCCTTTCTCTTCGCCTCCCGACCGGGAGGGCTCGAGTTCGAAGCGCGATTACTGTCACAGGACTCGGCGCTCGGCGAGGAGCCTCCGGCCGATCTTTCGACCGACTCCACGCTCCATCGTTCGACGCCGGCCGGCGTGCTTCCGCGCCCGCGGGTCGTGCGCTACACGGTTCCGGATGGACGAGCAGCGCGGCGCCGTACTGATCACCGGCGCGCTCGGCGGCCTGGGTACCGCGATCGTCGAGCGGCTCCTCGCGGACGGGCATTCCGTCGTCGCCTGCGATCGCCGGCAAGCCCTGGTCGACGATTGGCTCGGCCGCTTCGCACGGTCGGCGCGGGAGCGCCTCGCGTACCATCACGTCGACGTGACACGCGAGGATCAGGTGAACGCGCTCGCCGAGCGTCTGCGCGGCGACGGCATTCACATCGCCTACGTCGTGAACAACGCCGGGGTCCAGGGTGCGGCCGACGTCTGGGCGATGGAGACCAAGGTCTGGGAGCGCGTGATCGGCGTGAACCTCGACGCGACCTTCTACTTCACGCGTGCGTTCAGCCGCCCCATGACGGAGCGCGGCTTCGGCCGCATCGTCAACTTCGCGTCGGTGTACGCGTACCATCCGGGCAAGGGCCAGTCGCCGTACGCTGCGGCGAAGGCCGGGATCGTCGGCTTCACCCACGCGACGGCGCTGGAGCTCGCCGAGCACGGTGTCACCGTCAACGTGATCGCTCCCGGCCTGATCCTGCACGAGGGCCTGCGGGCGCTTTTTCCCG
>JAXDLK010000110.1:0-4095 GCA_034666665.1 Candidatus Binatota bacterium
CGCGGGAGGCTGGGGCGAGCGGCCGCAGCTCTTCACCTTGCTCCTGCTCGCCGGTCTGGTCTGGGCGCTTCGCGTGCCCGCGGCGCGGCGGCACCTGGTCTGGGCCGCGGCCCCGATCGCGATCCTCTGGGCGAACGTGCACGTGCTCTTCTGTGTCGGCATCGGCCTGCTCGGGCTCGCGGCGGCATGCGAGGCGGCGGAGCGCCGCCCGGCGCGGGACCTGCTCCATGCCGCGGCGCTGTCGCTCGCCGCGTCGGTGACGAACCCGTACGGCGTGCGGCTGCTCGCGCATCTGCCGGAGATCGCGATCCAGCCGGGCATCGTCCGCGCCGTCACCGAGTTCCAGTCGCCGGATTTCGCGACCGGGCTCGGCGCGGCGCTCGCCGCGTTCCTGATCGTCGCCGTCGTCGTGCTGGCGGCGAGCCGGACGAGAGCAACCCTCTTCGAGCTCGTGACCTTCGCGTCCTCGCTCCTGGCCGCGTTGCTGATGGTGAGGAACGCCGCGCTGTTCGCGATCCTCGCCGCGCCGACGGTCGCGCGGCATGCCGAGGGGCTGCTGCCATCGAAGCCCGAGCAACGTAGACCGACCCGGACTCGGCTCGCGACTCACTGGGCGATCGCCGCGGCTGCCGCCGTCTGGGTGGTGTCGCTGGTGCCGCGCGACCCGAGCTGGCGCGGCAACCTCGAGCCCGGTCTCTTCCCGGTGGCCGCGGCGGACGTGATCGCCGCGCGTCACCGCGGTGCGCGCCTCTTCGACCACTTCGACTGGGGCGGCTTCCTGATCTTTCGCCTGTTCCCGGCGAACCTGGTGTCGATCGACGGGCGCACGCAGGTATACGGCGAGCGCATCCTCGGCGAGTACCTGGAGACGCAGGAGCTCGGCCGCGGGTGGCGCCGCTTCCTCGAGGAGTCGCGGCCGGATCTGGTGGTGTGGCCGGCGGGCTCGGCGCTCGCCGCGATGCTCCGGCTCGACCCCGAGTGGCAGGTCGCGTTCGAGGACGAGGTGGCGGTCGTCTACGAGCGCCGCAAAGGGAACCGTTGAGTCCCGAAGCCGTGGAGGATTCCCGAGGAAGCGCCGCCCGATCACGTGAACGCGTGCTCGTCGCGATCGCGGCCGCGATCGTCGTCGGCGCATTCTTCGCCCCTGCGCTGTTTCTCGATCGCGTTCCCGTCTACCGCGACTTCATCAACACGTTTCTTCCGTTTCGCCTCTACGCGGCACGCGCGATCGCCGCGGGGCGCGTGCCACTCTGGGCTCCCGAGCTCTCCCTCGGAGCGCCGTTCCTCGCGAACTGGCAGAGCGCGGTCCTGTATCCGTTCTCGGCCGCGATTCACCTGCTCCCGGGTCCCGTGGGGGTCGGGCTCTTCCTCGCGTTTCACTTCTGGGTGGCTGCCGCCGGCATCGATGCGCTGCTGGTGCGGCGCGGTGTGACGATCGAAGCGAGGCTTCTCGGCGTCACCGTCTACACGTTCGGCGGCTTCCTGGTCTCGACGGCCGCGTGGGGTCATCTGGCGGTCGCCGCGTGGACGCCGTTCGCGATCGTGGCGGCGGAGCGGCTGGCGGAGGCGCCCTCCGCCGGGAGGTTCGGCGCTCTGGTGGCCGTGCTCGCGGTCGAGATTCTCGGTGGAGCGCCGGAGACGCTGGCGCAGTCGGCGTTCCTGATCGTTGCAGCCGCGGCGGTCGCGTCCGCCCGGCGTTCGTCGGCGCTGCTCGTCACGCTCGCGATCGTGCTCGCCGCGGGCATCGCCGCGCCGCAGCTGCTGCCGACCGCGGAGTACGCGCGCGAGACCACGCGCGCGACCGGTCTCCCGGTCGAGCACGTGCTCCACGAGTCGCTCGAGCCGGCGAGCTTCGCGACCCTGCTCGTGCCGCATCGGCTGGACGGCGGGATCCTCGCGCCGATCCCCGAGTCGCGGGTGCCGCTCGTGTGGAGTCTCTACGTCGGCATCGCGCCGCTCCTCTTCATCGCCGTCGGCGCGGCTGGACGCCCAGGGATTCTCTGGGCCGTGGTGCTGGCCGCCGCTCTCGTCCTCGCTCTCGGCAAGTACACGCCGGTCGCTCCGGCACTCCTCGGCCTCTTTCCCGAGATGCCGTTCCGCTACCCTCAGAAGTTCCTGCTCGCCGCGCACCTCGCCGCCGCGGTGCTCGCGGCGCTCGGCGTCGCCCGCTTCGCGGCGTGGGTGGGCCGGACGTCGCGGGTGTCGCCGCGCGTGCTCGCGCTCGGCTTCGCGGCGCTCACGCTGATCGATCTCTGGGACGTCCACTTCCCGGCGCTTCTGTGGACGGACTGGCGAGAGCTGCAGGACTCGGGACCTCCGCCGCCGCTCCGTGACACCGGACCCGGAGCCCGCCTCTTCACCGCCGAACCGAATCGCCCCGAGCTCCGGCCGTGGTTTCCGAGGTTCCGCGTCAGCCGGAACCTGCTCGAGCGCGAGCGCGATCTCTGGAGGGAAGCTTCCGCGAACGTGCCGCTCGCGTACGGGATCGACCTCCTGAACGGCTCCGACGGCTTCGAGCGTCGCGACCTCGCCGCGTTCCACGACGTGCTCGCACGCTCGCCCCCCGAGCGAGCGCTGCGCTTGCTGCGCACGTTCGGCGTCGCCTTCCTGCTCGCCGAAGCGCCGCGCGCGGACGCCGATCTCCGGATCGCGCAGCGGGGCGCGCCCGGCGTACCGTGGGTGTACCGGCTCGACGGCGCCGTGCCGCGCGCCTACGTCGCCCGCCGCGTGGTTCGCGCCGACGACCTCGGCGCGGCACTCCGCGCCGTGGGCGCGGACCATTTCGTTCCCGGCGACGACGCCGTCGTCGAAGGCGCCGCCATCGACGGTGCCGGCGGGGGCAGCGCGCGCATCGTCGCCGCCGCTCCCGAAGCCCTCACCATCGACACGCGCACGAAGGGCGCCGCGCTGCTCGTCGTGAACGACGCCTTCTTCCCCGGCTGGCGGGCGGAGATCGACGGCCGCCCGGCGCGGATCGTGCGGGCGAACGGCCTCGTGCGCGGGATCGTCGTGCCCGCCGGCGCGCACCGGACGACGATGACGTACGTTCCGGCATCGATTCGGCTCGGGCTGGTGATCTCGACCCTGAGCCTGATCGCCGCGGTCGTCATCGCCGCTCGGCTCAGACCGGCGTGATCTCCAGCCGGTCCCCGGCGGCGATGGCGCCAGCCGCTCCGGCGGGAAGCTCGACCGCGGACCGTGCCGACCAGCCGCCCACCGCGATCCGCCACGGGGCGAGGCGGACGAAGACCCGCAGGACGCGGCCATCGACGTCGAGGAACACGACGTCGATCTCGAAGCTCATGAAGAAGGTGTGCACGCTCGAGCAGGGCTCGAGCCAGAGGCCCGACCCCCGCGGCAGCGACCTCCGTCCGAGGAGACCGACCGTGCGTGCACGGAGCGACTCCGCGCGCTCGATGCGGTCGCCGAGGGTCTCGCCGGTCCGCAGAACTCTCGCCCGCACCACGGTCGGCACGCGTCCCCTTGGCACGAGCGCTCCGGCCGCGCTACAAGCATCGAGCGGGCCAAGCCGAACGGAGGCAACGAAGGATGATTTCCATTCAGCGGATTCTGCGGAGCCAGAGAGGACAGGGCATCACGGAGTACATCATCATCACGATCCTGATCGCGCTCGTGGTGCTCTTCACCGTCAATCGCTTCGGCGGCGCGCTCCGCAACAAGTTCACGCAGGCGAAGAACACGACCGAGGGCGTCAACGTCACCGACGTGAACAATCAGACCGTCGTGACCCAGTAGGCGCGGCGAGGTGGCGGCCCGGGGCTGGGCGCGGATTCGCCGCGCCGCCGGCCCGACGCGCACGCGCTCCGGCGCGCATCCGGCACGTGCTCGCTCGAGCGAGCACGGCATGGCCGTGGAGTACGTGCTGATCGTGATCCTGATCGCGCTCTGCACGGTCTTCGTCGTCAGCCGTTTCGGCGGCGCGCTCCGTGGCAAGACCCGCCAGGCGACGGAGCAGGTGGAGCGCACGGTAGTCGGCGGCAGTGCACAGCCGGAGGTGGCGCCGGTCGGCGAGGGAGTGTCCGCGGCTCCGCCAGAGGGAGGATCCGCCGCCCCCGCGGAGGTCCCGGACGACGC
>JAXDLK010000111.1:0-6362 GCA_034666665.1 Candidatus Binatota bacterium
GCCGAAGAAGACCTCGATCCGCTTCCAGTCGATCTCGTCCCGCCATGGCGGCCCGGCGAGGAGCTCGTAGAGCCGGCGCGGCGTCGAGCCGCCGGAGAGCGCGATGAAAACCGTCTGATCTCCGGGCGCTCGCGTGAGATCGCGCAGACGCGCCGCCACCCGCTCCGCCATCTCGCCCGCGTCCTCGCAGACGATCCTCTCGAAGCTCATCGACGCCGTCTCGTTCACATGTCGCGGAGGGAGCGCCAGTGCGCCTGCGTCCCCTCGAGCAGCCGATTCGCCTCGTCCGGCCCGTCGGTGAACGGGAAGTAGTTCGGGAACCTCGGCGGCGGCAGCGCGGCCCAGCCCTGATGCAGCGACGTGATGTAACGCCAGGCGTACTCGACCTCGTCCGAGCGGGTGAACAGCGACGGGTCGCCGCGGAGGGCGTCGAGCAGCAGGCGCTCGTACGCCTCGGGGGACCGCTCCTCGAACGCTTCGCCGTAGTAGAAGTCCATGTCGACTTCCTCGAGCTGGACGAGGAGACCGGGGCGCTTGCACGCGAACGAGAGGCTGATGCCCTCGTTCGGCTGGATGCGGAGAACCAGCAGGTTCGACTTCGGGCGAGCCGGGGCGACGTCGTCCGTGGCCTCGACGTCGCGGAACAGGTGCGTCGGCGGGTCCTTGAACTGCACCGCGATCTCCGAGACGCGCTTCGCGAGCCGCTTGCCCGTCCTCAGCAGAAAGGGCACACCCGCCCACCGCCAGTTGTCGAGCTTCAGCCGGAGCGCCACGAAGCTCTCCGTGGTGGACTTCGGGTCGACGCCCTCCTCCTGCCGATAACCCTTCACGATCTCGCCGTCGCACTCTCCGGGTCCGTACTGCCCGCGCACCGTCGAGGCGGCGACCTCCTTCTTCGTCAGCGGCGTGAGCAGCCGCAGCACCTTCACCTTCTCGTCGCGGATCGACTGCGCGTCGAGCGCGATCGGCGGCTCCATCGCCGTCAGCGAGAGCAGCTGGAGCATGTGGTTCTGCACCATGTCGCGGAGCGCGCCGGCGGTCTCGTAGTAGGCGCCGCGGCGGCCTTCCATGCCGAGCGTCTCCGCGACCGTGATCTGCACGTTGTCGACGTACTTCTGGTTGAAGAGCGGCTCGAAGATCGAGTTGCCGAAGCGGAAGGAGAGGATGTTCTGCACCGTCTCCTTTCCGAGGTAGTGATCGATCCGGTAGATCTGGCTCTCGTCGAGCACCGCGGTGACTTCGGCGTTGAGCTTGCGGGCGCTCTCGAGGTCGCGCCCGAAGGGCTTCTCGATGATCACCCGCGACCAGGCGTCCCCCTGCGGCTTGTGCACCAGGCCCGCGGCGGTGAGGTTCTGGATGATCGTGGTGAAGAACTCCGGGGCCACGGAGAGGTAGAAGAGGCGATTCCCGGGGAGACCCCGCTCGCGCTCGATCTCTTCGAGCCGCTGCTTCAGGCGCTCGAATGCGGCGGGGTCGTCGGCGTTGCCGGCGCTGTAGTGGAGCGAGCGGATGACCGCGTTGTCGGGACCGATCCAGTCCGCGGCCTCCTTGACGTTCTGCTCGAGCGCCTTGGTCATCAGCTCGCGGTACGCCTCGTCGGTCATGGGCGTGCGCGAGAACCCTACGACCGCGAACGCGTCGGGCAGGAAATGCTCGCGGTCGAGGTGGTAGAGCGCGGGGATCAGCTTCCGCTGCGCGAGGTCACCCGACGCGCCGAAGATCACGATCGTGACGGGATCGTGAGCCCGGATCGTGTCGAGCGCCTGCTCGTCCCGCGGGCGGACCGACACCGACGCCTTCGGGCGCGGAGACGCCTCCATGAGACGCCCTGTATCCGCCGCCCTCGCCGGCGCTGTCAAACGGCATCCGTACGCGCCGTCGGCGTTGACAGCGAAGACGGCCGCTTCGATAACGTGGCGAGCACGATGCTGCGCGCCTGGATCGCCGCTCTCGTCGGCGGAGCCGCTCTCGCCGCCGTCGGAGTCGCCGGCGCTACCGTCGACGACTGGGAGAGGACGCGGAAAGACGTCATCGATCCGCTGAACTCGGAGCTTCATCGGCACCTGCCGACCTATCTCAAGTCACGCGACCTGACCGGCGTCCTGGACCTCTACACGACGGCGACGGGAACCGGTCTTCGCTGGACCGAGCCCACGCGCGTCTATCCCGGACGCGAGGAGACCGTGCTCCGCTGGAATGGCGATCGCGGCAGCGAGCCGATCCGCGCTCGGTACGAGAAGATCCTCGAGATCTTCGCCGCGATCGACAAGGCCGAGCTCCGCATCCATCGAATCCACTGGAAGAACGCGGACGACGATGGGTATCCGGCCGAGGTCCGGCTCCTCGTCCGCGGCACGCGAAAGGACGGCTCGCGCGCGCAGCTCGACCAGCGGGCGACGCTCCACATCCGCCAGCAAGACAAGCTCTGGAGGATCTCCGCCGAGGAGGTGACCGGGCGGGAGATGGTGCTCGGGGATGCGCCGCGGTTCGAGCTCGCGACCGAGGCCGCGGGCCTCGTCGACGTGCACGAGAACGAGGGCTCGCCGCGGTTCCGGCTGGTCGGGGACGTGACGAACAGCTCGGGCAGCGCCGTCGCGGACGTCGACCGCGACGGCTGCGAGGACGTCTTCCTCGCCGGCAGCCCGAGGTCCGCGCTCTACCGGAACGACTGCCGCGGCGGGTTCACCGACGTGTCGGCGGAGGCCGGGATTCCGCGCCCGTTTCCCTCGGTGCCGACGGGCGTGGTGTTCTTCGATTACGACAACGACGGCTGGCCGGATCTCTACGTGAGCGCCGTCACCGGCGGCGATCGCCTGTTCCACAACACCGGCAAAGGGCGCTTCGAGGACGTGACGAAGCGCGCCGGCATTCCCGCCGGGAGGTGGGCCAGCATGCCGATCGTCGCCGACTACGACCGCGACGGCTTCCTCGACGTCTACGTGATCCGCATGGGCGATCACGAGAAGACCGCTCCCGAGCCGAACTACCAGGCCGACAACGGGCTACCGAACACGCTCCTGCACAACCAGGGAGATGGCACCTTCGTCGACGTCTCGGAGGACGCCGGCCTCGCGGATACCGGGTGGGGGCTCGCCGGCGGCTGGGCGGATTACGACGACGACGGCTGGCCGGACGTGTACGTCGGCAACGAGTTCGGCTTCAACGCGCTCTATCACAACCAGCGCGACGGGACGTTCCGCAACGTGGCGAAGGCGGCGGGAGCTCGCGATCGCGGCGCCGCGATGGGCATCTCCTGGGGCGACTACGACAACGACGGCGATCTCGACGTCTTCGTCTCGAACATGTACGCGAACTCGCGCTGGGCGCTCTTCCATCCGGATTTTCCCGTGCCCGCGCCGTGGTACTACCGGTTGCTCGGCGTCTTCTTGCCGCGCGAGTTCGAGCAGCACGCGCAGCAGATCATCGAGGAGACCACCCGCGGTTCGACGCTGCTGCAGAACGACGGAGGCGGCAGGTTCACGGACGTGACGGACCGCGCCCGAGTCCGGGACGGCCAGTGGGGCTGGGCGAGCCAGTTCGTCGACTACGACAACGACGGCTGGCTCGACCTCTATGCGGTGAACGGCTTCGTCACGGGTCCCATTCCCGACGACGTTTGAATGGACATGTTCGAAGGCGTCGGTCGGCGCCTCGATCAGGAGACCGGACAGCTGGTCAACATCGGCCAGAACAGTCTGAACGGGCGCGAGCGAAACGTCCTCTTCCGCAACGATCGGGACGGCGCGTTCACCGAGGTCGCGTGGGTGAACGCGGCGGATCGGGTCGAGGACGGGCGCGGGCTGTCGATCTTCGATTACGATCGCGACGGCCGCCCCGACCTGCTGATCCGGAACTTCAGGCAGCCCGCACAGCTGCTGAGAAATCAGGGAAGCGTCCGGAGGTGGATCGATTTCGAGCTCACCGGGACGGAGTCGAACCGCGACGCGATCGGCGCGAAGATCCGCGTCGTCGCCGGCGAGCTCGTGCAGACCCGCGAGGTGGCCGCCGGCTCGGGCTATCTCTCCGGCTCGAGCCTGGTGCAGCACTTCGGTCTCGGCGACGCGCAGCGGGTCGACCGGGTCGAGATCCGCTGGCCGGCAGGCGGGACGACGACCCTACGCGATCTGCATCCGGGCCGCACGTACCGCGTGGTCGAGGGAGAGACCCCGCGCAAAAATGGCGAGGTCGCGGCGTTTCCTCGGGTGCATCATCGGCAGTAGGAGAAGGCAGCCGCCGGTGCGGCGAGCGCGGGGGAGCAAAGGTCGCTCATTTCGCGGCGAGCAGCTCCTTCAGCGAGTAGTCGTAGACCCACTGGGTCAGCTTCGAAGAGCTCGCCTGGTACTTCTCGTTCATCTCGAACTTGATTCCGACGCGGTGGCGGAAGAAGCCGCGGTCCACGTGACGAACCAAGCCGGAAAGCTCGATCGTGTCGTGGTTCGATTTCAGCCGGATCGTCACCCTGCCGTTCTCCTGCAGGGGCACGCGTGCGGGCACCATCAGCCGGATGCCGCCGTGGCCGAGGTCCGCGGCCTGCAGATCCTTCAGCGAGACCCGCTCCGCGCCCGCGAACGTGACGTCGCAGGACAGCCGCGCATCGTCGGGAATCGGGGCTCTCGGCGGAGGCTGCCGACGGTCGTCGTGAGAGACGGTTCGCGATGAGCTGTTCACCATGCCGAGCTACCTAGCGAGAAACGGGCCATCCTCTCCCCCGCAAGAACCTTCACAGTAGACGGCAGTTTATTCCCCCGGAAACCTCAATCGACATGGTCTCCCGTTCCAGTGCGGAACGTTCGATGAAACGCCGCGGGACCAACGCACCTCAGCGCGCCGACGTCGCTTCGCAGTTCCTCAGGCGCTCGCCGCGGCAGCGGTCGGTGCCACCCTGACCGTCCACGACATCCACGCCGCCGTCGCCGGACAGCGTGTCGTTTCCTTTGCCTCCGAAAAGCGTGTCGGTGCCTCCTTGGCCCGCAATCGAGTCGTCACCTTGCTCGCCCCGCAGATCATCGGCGTTCCTCCCGCCGAGGATCGTGTCCGCGCCGGCGCCCCCGCGCACCGTATCCTGGCCTTCGTTGCCGACGATGACGTCGCTGCCGTCCTGACCGCAGACGAGATCGGCGCCGGGGCCGCCGGACAGCGTGTCGTCCCCGGCGGCGCCGGCGATCACGTCGTCGCCGTCGGTCCCCTCGATCGAGTCCGGGCCGTCGGTGCAGAAGGGGACGGTGACTGCCCGGCCCGCGCACGTGAGCGCCGCGCCGGCTTCGCAGGTCCCGGCTTCGCAGCGTTCCGCTCCGTCACAGACGTTGCCGTCGTCGCAGTCCTCATCCAGCTCGCACGTCGCGAGCAGCGGCTCTTCGTCCGTCGTCCAGCCGATGTCCTCGAGCACCGGCACGGCGAGCCGGGCGCTGTGGTTCGGACCGACGTAGAACGGCTCCATCAGCTCGTCGGGCGCGATCGGCGGATCGAAGTGGCTGATGCTCGAGCCCGGAGCATAGGGATCGGGAGCATAGATCGGCGCGCCGGCGCCCTTCGCCTGGACGACGTTGCCGCCGACGAACGAGACGTTGCCCGAGGTGATCGCCGCGCGGCGGTCGGCGGCCGTCATCGCATCGAAGCGGCCGAGCCCGGGCGTGAACAGGTTCAACGAGAAGCTGTCGGGAGCGCCGCCGTACGCCCATCCGCCGGTATCCGGATCCACGGTGTCGAAGAATCCGAGGCCGTGGCAGAGCTCGTGGAGGGCGACGGTCACGAAATCGACGTCACGGCCCGGCTGCGCGTCCGTCCCGTAGTACCAGCCGGTGGATCCGAGGACGACCGCGCCGTCCACGTCGGAGTTGAACTGCGCGAAGATCTCGGGCTGAAACGGTCCGTTCAGGTCCGTGCCCGCGAGCTCGTTCGCCAGCGGCGCGGCGTACCACGTGCTCGCGCGCGGCGCACCGGCGAAGTCGCGATGGATGGTCGTCGTGCTCGCCTGACCCAGGATCGCTCTCGAGGAGGTGCCCCCGAGCGGATCGAAGCTCGCTTGCACGACGATCGGCACGGTACCATCGACGATCCGCGCCCAGTGGTCGACGGCTGCCTCGAACGCGGTGCGCCTCGCGAGACCGAGCTCCGCGTCGTCGAATCCTTCGCCGGGAGCGTCCGTGTACTGCACGGCGATCGGCGCGCGGGCGAGCACGGGCGTCGCGCCCGCGACGATCACCGCGAGCGCGGTTGCGAGCTTGCCTGCCGAGCTCCTGCTGCCGAGCCTCATCGTGAAGAGCGCCCGGGCTCGAGGATGATCATCTCGCCTCCGCCCGGAGCCGGGACCGGCTGCGGCCGTGCTCGAGCGGTAGAGCGCCCCCGTGCACCCGGAGGTGCAG
>JAXDLK010000112.1:0-7672 GCA_034666665.1 Candidatus Binatota bacterium
CGCGCGCGTAAGCCCGATGCTTCTGAGCCTCGCCGGTCGGGATACGATTCTCATCCGAAGGTTGGCCTCGGCGCTGCTCGCCGCGCTGCTCTCGGTCCCGTTCGCCGCCGCGACCGCGTACGCCGAGCCGTCGGCTGTCCAAGACCCGAAAACACCCACCTTCTTCCGGCTGCTGCAGCGGCAATGGCGAGTCGAAGACGTCCGGCCGAAGGCGGAGGCGCGAAGCTACCTGAGGACGCGTGACGATCGCGTCGACCGTCTGTCGCTTCACGACGCCGTAGCGACTGCGCTCGAGAACAATCCTTCGATCGCGGTGCAACGACTCGGTCCGATGTACGCCCGCGCCGAGGTTCAGCGCGCGGTCGGCGTGTTCGATCCCGTGTTCTCTTTGTACGGCGAGCGCCGGCGAACCGTCGTACCGACCGGCTCGGCGCTGGCGGGAGCGGCCGAGCTCCGCGAGGAAAACAACGATTTCGGCACGTCGCTGAACAAGCTCCTGCGCACCGGCGCGCAGTTCTCGGTGACCTTCGATTCCAGGGAGCTGCAGAGTAATTCGAGCTTCATCGGTCTACGGCCGCAGTATCAGCCCGAGCTCGAGTTCTCGATCACTCAGCCGCTGCTGCGAAATTTCGGTCCCGATCTGACGATCCTGCTCGTGCGCTCCGCCGAGGCCGGGTCGAGCAGCGCCTATTACCAGTACCAAGCGGACGTGGCGAACCTGATTCTCGAAGTCGTGCGCTCCTACTGGGGGGTGGTGCAAGCGAAAGAGAGGCTGAAGGCGGAAGAGCTCGGCCTGGAGCTCGCGCGTCAGCTGACGCGCGAGAACGAGGCGCGCGTTCGCGCGGGGGTGCTTGCTCCCGTCGCCGTCAAGGAGGCGCAGGCGGAGGCGGCGAGCCGCGACGAACGCGTGATCACCGCCACCAATGGCCTGTCCATCTCGCGGGAGCGATTGCGACTGCTGCTGCAGCGCAATCCGACGGGAACGTTCCTGCCGCGGCGGATCGAGCCCACGGACAGCCCCGAGGTGCGTAACGTCGAGCCGGACGAGCAGGCGACGATCGAACACGCGATGTACGGCCGCCCCGAGTTGCTGCGCGCGCGGTACGAGATCGAGAACCGACAGATCGTCGCGAAGGTGCGGCGCAACAACCTGCTGCCGAGCCTCGACGCGTACGCGTCGTACGGTCTGAACGGTCTCTCCGGCCGAGCCATCCCCCAGCGGGATTTCCGCACGGGCGAGACCCGGGTGACGCGCTTCGACGGCGACTACGGCCGGGCCCTCGATCGTCTCTCGAGCAACGACTTCCACTCGTATTCCGCGGGCCTCGCGCTGTCGTTCCCGCTCGGCAACGCCGTCGCCGAGGCGGAATACGCGGAGGGTCAGATCGACCTCAGCCGATCGGAGCTCGGATACCAGGATCTGGTCTCGCGAGTGACTCTCGAGGTGCAAACGGCGATCGGCAACGTGCGCGCGAATTCGAAGCGGATCACCGCGAGCCGGCTCGCGCGCGAGCTGGCGGAAGAAAACCTCCGGCAGCAGGAGAGGCGGCACGAGGTCGGACTGGCGACGACCAAGGACGTGCTCGATTTTCAGGAGAAGGTGACGTCCGCTCGCGCGTTGGAGATCCAGGCGCTCATCGACTACAACGTGTCGCTCGCGGATCTCCGCCGCTCCGAGGGCACGTTGCTCGGCCAGTTCGACGTCGTTCTGGAGCGGCTTCCCGAGCCCGAACGGCCGGCGTGGGCGGTCTTCTGACGATGCCTGACAAGTTCACCAGCCTGACGCCGGAGCTCTACCGCTACCTGCTGGACCATTCCGTACGGCCGGATCCAGTGCTCGAGCGGCTGCGCGAGGAGACCGCCGCGCTCGGCAGGCCCGCCGTGATGCAGATCGCTCCCGATGAAGGCGCGCTGCTCACGCTGTTCGTGCGGGCGATCTGCGCACGACGGGCGATCGAGATCGGCACGTTCACCGGCTACAGCTCGATCGCGATCGCACGCGGTCTTCCACCGGACGGCCGCCTCGTGACCTGCGACGTCAACGAGGAGTGGACGCGGATCGCGCGGCGCTACTTTCGCGAAGCGGGCGTGGCCGAACGCATCGAGCTGCGGCTCGGTCCCGCGCTCGACACGCTGGCTTCTCTCGATCGCGGAGAGAGCTTCGACTTCGCGTTCGTCGATGCCGACAAGTCCTCGTATCCCGCCTATTACGAGGCGATCCTGGAACGGCTCCGCCCTGGTGGTGTCTTGATGATCGACAACGTTCTCTGGGGCGGTCGCGTCGTCGATCCGTCGGACACTTCGGAAGCCACTCGGGCCATCCGCGCATTGAACGATCGGATCGCCGTCGACGAGCGCGTCGACGCGGCGACGCTTCCGGTCGCGGATGGCGTCACCATCGCACGCCGCCGCTGACCGGCGTGTTCGTCAGCGCGCGTCGTTCTGGACGAGCGTCATGAATTCCTGACGCGTCTCTTGTCGCGTCCGGAACGCACCGAGCATCGCGCTCGTCACCACCACGGAATTCTGCTTCTCCACTCCGCGCATGCGCATGCAGAGGTGCTCGGCGCGGAGCACGACGCCGACGCCGAGCGGCTGCAACTCGTCCATCAGCGTTGTGGCGATCTGCGTCGTCAGCCGCTCCTGCACCTGGAGACGGCGAGCGTAAATCTCCACCAGGCGAGCGATCTTGCTGATGCCGACGATGTGCGCCTGAGGAATGTACGCCACGTGTGCCTTGCCGAAGAAGGGCAGGAGGTGGTGTTCACACAGCGAGAAGAAATCGATGTCCCGGCAGAGGATCATCTCCTGGTAATCGTAATCCTCGTTGAAGAGCGCCCCCCGCAACACGTCGCTCGGATCGATCCGGTAGCCCTTCGTGAGATCGCCGAGCGCCCGCGCCACGCGGAGTGGAGTCTTCTTCAGCCCCTCCCGCTCCGGGTCCTCGCCGATGCCGACGAGAAGTCCGCGAACGTTTTCCTCGAGACGGGACTGGTCGTCCGGTGAGACGGCGACGGGAGGATCAGTCTTGGGGTTGCGGAGCGACTTCATGCCGCCGAGAGTCGCACGGCTCGATGGTTCCGTACAGACGACGTTTCTCACCGCCTCGAGCGAGGGGAAGGCTCGAGGAGCGGCCGTCGAGGGCGGCCGCTACTTGCTCTTCTTCTCGAACGCCTTGACCTTCTGGTACTTGCGGTAGTCGTACCCCGTCGCCATTGCCATCAACAGGCCGTCCATCCCACCGTCCTCCTCCCGCCGCAGAATCCGCAGGCGGTTGTAGAACTCGTTGAAGTCCTTGCCCATACGGCTCGGGTCCTCGGGCGGCCGAAGATAGAAGTCCTTCATCCGGCACACGGTGAAACGGAGGGCGGAAAAGCGAAGCTCGTTGGGAAACGCGTCCCACTCGGCGAGCGACAACGTCCGCAGCGATTCGTAGCCCGCGATCAGGGCCTCGAACCGACGCAGCTGATAGCCTCCCTGAGCGAAGCACAGCGCGTTCACCGCGGTCGCGAGGTCGAAGACGAACTTCCCGCGACACGAGGCCTCGAAGTCGAGGATTCCGACGATCTTCTCGCCGCGGAAGAGCACGTGATCCGGGAAGAGGTCACCGTGGATGATGCCCTTCGGCAACTTTCCTTCGAGATAGAACCGGAGATAGTCCATCTCCTCGTCGAGCGTACGGATGATCTTGCGGAAGTAGGAAGGGAGCTTCTCCCGGACGTCGCGATACAGCTCCCAAACGCGTTCGAAGCTGAAACGGTTGTCGATACCCTTCTTGTAGCCTTTGCCGATCAGGTGAAGATCGGCGAGCACTCGCCCGACGTTCTCGAGCTGGCTGAGGGTGAGATCCTCGGCGACCGGCGAGTCGCCGCCCACGTGCTTGTACAGAGACACGCATCTTCCACCCAGCTCGCGGTAGTGACGCCCTTTACGGTCCGCGATCGGATGGGGGCACGGAAAACCGTGCTTCTTCAGAAAGAGCAGGAGATCGATCTCGCGTTTGACCTCGAGCTCGCTCTTCACCTCCTCGATCTTGAGGAGGTAATGCCCTTTCGACGTATCGAGGAGGTAATGAGACTCGAGCGCGGAGCTTCCCGAGTCGCCGTTCAGAACCAGCTTACCGAGAGCATAATCGGCGATGATGTCTTCGAGTTCTTTGCGATCGATGAGCGTGTACACCGCCATGGCTCGGCCACCCTCCCCCCGCTTGGCCGGGGGAAGTCTACGGCCGTATGTTCGCGAATGTCAATCGATTTTTCGAGGGGAGTGCCATTGTGAAACAATCCAGCCCCAGGGTTGCGCCTCAAGCAGGCTTCGGCGGACGTCGCTAAGTAGTTGAATTCACGCCAATCGCCTTGCGGGTCGGCCGGGCTCTCGGCAGCGGGTCCTCGACTCCGACGCGTGGACAGACGTCCAACAGTGGGCAGATTTCGCATCGCGGGGCACGTGCCTTGCAGATCGATCGGCCATGGTGGATCAGTCGATGACAGAAGGCGGTCCACTCCTCCTTCGGTAGGAGCGCCTTGAGATCCTGCTGGATGCGGTCCGGGTCCTCGTTCGACGTCAGGCCCAACCTGTAGGCGAGGCGCTTCACGTGGGTATCGACGAATACCGCGGGCTGCCCGAAGGCTGTGCCGAGCACGACGCTCGCCGTCTTGCGCCCCACTCCGCGTAACGACACCAGCGCATCGAAATCCTCCGGGACATCTCCGCCGAATCGCTCGACTACGCCTTTCGCGCACTCCCGGAGGGCGCGAGCCTTCATCGTGAAGAACCCCGTCCGGCGGACGAGCTTCTCCACGCGGCGTTGAGGAGCATCGGCTAACGACGCCGCATCGCCGTACTGCTCGAACAGCGCGGGCGTCACCTCGTTCACCATCGCATCGGTGCACTGAGCGGAAAGTATCGTCGCGATCAGAAGCTCCCATGGATTTCGGTGGTGCAGCGCACACGCGGCATCGGGATATGCCTCCGCAAGGCGCTCAACGATGCGCAGCGCCCGATGCTTCCGATCGGCGCTTCCTTCCCTCGGAAGCTTCCGGCGAGTGGTCTTCACCGCGTCTCGATCCGCGGCGTGCCGACGACGCCACTCGCCAGGTCTGCTCGCAGCTGATCGCGGAGCCGTGCGAGATCGATGGCGAAGTCGTCGAGCGGGAGGTCCGAGAGGTTGCGGAGCGCGGCATTGAAAAGCTTCCGTGCCCCGTTCGGCACGCCGATCTGCTGCTTGTGATAGCCGACCGCCGCCTGCACGAGCACCTGAAGGACTCGGCGGCGATCCCCAACTTCCTCCGACCAGAGCTCTTCGAAGATCTCGTGAGCCTCGAAGAAACTCCCCTGATTGAACTGCTCGACCGCGGCGAAAAAGCGGTCGTCCACGAAGGGGTCGTTCACGCCTTTTTGCGGTTCAACGATTCCGCCCTCCATGATTCTCCGGCTGTGGCGCGAAACTCCTCCACTCTCCGGCGCTTCGTCTTCTCGTCCCATCCGAGCGGCGACGCCATCGCTTCTGCCGCGAGGTCTGCTGCTCCCACGCCTTGGTCGAAGGTTCTGAACGCGACCTGGGTCCGCCTTCGGAGGACGTCTTCTACTCGTACCGCCATCTCGGCCACGGCTCCGAACCACGCTTGGACCAACATGTCGGGAGTCCCAGAGGAAAGCCGGCGCGCCAGCGAGGGATCGCTCTCGAGCGCGCTGGCCAGCGAACGACAGCGAGACCCGTAGCGTTCGGCCAGATACCGCAAGTCCTCCGCGGACGCGCTCGACCCGTGACTTCCACTCGCGACGAGCGTGTCACGGTAGCTCGGGTCTCCGCCGGGCAGCGGCCGCCGGTCCGTTCCCGATCGTCTTCGCGAGTGGATCCCGTGGATCGACATCAGCCGTTCGGCCACACGGTCGATGACGCGCACCGCGACCCGGCGATACGTCGTCAGCTTGCCGCCGCCGATCGAGACCAACCCGGACGCGCTCTCGACGATGGCTTCCTCACGCGAGACCGCGGACGGGGCTTCTGCCACCCCTCCTGCGATCAGCGGCCTGAGGCCAGCATAGCTCGCCACCACGTCGCGATCGGTGAGACGAGCGGCCGGGAAGTAGTGATTGACGGTCTCCAGCAGGTAGTCGACGTCCTCCGACTCGGTGGTGACCGAGTCCGGCGAACCCGTGAAGTCGGTATCGGTCGTGCCGACGATCGACTGCTCCTCCCACGGAATCACGAACAGGATGCGGCCGTCGCGAATCGCATGCAGCACGATCGCGTTGCGATGCCCGACGCGTTCACGCGGAACGATGAGGTGGACGCCTTTGGTGCGCCGCAAGAGCGGGACGACGTTCGAGTCGTCGAGCTGCCGTATCGAGTCGAGCCACGGACCGGTGGCGTTGACGATGCTGCGAGCGGCAATGCGTAGAGAGCTGCCGTCACCTTCCACGCTACGGGCAGTCACTGCGACGAGTCTGCCGCCATCCTTCTCGAAGCCGTCCAGCGCCACGTAATTGAGACACACCGCACCGGCCTCTTCGGCGCCGAGCATCGTCTCCAGGACGAGCCGAGCGTCGTCCGTGAAGCAATCGTAGTAGAGAGCGGCCCCTCGAAGCCCCTCACGCCGAAGCCTCGGCTCCTGCCCCTCGGCCCATGCCATTTTGCCGATGCGATGACGCGCAATGTTCCGAAACGCGGCGAGCACATCGTACGCCACCAGACCGAGACGGAGCTTCCAGAGAGGAACCGGCCCGCCGCGGTAGACGGGGAAGAAGAACGGAATCGGTCGAACGAGGTGCGGCGCGAGCCGCCGCAAGAGATCGCGCTCGCGCGATGCCTCGAGGACGAGGCCGAGATCCCCCTCCTGAAGGTAGCGAAGGCCGCCGTGGATCAGCTTCGACGACTTGCTGCTCGTGCCGCTGGCGAAATCGCCTTTGTCGATCAGAGCGGTGCGCAGCCCCCGCAGCGCCGCCTCGCGCGCGATTCCGACCCCGTTGATGCCGCCGCCGATGACGAGCACATCGAAGGCTTCACGCGACAGACGCTCGAGCTTCTCGCGGTGCGTTGTGGACGGAAACGCCGCGGCGGCCTCTGTCATGGAGCGGGACCCGTGGACTCAGGCCAGGCCGGCGATCACCGGAGCCCGAGAATTTTGTGCGTCTGTGGCAACACTCGAACGTCCGCCACTCGCGCGGCCGTAGCGTCGTAAAACGCCGTCAGCCGGCTCCACGACAGTCGCGGCCTGCCAGTGTCATCGACGATGGGTTGAAGGAAAACGGCAATCCGCGCCGAAACGCCCGCGATCAGCTCCGCGGCAGTAGCCACCTCCTCCTCGAGAGTGTCTTCGTCCACAGGGATCTTCACGTAGACCGTCTTCTCGGACGCCAGCGCGAGAAATTCACCGTGTTGCGCCCAAAACGAGCCTTCTCCAGAATTCGATGGAAGCTTCACATCCATACTGATGAGGTCGACGAAAGGCAGCAGAGCGGCCAGTCGGTCCGGATACGTCCCATTCGTTTCGAGCATCACCGGAAGGCCAGGCCGCTCGTCTGCGAGCCAGTCGGACAGAAACTCCGCCTGCATCAACGGCTCACCGCCGGTGATCGAAAGCGCGTGCAATCCACCCATCGACAGAAACGGCCGAACGAGATCGGAAAGATCAGCGGGTGCGACTGGATTGGCGAAGGTCCGATCAGA
>JAXDLK010000113.1:0-4955 GCA_034666665.1 Candidatus Binatota bacterium
AGGGCGAGACGCTCGAGCGGCACGACGCGTGCGGCTTCGTCGATCCGGCGGCGCAGCGTATCGGCATCCTCGAGCAGCGGAGTCTTCGTGCTCACCAGCCCGAGGACGACTCGCGTTTCTCTGGGAACGAAGCGGAGCGGAGCGAAGTCACCCGCACGCGGGCTGTCGTACTCGAGGAAGAAGGCGTCCACGGCGATCCCGCCGAAGACGCGCTCCGCGATCGGCTCGTAGCCGCCGGCGGCCATCCACTTGCCGCGCAGGTTCCCGCGGCAGAGGTGCATCCCCACCGTCAGTCCTTGCGGCCGCGGATCGATGGCATGATTCACCGCCGCGACGTACTCCTCCACCAGCGAATCGGGGTCCTCGCCGAGCGAACGGATGCGCTCGCGAATCGTCTCGTCGCAGAGCATCGCCAGCGGCACCTCGTCGATCTGCACGTACGGAGCGCCGGCGCGCGCGAGCTCCTCGAGCTCCTCGCGGTAGGCGCGGACGACGTCGCTCCAGAACGCCTTCCGGTCCGCGTACACCCCCTCGGCCGCGAAGTCTCCGGCACGAAAGAAGTGGAGGAAGCTCGGCGCCGGCATCGTCACCTTCGGGGTGCGGTCGGTGTGCCGCCGGACGAAGCCGAACTCGGCGAGCGTGATCGGTCGCGCGCGGCGGATGCGGCCGGTCGCGAAGCAGGTGCGCCACCGCTGGGTCTCGCCCGCGTCGTCGTGGAACTCGAAGCGCGAGTCGCGCTCGCTCAGCCCGTCGAGCGCCCAGACGAATGCCGCCGACCATGCGGCGCGGCGGAACTCGCCGTCGGTGATCGTTTCGAGGCCGACGTCGTGCTGCATGCGGATCGCGTTGCGGATGCAGCGATCCTGGATCGCCGCGAAGGCCTCCGCCCCGAGCTCGGCCACCTGGTAGCGCCGGAACGCCTCCTTCAGCTCGCGCGGGCGGAGAAGGCTGCCGACGTGCTCGGCGCGATGCGGTAGGTCCCGGGCCACGACGGGTTTCTATCGGATCGATCGCGCGATCGCGATCGCCTCGCGGAGCACGTCGAGGTCTCCGACGTGGTTGGCGAGCAGCAGGATCAGGCGCGCGTTCACCAAGCGGCTCTCCTCTTCGCCGAGCCCGCGGTGCATGTCGATCAGCGCCTCGTAGACGTCGTCGGGGCGTTCCAAGTTCACGTCGGTGACCAGCCGGTTCATGCGGCCGCCTTTCCGGAGAGCGCGCGTTCGATGGCGCCGCGCACCCGTTCGGGATCGAAGCTCCGCCAGCGGGCGGTGACGTGCTGATCGGGGCGCAGGAGACAAAACGTGCCCGGGGTGGCGTCGTAGCGTTTCGCGACCAGACCCTGCGTGTCGACGATCGCGCCGGAATCGCCCGCGCCCGCCGGCCGGACCGCGAGCGTGCGATAGGGCACGCGGCCGGCGGAGAACCGCTCGAGCGCCGGCGGCAACCCGTCACCGTCGGTGAAGTAGAGGCCGACGAAGTCGCCGGCCAGACGCGGGAGCAACCATCCGGCGGCGCCGCCGTGAACGACCGGCGCATCGATCGCCGGTGCGCCCGGCTCGGCGCCGCCGTCGAAACGGTCCTCGTCGGCCGTGCTCAGCGGTGACCCGCGGTGAATCGTCGGCGTCGAGAGGCGTCCGCTGTTCACCAGGCGGCGCGCGAACACGTGATCCTCCGCGAGCGTCAACGCGGCATCCCGGAAGACGCGGCTCGGCTCCGACTTCGGCGTGATGAAGTCCGTGGTGCGCGTCGAATGCGCGATGTTCTCGTCCGCCGCGGGAATGCGCTCGGCGTCGTAGCTGTCGATCAGCGGCTCTCCACCGAGCCCCCGCGCGACGTATGCGAGCTTCCACGCGAGGTTGTCGGCGTCCTGGATGCCGCCGTTGCCGCCGCGCGCGCCGAACGGCGACACCGTGTGCGCCGAGTCGCCGGCGAAGATCACCCGGCCGTGACGGAATCGCTCGAGCCGGCGACACTGGAAGGTGTAGACGCTCACCCACTCGAGCTCGAACGGCGTTGCCTCGCCGAGCATGGCGCGGATCCGCGGCAGCACCCGCTCCGGCTGCCGCTCGACCCCGGGATCGGCGTCGGGGCCGAGCTGGAGATCGATCCGCCAGACGTCGTCCGCCTGTCGATGGAGGAGAGCGGAGTGGCCGCGATGGAAGGGAGGATCGAACCAGAACCAGCGCTCGATCGGGAACTCCGCCTTCATGATCACGTCGGTGATCAGGAAGCGCTCGGGAAAGACGCGGGCGCGGGACTCGAGGCCGAGCTGCTTGCGGACCGGTCCTTTGACGCCGTCGGCGGCGATCAGCCAGTCACATTCGATGCGATACTCCCCGTCGGGAGTGGCGACGCGCACCTCGACTCCGTCTTCCCGCGGCGTGACGTCGGCGACGCGGTTCCGACAGCGCACTTCGACGGCGTCGACCTGCCGCGCACGCTCGGCGAGAAAGCGCTCGACGTAGTACTGCTGCAGGTTGACGAATGCCGGGAAGCGGTGGCCCGGCTCGGGCAGCAGGTCGAACGCGTAGATCTGTCGGTCGCGGAAGAACACCTTGCCGCGGTTCCAGGTGATGCCGGCGGCGAGCACCCGCTCGGCGATCCCCAGGCGGTCGAAGATCTCGAGCGTGCGCTTCGCCCAGCAGATCGCCCGGGACCCGGCGGTCGGACGATCGTCCTCCTCGAGGAGGAGCGTCGGCACCCCGCGGAGCCCGAGGTCGACGGCGGCCGCGAGACCCACCGGTCCGGCGCCGACGACAATCACCGGGACGCGGCGCGTTCCGCGGGCGCCGATCTCCGGCGCGCGATCGTAGTCGAACAGCGGGGCCGCATCCCAGGGCAACGCGCGATTCTATCGCGGTACGAATCGGGATAGAACGACCGCATGAGCGCCAAGCCGTTCGCGTCGCAGGGAGATCTGGAAGAAAAGCGGGCGACCTTCGCCGAGCTCGGCCCGGGCGCGTACGCCTTCACCACCGAAGGCGATCCCAACTCCGGCGTGATCGTCGGCGACGAGTCGGTGATGGTCGTCGACGCGCGCGCCACGCCGGCGCTCGCGGCGGAGCTGGTGGCGACGATCCGCACGGTCACCGACAAGCCGATCGAGCACGTGCTGCTGACGCACTATCACGCCGTGCGCGTGCTCGGCGCCTCGGCGTACGGTGCGCGCCACGTGATCGCGAGCCAGGGAACGTACGAGCTGATCCGCGAGCGTGGCCGGCAGGACTTCGAGTCCGAGGCGCAGCGGTTTCCGCGGCTCTTCCGCGCGGTCGAGGACGTGCCCGGCCTCACCTGGCCGACGATCACGTTCGATCATCGGATGACGCTGTGGCTGGGAAAGCGCGAGGTGCAGATCTGGCACCTCGGGCGCGGCCATACCAAGGGAGATACGATCGCCTGGCTGCCGGACGATCGGATCCTCTTCAGCGGCGATCTCGTCGAGTACGGCGCCACCCCGTACGCAGGCGACGCCTATTTCGGCGACTGGCCGGAGACGCTCGAGCGCCTGCGAGCCTTCGAGCCGGCGAAGCTGGTGCCGGGGCGCGGCGACGCGCTCACCAGTCCGGAGGCGTGCGATCAGGCGATCGCCGGAACCCAGTGGTTCGTCCGCACGCTCGTCGGCGAGGTGAGGCGGAAGGTGGAAGCGGGCGCGGGGTTGAAGGACGCGTTCGATGCCGCTCACGCCGTGCTCGAGCCCCGCTGCCGCGATTGGGCGATCTTCGAGCACTGCATGCCGTTCGACGTGAGCCGCGCATTCGACGAGGTGAAGGGCATCCCCGATCCGCGGATCTGGACGGCGGCGCGCGACCTGGAGATGTGGTCGGCGCTGCAGGGCTCGCCGCCGACCGCCTGATCCGGAGGATCATCCCGGCGGCGATGGTGATTGTCGCCGCCGCGCCCCTACCACCGCCGCTGCCGGCCGAAACGCAGAAGGTCGTCCTCGGCGCTCGACGCTCGTGGCGCCCGCACGGGAGCGTCGCGCTCACCCTGGATCTTCCGCTTCTTCGGCTCCAGGTCGCCGCCGCGCTTCTGGATCGGTCCCCGTCCGCGCGCAGGCTTCGGCTTGGTCGCGACCACCGTCTTCGCGCCGCTCTTTTCACCGGTCCGGGGCGAGCTCTTGGCGCCGGCGGCGGGGGACCGCTTCTTCGACTTCGAAGCGCCGGCGGTCTTCGCGCCGCTCTTTCCTCTCGTCCGAGGCGAGCTCTTGTTGCCGGCGGCGCGCACCTGCTTCTTCGGCTTCGCCGCCGTCTTCGCTTTGGACTTGCCTGAAGTTCGATCGTTCCGCTTCATCGTCACCTCCCTCGTAGCCGTCTCGTTGGTTGCTGTCAGGTCGATCGGCGCGAGCTCGAGCGCTCGCGCCGCCGTGCGGTGGTCCGCGCGCTTCCCCGTCCGTGTGTGGATGTAGTGCCCGCGCGGAGCAACTCGTCAACCCAGAGCGCGAACGCGCCCGTGGCGAAGAGCTCGCGCGCCAAGGCTTCGCCGCGGTCGAGCACGTATTCGCGGAGCGAGTCGAGGATCCCCGCCTCTTCGAGCAGCTCGCGCACCGGACGCTCGCCGTCGGCGTCGAGCCACGCATCGATCTCCTCGCCGATCGTGCGCTCGACGAAGGGCAACCGTCGCAGGTGGTCGAGGGCGGGCACGACGAGCCCGGCAACCGCCGCCCACGGAAGCTTCTCCACGTCCTCGTGCAGATCCTCCAGGCGCGTGACGAGCAGGCGATCGAGGACCTGAGCCTGGATCTCCCCGAGAAGGGCGCTTCCGTCCGGCGTCGCGATCCGTCTCGCCAGCGCTTGCCGGAAGTCATGCTCCGCGATTCCGCTGAACTCGCGCGTGGCCGCGTCGATCTCCCGGTCGAGGTCGACGCCCAGGCCGCCGAGGACGGCCTTGCCGGCTTCGAGGAACTGCCCGGCGCCTCTCTCGATTCCGTCACGGACCCGGCTGCCGAGGGCGGCGAC
>JAXDLK010000114.1:0-4476 GCA_034666665.1 Candidatus Binatota bacterium
TTGTTCGTGGCGATCGGCGCCGCGACCGCGGAGCTCGCACCGCCGGAGCGACTGAGCCAGGCACTCGGCCTCACCGGCGCGAGCATGCTGGTGATGAACGCGATCGCGCCGGCGGTCGCGGAGCCGCTGGCCGACGCCGCCGGATGGCCCGCGGTCTTCGTGCTCGCCGCCGCGGCCGCCCTCGTGTCGGCGCTGCTCGCGCGACGAGTACGCGAGCCCGCGTCGCGCCACGCTCGAGACCGGAACCTTCGTTCCGGTCTCTTCCAGGTGCTCGCGCGCCCACTGGTCGCGCACTACGCCTGCGTCGTCCTGCTCGCGGGAATGACGTTCGGAACGGTGGTCACGTTCGAGCCGCCGTTCGCGCTCGCTCATGGGCGCGAGCAGGTGCGCGGGTTCTACGTGGCGTTCGCCGGATCGGCGATCCTGGTGCGGATCTTCCTCGGTCACGCTCCGGATCGCTTCGGCCGCCACCTCGTCGCCGGGCTCTCGCTCGCTCTCTACGCGGCGAGCGCGTCCGGCCTCGCGCTCGCGCCTTCGTCGCTCCTCGAGGTGATCGGCGCGATCTTCGGCATCGCGCACGGCCTCTTCTATCCGGCGCTGAACGCGATCGCGCTGGCTTCCGTGAGCGCTCACGAGCGCGGCCGCGTGATGGCGATCTTCACCGCCGCCTTCAACCTGGGCGTGGGTGCGACGGTCTTCCTCGGCGTCGCCGCCGAGCACGTCGGCTACGCGCCGGTCTTCCACGTGGCGGGAGCGGCCGCTCTCGCGGCGGCGATCGTCGTGGCCACGTCTCGCGAGCTCCGGGTGGCGGGGGCACGGGAGCCGCGATCGACGTCGCGGTGACCGCCCCCTCTCCCTGGCCCTCTCCCCCTCTCGGGGGAGAGGGGACGGAAAATCACGGGCGCTTCGCGTCGCGGAAAATCATCGGGCGGCGCTGCACTCGATCGCGTTACGCGAACTGCATCTCGCGGACGTCGCTGGCGACGCGGACAGGAGCTGCGGTCGCGGCCTTCACGTCGTCGACGGTGAGCCCCGGCGCCAGCTCGCGGAGCAGGAAGCCGTCGTCGGCGACGTCGATCCACGCGAGATCGGTGACCACCGACGTGACGCAGCGAAACGCGGTCGCGGGATACGTCAGCCGCTCGACGAGCTTCGATCGAGCGGCACGGTCGAGATGGTAGCAGAGCGCGATCACGCGGCCGCCGCCGGCTGCCAGGTCCATCGCACCTCCGATGCCGCCGCTTCCCTCCGGCGCGCTCCAGTTCGCCAGATCCCCGTTCTCCGCCACCTGGAACGCGCCGAGCACGACCGTCGTCACGCGTCCGCTCCGCGCCATCGCGAACGACACCGTGGAATCGAAGTACGACGTCTCCGGGAGCGGCGTCACCAGCTGGCCGCTCGCGTTGTAGAGGTCGACGTCCTCTTCGCCCTCGGCGGGGAACGGGCCGTAACCGAGGATGCCGTTCTCCGCGTGCAGCGTGACGTCGCGGCCGACGAGGAAATTCGACACCAGCGTCGGCAGCCCGATGCCGAGGTTCACGTACTCGCCGTCGCGGAGCAAGGTCGCGGCCTTCATCGCCATCAGATCCCAAGGCAGGCCGACGGGTCCTCCTTCGCCGAACGGACGTCCCTCGCTGTCCTTCGAGCGGCTGATCTTCTGGAGGATGCGGCGAAGGACCGCGATGTCGATCGCCGTCGTGGTCTTCACGATGCGGTCGGCGAAGATCCCCGGGGTGACCACCGCTTCGGGGTCGATCGCGCCGAGGACGGCGATCTCCTTCACCTCGGCGATCGTCGTGGTGGCGGCGGTGGCGAACGCCGGCCCGAGGTTCCGCATGCCGCGGCGGTACGTCAGGTTCCCGGCCGGATCGGCCTGATACGCCTGGAGCAGCGCGAAGTCGGCCCGGATCGCGCGCTCGAAGAGGTATCGCTTGCCGTCGAACGCGCGCTCCTCCTTGCCGGCCGCGACCTCGGTTCCGACGCCCGTCGGCGTGAAGAACCCGGCGAGCCCCGCGCCCCCGGCGCGCACGCGCTCGGCGAGCGTGCCTTGCGGCACCATCTCGACCTCGATCTCTCCGGCGCGGACCTGCTCCGAGATCGGCGTCGACAGGCCCGGAGGGCCGACGTACGTGGTGACGAGCTTGCGGATCTGCCGCTTGGCAGCGAGCACGTTCAGCGACGTCGGTCCGGCGGAGGGTGTGTTGCAGATGACGGTCAGGTCCTTCACACCCCGCGCCGCGAGCGCGTTCAGGCAATCGATCGGCCACGCCTGAGGCGGACCGAAGCTGTGGACCAGGAGGGACGCACCGTCACCGATGTCGGCGACGGCTTCGGCTGCGGTGTCGCAGATGCGTTTCGTCGGCATGCGGGCCTCGGTCGCACGAGACGCGGATCGTCGCAAGGCCGGCGATCGAGCCCGGCCAGCTGGACTGCGGTTTCCCGGCGGGTGTAGGCAGTCGGTGAGAAGGAGGCACTCGATGGGAATCGAGCACCTGTCCGCCGCCGCCACCGCCGAAGACGTCGCTGCCGCACTGGCGCGCGACGGCGCCGCCATCGTCGACCGGGTGGTTTCTCCCGAGATCATGGACCACGCGCGCGACGAGCTCCGGCCGTGGCTCGACGCGACGTCCTTCGGCCCGGACGATTTCTCCGGCCGTCGCACCCGGCGCACCGGCGGTCTGATCGCGCGCTCGGAGACCTGTCGCGAGCTGGTGATGCATCCGCTCGTTCTCGGCACCGTCGGTCAGGTGCTGTCGAAGGGCACGCGCTTCCAGCTCCATCTCACGCAAGTGATCGCGATCGGCGGCGGCGAGCCGGCGCAGCAGCTTCACCGCGACCAGTGGGCGTACGACTTCTTCAAGTTTCCCCAGGGATTCGAAGCCCAGTGCAACACGCTCTGGGCGATGACGGACTTCACCGAGGAGAACGGGGCGACGCGCGTCGTCCCCGGCAGCAACCACTTCGACGATCGGCTCCGCCTCGGGCCCGAGGACACGATCCCGGCGGAGATGGAGAAGGGGTCCATCCTCTTTTATACCGGCGCCGTCTATCACGGCGGCGGTGCGAACCGGACCGGCGAGACCCGCTATGGCGTGAACATCACCTACAACCGGTCTTGGCTCCGCCAGGAAGAGAACCAGTATCTCTCCGTCCCGCTCGAGATCGCGCGCACGTTGCCGGTGGAGCTCTTGAAGCTCATGGGATACGCGCGGGGAGCGTACGCCCTCGGCTACGTCGACGATCTGCGCGACCCGATCGAGATCGTGCGTCCGGATCTCGCGCGGCGGAGCTCGCTCGGCGATCTCGACCAGGCGCTCGACCGGGCGGAGCTCCGCTCGCACGGGACGTAGAAAGCCGAAGGGAGCACATGGTGGCGCGAAAGCCTCTGGTTCTCGGCATCGATGCCGGCGGCACGATGACCGACACGTTCATCGTGGACGAGAACGGCGACTTCACCGTCGGCAAGGCCGCCACCACGCCGCACGACGAATCGGCGGGCTTCCTCGAATCCGCCGAGGACGCGCTCTCCTACTGGGGCGGTGACGCGCAGGCGCTCTACCCGGAGCTCGAGGTGGCGCTCTACTCCGGGACGACGATGCTGAACACGCTCCTCACCCGGAGAGGGAAGAAGCTCGGCCTGGTCACCACCAAGGGCTTCGAGGACGACGTCCTCATGGGCCGGGGGATGCAGACCTGGACGGGCTACTCGTACTCCGATCGCATCCACGCGGTGACGCACGTCCACCCGTCCGCGCTCGTCGATCGCCTTCACGTCCACGGCGTCACCGAGCGGATCGACGTCTTCGGCGAGACCGTGATCCCGCTCTACGAGCACGAGGTGGAGACGGCCGCGGCGGAGCTGGTGAAGGACGGCGTCGAGGCGATCGTCGTCCACTTCCTCTACTCCTACCTGAACCCCGATCACGAGAAGCGGGCGGAGGCGATCATCCGCGCCGTCGCGGCGCGGTCGGGACGGAACGGCGATCTTCCCGTCTATCTCGGGAGCGAGCTCCGGCCGGTGATTCGCGAGAACTCTCGCCTGAACGCCGTGCTGATCGAGGCGTACGCGGTGGCCCCCGTACGGGCACAGCTCGAGAAGGTGGAGAAGGCGATCCAGGCTCAGGGATATCGCTATCCGCTGCAGACCGTCCTCGCCTACGGCGGCCTCTGCAACATCCGCTATCCGCGCCTCCACGAGACGCTGATCTCCGGTCCGGTCGGCGGCGTGATGGGCGCGAAGCACATCTCCATGCTCACCGGGATGAAGAACATCATCGTCACCGACCTCGGCGGCACGAGCTTCGACATCGGCACGATCACCGAAGGCTACGTTCCGATCGAGCCCGAGCCGGTGCTCGCCCGCTTCAAGCTGAACCTGCCGACGCTCGCGCTGGAGTCGATCGGCGCCGGCGCGGGCAGCTACGTGAAGGTCGATCCGGTGACGAAGAAGGTGCAGATCGGGCCGGAGAGCGCGGG
>JAXDLK010000115.1:0-22250 GCA_034666665.1 Candidatus Binatota bacterium
GGAGTGACATCATCAGGGCGTGCGCTCGAACCCGGGCGATCTCCTCCATGACGATCGCGTCGTAGAGGAAGTCGGCGCCGGCGCCTCCGTATTCCGACGACGCGTTCGCGCCGAGGAAGCCCTCCGCCCCCAACCGCCGCCAGGTCTCGCGGTCCGTCATCCCGGCGCGGTTCCACCCCTCGATCTTCGGGACGATCTCCTTGTCGGCGAAACGGCGGAATTGGTCGCGGAAGAGGTCGTGATCCGGCCCGAAGATCTCTCGCTTCATCGCATCCTCCCGAAAGCGTCGAATATTTGCCTAGCGCGGACGGCGAAGCCAGCAGTGGCGTCGCGCACAACCTTTGCTGCGTTCACGTTTTTGAACAGCCATCCAAAACGGGAACGCGGCAAGTCGTAGGCGGAAAGTGAGGGGGACGATGCGCAAGGGATGGGCTCTCGGGCTCTTCGCGGCCATGGTGTGTGCCGTTGCCGCCCTTGCGCCGGCGCAGAGCAGTACACCCCTTCCGGTCATCGTCACCGTCGACGACACCAAGGATGCTCGCCTCGAGACCAGCTCCACCGCGGTTCACGACCTTCACGTTCAGGAGAACGTGCCGATCGTCTTCGACGTCATCCCCTGTGGCGGAGGCAGCACCGGCTGGAATGGGTCCGGAAGCGAGCCCACCGGAAGCTGCGTGAACGAGACGGGGACCGACGCTTTTCACAAGAACTACCGCACCTGGATCTTGGCGAAGCCCACGCTGATCGAGATCGCGCAGCACGGCCGTGCGCACATACAGACTACCGAGGACCTCGCCGGCAAGACGGCTGAGCAGCAGATGAACATCGTCGGATCCGGCCTCGACGTTATGGACAGCGCTGATTGGAATCTGCCCGACCGTCCCTTCACCTTCGCGGCGCCGTTCTCCGCGATCGACTCCACGACGTTTCAGGTGCTGAGCGACCTCGGATTCCACATCGGGATAAAAAATTCGGGTAGCTGCCCGACGAACAACACAAACCTCGTGATTCTGTGCGATTCCGTGCCGCTCTGCGTGGACACCGACGGAGTGCGAGATTCGGGGCCAGCCTGCCATTTCCGTACTCCCGCGGAGGTGATCGCCGACATCAACTCGCGCGCGAGCGAAGGGGTCGTCTTCCTGAACTACCACGTGCAAGATCTCTACGAGTGCCTGAACGCGACCGACTGCGAATTCGACCAGGAAAGCGATGACCCGAGCCCGTCGAAGCAGGCGGCGCTCCAGGACATCTTGCAGGCGCTCCGCGGGGCCGAGGTCGACGGCGATTACGACCTCATGCTTGCCGAGCAGTATTACGACCTGGTGACCACCAGTGCCACGAACACCCCTACCCGAACGGGCACGCAAGCATCGCCGACCCCGACGCGGACTGGGACCGTCCAGGGCTCTCCGACGCCCACCCGCACCGGAACCGCGCAGAGCTCACCAACTCCGACGCGCACGCCAGCGCTCACCGGCACCCCCACTCGGACCCGCACCGCGGTCGCAACTGCGACGCGCACTCGAACCGCCGTCGCAACCGCGACGCGAACCCGGACCGCCGTAGCGACGGCGACACGTACCCGCACCGCCGCCCCCACCGGGACCGCGACGCGCCGACCGACACGTACGCGCACCCCCGAGCCGACGGCGACCGGCACACGCCGGCCGACGCGGACGCGTACGCCGACCATAGTGCCGAGCGCGACGCCGACGCGGCGCACCCAAGCGCTCACTTGTCAGGGGCGGGTCGTGACGATGTCCGGCACCCGAGCGGGTGAGACGATCAACGGTACCCCCGGGAACGACGTGATCCACGGCCTCGGCGGCAACGACCGGATCGATGGCCAAGGCGGTGACGACCTGATCTGCGGCGGCGCGGGCGACGATACGATCTTCGGCCACGCCGGCCGCGATCTGCTCTTCGGCCAGGGCGGAGATGACGTGATTCGCGGCGGCGCGGGCAACGACCGCCTCATCGGCGGCTCCGGGCACGACAGGTTGCTCGGCGGCGGCGGCAACGACACCCTGCTCGGCGGTTCCGGCAGGGACACGTGCCGCGGCGGCTCGGGCGAGAACGCCGTCAACTGTAACTAGCCGAGACCGACACGTTCCGTTCCCCTCTCCTTCTTCGCGGGGGACGGAGCGTGACGTGTCCGTGCCGATCCTCTCGCGCCGGTCGCGACTTCGTCGTAGAGAACCGGCCGACAGGAGGTCCCATGGCACGAATGCCGTACGCCGACCCCGCCACGCTCGGCGAGGAAGCACGCGCGACGCTCGAGCGCATGCCCGTGCCGCTGAACGTCTTCCGCATGATGGCGCACGCGGAGACCTGTTTTCGGCCGCTCGTCTCCCTCGGCACGGCGATCCTCGCTCGGCAGAAGCTCTCCGGTAAGCTTCGCGAGCTCGCCATCCTCCGCGTCGCGCAGCTCTCCACGGCCCGCTACGAGTGGACGCAGCACGTGCCGCTCGCACAGGCCCTCGGCGCCTCGGACGAACAGATCGCAGCCCTCGAGCGCGGAGACCTCTCGGCTCCGTGCTTCGATGACGACGAGCGGCTGGTCCTCGACTTCACCACCGAGGTGGTGCGCGACGTACGTCCGTGCGACGAGACCTTCGAGCGATTCCTCGGCCGCTTCTCTCCGCGCGAGCTCGTCGAGCTCGTGCTCGCGTCCGGCTACTACATGATGATCGCCCGCCTGCTCGAGACCACGGATGTCGATCTCGAAGCGCCCGCCGGCACCCGCATGCTCGATGCCGTCCAACGATGGGCAAACGCCAAGGACGGCGAATCCGAATCGTGACCGGCGGTGGCGGGCGCTGCACGAACCCCCCCGACATTTTCGACTTGAACTCCTGCGCGTGAAAGTGGTACCGCGCTCGGCGTGACGCGGACGGAACGAGGCGGCTGTCGGGTGGCGAGAGCCGTACGCGCAACGAGGCTTCGGCCGGGAGCCGCCGCCGCGTGATCGGCGGCGGCACTCTCTCTAGGAGGTGGGGTCGGTGGGGTCGTCGAAAGGTTCGATCGAGAAGCTCGCCTGCGTGGCGCTCGGCGCCGCGCTCCTCGCATTGAGCGCGTGCGCGGCAGGCCCCGCGCCCTCGCCCGTGCCTCTGCCGTCGCGCACGGTGATGCGCCTGCTTCCCGATGCGGCTCCGGCAGCGCCCGCACGTGCCGTCGCGGAGATCGGGCCGGCCTCCTGGTACGGCGGCCGTTTCCACGGCCGCGCCACGGCGAACGGCGAGCGGTTCGACCGCCGCAAGCTGACCGCAGCGCATCCCTCGCTGCCGCTCGGAAGCCGCGTCCGGGTTACGAACCTCGCGAACGGAGAATCCGTCGACGTCCGCATCAACGACCGCGGCCCGTTCATCGACGGCCGCATCATCGACCTGTCGTATCGTGCGGCGCGGACGATCGGAATCGTCGAATACGGCGTCGTCACGGTCGCCGTCGAACCGATCGACTCCTCCGTCGCCGTCGCCGGCGACCCCATGCCCGCGTCGGGTTTCTGAAGCGGCGCCTCAGCCCGCCTCGGCCGTCGCCGCCGGCAGCGGAGTGAGCTCACACTCGACGGGGAAGTGCACCGTGAAGGTCGAGCCGGCGCCCTTCTCGCTGTCGATCGTGACGTAACCTCCGTTCATCTCGAGGTAGCGCTTCGTCAGCGCGAGACCGAGGCCCGTGCCCTCGAACCTCCGCGTGTACCCCATGAACTCCTGCGAGAACGGCTCGAAGAGCCGCGGCAGATACCCCGGGTCGATCCCCACTCCCGTGTCGCGGATCGAGATCGCCAGCGTTCCGTTCTCCTGTCGGTAGAGACGCGCCCAGATGCCGCCGCGGTCGGTGAACTTGACCGCGTTCTGCAGCAGATTCGTGAGCGCGTTCGACAGGCAATACTCGTCGAACCGCACGCGCGCCATCGGTTCCTCGACGTCGCAGGAGAACGACAGGCCCTTCTCGCGCGCGAGCACCTCGACGTCCCGGACCTGGTGCTCCAGCAGCGCCGGGAGCTCGATGTCGCTCGGGCGGAGCTCCATGCCGCCGGTCTCGATCTTCGAGATGTCGAGCACCGAGTGCACGGTGTCCATCAGCCGCTTGCCGGCGCGCGACACGGCGTTCAGGAACACGTCCTGGGTGCGGTCGCCGAGCTCGTCGAAGCGATCGGCGATCAGCGAGTTGTACCCGAGGATCACGTTCAGGGGCGTGCGGATCTCGTGACTCATGTTCGCCAGGAACAGCGACTTCATGCGCGCGGATTCGAGAGCCGCGTCGCGGGCGCTCCCGAGCTCGGTCTCCGTGCGTTGGCGCTCGGTCACGTCGTTGAAGACGACGACCGCGCCGGTCACCATGCCTCCCTGACGAACCGGGGTGCCGACGAAATCGACCGGGACCGTGGCGTCGTCACTCCGCCAGAACTTCTCGTCCCGAACCCGGCGGACGGAACCCCGCAGGATCACCTCGCAGAGCGCGCAATCCTCGCGGTGCGCGGCAGCGCCGTCGCCGTCGAACCAGCGGTAGACGTCGTGCATCGAACGTCCGACGAGCTCCTCCGGTAGATAGCCGAGCATCTTCGCGGCGGCGGGGTTTGCGAACGTGATGATGCCATCGACGCTCACGCCGTAGATGCCCTCGCCGGCGGCGTTCAGGATCAGCTCGTTCTGGCGACTGACGTAGGCGATCGCGTCTTCGATGCGCTTGCGTTCGGTCACGTCGCGGACGATGCGCGCAAAGCCCTTGAGCCTGCCGAACTCGTCCCGCAGCACGGTGATCAGCACGTCGGCCCAGTAGAGGGAGCCGTCCTTGCGCATCAGCCAGCCGCGCTCCTCCCACGAGCCCTTGGCGACGGTCTCGATCAGGATCTGATCGGGCCGTCCGCGCTCGACGTCGCCCTTCGGGTGGAAGACCGCGAAGTGACGGCCGAGGATCTCGTCCGCGGCGTAGCCGTCGATGCGCTGTGCTCCCTCGTTCCAGCTGAGCACCCGGCCTTCCGGATCGAGGAGGACGATCGCGTAATCCTTGACCCCCTCGACGAGGAGCCTGAACCGCTCCTCGCTCTCACGCAGCCGCTCCTCGGCGATCCGCTGGTCGCTGACGTCGCGGAGCGTGCCGACGAGGCGCAGCGGCCGGCCATCCGGGTCGAGGACGATACCGAGCTCGGCGCGAACGACCCGGGTGCCGCCGTCGGGACGCTCGAGCCGGCATTCGAGATCGAAATGCTCGAGGTCTCGAAGCGCCGCCGTGATCTGCGTCTCGACCCGCTCTCGATCTTCCGGATGCACGAGCTGGAACATGGCGGCGCGGGTCGGTTCGAACTCGCCGCGGCGAACGCCGGCGATGTCGTAGATCTCGTCCGACCACGTCGCTTCGCCGGTGGCGACCTCCCAGGCGAGGCTGCCGATCGACGGGGCTTTGGGTCCCTCCGCCACCGACTCCGTTTCTGCGGGCCGGACGCCGAGCTCGACCGCCACGGCGACGGTGCCGTTGACGCCGCCCTCGCGTGTGTAGATCGGCTCGACGATCGCGCGATAGCGCCGCCCGGACCAGTCGAACTCGAACCCCCCGGTCTCACCCCGCAGAGCCGCCGAGTGTGCCGACATCGCGTCGAGCTGGTTACTCTCCTGCGAGCCGTCGGGGAGCACGCCGTCGATCGCCCCTCGGTCGATCGGGCGCACGCCGTCATCGCCGAGACCGATCGTGACGGCGGTCCGCAGGTTGAGGTCGGTCGACCAGACGAGGACCGGCGGCGGCTCTGAATCGAGCGGCTCCTCGTCGTCAGCGACCGGTGAGGCCACCTCCGTCGCCATCGTCTCGGCGATCGGTCGTGCGACGAAGACGATCTCGGTCGCGACCCGTGTCTCCGGGTGCCGCAGCGCCTTGGCGTTGACCTCGAACGGAGCCGCCGAGCCGTCGCGGTGGACCAGCCGGAGCTCGATCTTCGCGGTGATGCCGGAAGCGAGGATCAGCTCCAGGTTGCTGCGAGCCGTGTCGTATTCGTCGGCATGAAGCAGGTCGTAGCCGCTCCGACCCGCGAGCTCGTCCGGCTCGTAGCCGAGGAGCCGGCGGCACGCCGGGCTGGCGCTCAGGATCGCTGCGTCCGGTGCCAGGCGGAGGACGAGGTCCGTCCCGTGCTCCAGGAGCAACCGGTACCGTTCCTCGACCTCGCGCAACGCACGGGAGACGTCGTCCGCCGCTTCCGCCACGGGAACAGGATACCGCAGAGCCCCCGCCTCCTCCGAACGCCGGCGTTTCACGGGCCGCGTTTGAAGCGCCCGGTAAACAGGTAGTTCGACACCAGAGCCGAGAGGAACGCGGCCAGCTCGACGCGCGCACGTTGCTCGTCGGCTGGCGCGCCGAGTCCCAGCTCGTCGCAGCGCGCCGCGAGCTGGCGGAGCACCCGGTCGACCGTGAACTTCCGCTCGCGTGTCCAATGCGCGACGGTGTCGAGGAGCTCCCGGCGGTTCCGGCGGAAGAAGCGTGCGGCGGACGCTTTCGGTCCGGACGCAGGCGCGTCCCCGAAGATGCGCCTCAAGTCGGCATCGAAGAAGCCCGGCGAATCTTCGGGGTAGAGCCGGCGCCGTTCCGCGTAGTGCGTTCGCAAGCGCCGCCGCAGACGCCGAACGTCGTAGGTCTTCTCGCCGCGCCCGACCGGCGGCGTGCGGCCCGCGAGCGCTCCCATCAGCCCGTCGACGTATTCGAGCTTCTTCAATGCCGGCCACTCCCGGTATTCCTCGGCCCAGTCGGATCCGGGCAACCAGACGGCAAACGTCTCGGCGAAGTCCTCCTCCGGGTGGCTCTGCGCGTACCAGTTTTCCAGATGACGAACGTAGTTCCGGCTGTACGGCCGAAACCGATAATGATCGCTGAACTCCATCGACGGGGAGCCGAACACCGCTCGCCAGTCACGTCTTCCGGTCAGACGATATGCGTGGCAGATCGCATGACCGCACTCGTGGCGCAGGAAGCGCATCGTGTCTTCCTCGCCGTCTCCCCCCTCGACGTCCATCATCATCTTCCGCTCCAGGGCGACCAGGCGCGGGTGAGCCAGGTAGAAGGGAATGGCGATCGCGGGAACACCGTCCGGCGAGAACCACTCGTCGCCCAGGTAGCATTCAGGCCGGAATCGGAGGTGGTGCTCCTCGAGCTCGCGATGGAGCCGTTCGACACAGCGCTCGAGGAAGGTGCCCTCGATCCGTAGACCGAGGTCGCACATGCGGACGTCCAGAACCTGGTCGTCCGGCAGCTCCGCCCAATGCCGGCCAGCAGCTTCCGCATCCATCGTGGGTCTCAGAGGCGCCGCCCCGGCTCAGCGGGGATGGATCGGCGACCGGAATGCCGCCGTGCACATGCCTTGGGGTACTAGCATCGGTACGGTACACGGGCGACTGCCGCGACGCGTGAGAAGATTTCCTGTTAGACCGGAAGCTGGAGGAATCCGCAGGATCGAGCTACGGGACACAGCCCTCGCCGCGCTGGCCACGTGTCTCGCGCTCGCGTCCTCCTCCCTCGCTACCACCGTGGAGGAACTGAGCCCCGCCGTGACCTGGCGCGTTCGAGCGATCGAGATCACGGGGAACCAGACGTTCTCCTCCGCCGAGCTGCGTGCGCAGATCGTGACGCAGGAGCGGTCCTGGTACACCCCGTGGCGAGACCGGCCGATCTTCGAGCCGCAGGAGTTTCTCACCGACCTCGAGCGCATCCGCCGGTACTACGAGGCGCGCGGCTACTACGACACCCGCGTAGCCTACGACCTCGAGCTCGACGACTCGCTGGTCACGGCCAAGATCGAGGTCCACGAGAGCGAGCCGGTCCGTGTCGCAGAGGTGAAGGTCGGGATCAAGGGCACACGGAAGCTCGCCCTTCCCGCCGAGCTGCCGATCAAGACCGGCGAGATCTTCACGGAAGCGGACTACCAGCAAGGCGACGCCGTCCTGAAGCAGTTCTTCCTCGACCAGACCTACGCCCACGTCGAGGTCGAGCGTTCGACGCGCATCGACCTCGCGGGCCGCAAGGCATTCGTCGGGTACGTGATCGATCTCGGCCCAGAAGCACGCTTCGGCGGTACGGGCGTCGAGGGGATGAAAGCGGTGGATCCGCGGTTGATCACTCGGGAGATCGAGTGGCAGCCGGGCGAGCCGTTCTCTCTCCAGAAGATCGACTGGACGCGCCAGAACCTCCTCGACCTGAACCTGTTCGCCTCGGTGCAGATCGGCTGGGAGACGAACCAGCGCCCCGAGACGGTGCGCATGACGATCCGCGTCCGCGAGAAGCCCCCTCGCGAGGTGAAGCTCGGCGTCGGCTACTCGACCGAGGACCAGTACCGGCTACAGGCGGAGTGGAAGCACTACAACTGGTTCGGTGGCGGGCGACAGCTGTCCGTCTCCGGCCAGTACGCGGGCGTCACCAGCACGATCGGCGCGCAGTTCACGCAACCGCACTTTCTCAGCCGCCGCACGGCCGGAGTGCTCCAGCTCCGACAGGATCAGCAGGACGAGGACACCTACCTCTTGTATGCGACGCGGTTCCGGCCGCGCCTCGAGCACCGCTTCAGCCGCCAGCTGCGCGGAACCCTCGCCTATCGCACCGAGTTCGCCAAGCTCTCGAACATCGACGACGCGACCGACACCGCGCTCGGCGGAGTGAAGCGGAGCGGCCTCCTTTCCGGGCCCTCGTTGTCGCTGATCTACGACTCGACGGACAGTCCGCTCGATCCGAAGACCGGCAACGTGGTCACGTTCCAAGCGGATCAGCCCGGAGTCATCTGGGGGGGCGACTTCGCGTTCTGGAAGGCGACGGTGGAGGGAAAGAAGTACGTCGGCGTCGGCTGGCAGACGGTGCTCGCCGGGCGGATCGAGCTCGGGCTCGCGGATTCGCTCGGCTCGGATCGCGACTTCCCGATCTTCGAGCGGTTCTACGCCGGCGGGGAGAAGAGCGTGCGGGGCTACGGCCGGCGGCGGCTCGGTCCGCGGAGCGCGGCGGACGATCCGATCGGCGGACTCAGTCTGGTCGAGGGATCGCTCGAGCTGCGCCGCCCGATCTGGGGCGCTCTCGGCGGAGCGCTGTTTCTCGACTTCGGTCAGGTGGACGTCGATGCGTATCGGGTTCCGTTCGACGACCTGAAGTTCGCGGCGGGTCCCGGCGTCACCTACACGACGCCGATCGGTCCGCTCCGGCTGGACCTCGGAATTCCGTTCCAACCGCCTGCCGGCGACAGCAGCTGGCAGATACACTTCTCGATCGGCCAGTTCTTCTGAGCCCGCCCCGATGTTGCGCATCCTCCGCTACCTGCTGCTCGGGCTGGTGATCGTCGTCGTGATCACCGTAGCCGGCGCGGGCTGGTACACCACCACGGACTCCTTCCGCGCTTGGTTGCGCACCGAGCTGGTGGCGCGGCTCAATGCCGGATGGCGCGGCGAGCTCGCGCTCGGTCGCATCGACGGCTCGATCTTCGGCGATCTCGCGCTGCACGACGTCGTCCTCCGCCACGCGGGCAAGACCGTGATCGCCGCCCCCGAGGTCCGGCTGTCCTATTCGCTGATGCCGTTTCTCCAAGGGCGGGTCGAGGTGAACCGGATCGACGTTCGAAATCCCGTCTTGGACCTGGAGCAGGATTCGGCCGGGAACTGGAACGTCCTCGATGCGCTCGCCAGCCGGGAGGTCGCTCCGCCCCCGCCTCCCGAGGAACGAGGCGGGGGCCTGGCGATCGCGCTCGAGTCCGTGCGGCTCGTCGACGCGCGCCTGCGGGTGCAACCCGCGGGGAGCGCTCCGTACCTGTTGAACGAGCTCGATCTCGATTCTTCGATCGATCTCCTGCCGGAAGGGATTCTCGCTCGCGTTCGGAACCTGGCCCTGGTGCTCGAAGCGCCCGGCCAGCCGAAGGCGTGGGTGTCGTCGTCGCTCTCCTATCGCGGTGTCGGCAAACCCGACGTCCTGCGTCTGCAGCGGATCGCGGTCGCCACCGAGGATTCCAAGCTCGAGCTCAGCGGTGAAGCGCGGGGGCTGACGGGCGGCATCGCCAATCTCTCGGTCGGCGCTCGGCTCGACATCAAGCCCGGCGGAGCCGCGGATCTCTCGCGCTTCATCGCCACCTGGCCGGCGGGAGAAGATCTCACGGGCAAGGTGGAGGTTTCGGGACCGGCGTCGGACCTCGGCGTCCGCACCGAGCTCGCCGCCGCCGGCGCGCGCGTGCAGGCGGACGTGCACGGTGATCTGTCGCGGGAGAAGCCGGCGTATCGGGCGGCTCTCGAGGTCGCGAACCTCGAGCTCGCGAAGTTCGTCGCCGGAGCCGCGGGCGTCGTCGATGCGCGCGCAAACGCTCGCGGGGAAGGCACGGCCCTCGACGGCGTCCAGGGCGACGCTCACGTCGCGGGACGCGATCTCGCGTACGGCGAGTGGCACGTCGGTCAGGTGAAGCTCGATGCGACGGCCGCGGCAAAGCACGCGCGCCTCGACGGGGAGCTGCGAGCGCCGTCGGGCGTGGCCCGTCTCGGCGGAGACCTGACGCTCGCCCAGGTGCCCGGCTACGACGTGAAGCTCACGGTCGAGCACCTGAACCTGGCGAAGGTGCCGGCGGCGGGGGCGAAGACGACGACAGACCTGAACGTCTCGGCGACGGCTCGGGGTGAGGGCACCGATCCCGCCCGCATGAGCGCCACCCTCGCCGTCGCCGTCGACCCCTCCCGCGTCGGGGAGATCACCATCCAGAAGGGGCGCCTCGATTCCGCCGTCAGAGACGGTCGCGTACACCTGTCGGAGCTCTCGCTCTCGGCGAACGGCGCAACGGTCCGGGGGAGCGGCGAGCTCGGCACCACCGCCGATGCCCGGGGGCGCATCCGCTACACGGTTCAGGCGCCGGACCTCCGACCGTGGCTCGCACTCGCGGGACGGAACGGCTCGGGCAAGCTGTCGGTCGACGGGACCGCCGAGGGTAACGTCGGCGACCTCGCCGCCCGGGGACGGCTCGAGCTCACCTCGCTCTGTGTCGACGGACAAGGGGTTCGCAGCGGTACGCTCGGCTTCGCTCTTGCCGGCATCGGCGCTGCGCCTCTGCCGCGGGGAACGGTCGACGTCGCCATCCGCCAATCGACGATCGGCGCCCGCCTCGCGACCTTCGACGGTCACGCCGAGATCGCCGGTACGAAGTCGGAGCGGATCAGGCTCGCTCTCGATGCGCGCGAGAACGACCAGCGCTCCCATTCGTTACGCCTCGAGGCAAGCCTCCGCGCGGGCGAAGTCACGGCGGATGTCTCGCGTCTGTCGCTCCAGCTGCCGGACGGTGCCTGGCAGCTGGCCCAGCCGGCGCGGATCGTGGCCGGCTCGACCGCGGTCTCGATCGAGCGCTTTCGCCTGGTGAACGCCGCCAAGACCGTGCGCCTCGAGGGCCGGGTGGGAACGAGCGGACGACAGCGGTTCGAGGCTGCCATCGAGCGCTTCCCACTCGAGGCGCTGAAATCCTTTCTTCCTCCGAGCGTGAACGTGCGCGGCCTCCTCGGCACCCGCGTCGAGATCGGCGGGACCGCGGTAGCGCCGACCATCTCCATGCGAGGCGGAATCGACGGCCTCATCGTCAACGACCAGCCGTACGAGCAGCTCGCCACCGAGCTCGGATATCGGGACCGCAGCGCGACGCTGGCCTTCGATTTCCGTCAGGACGCCACGCACTCGCTCCGCGCCGACGGACGGGTGCCGCTGGGGCTCTCCTGGGACGGCGGCTTTCGCAGCGAGGTCGCGGGAGACATGGATCTGCGCGTACGATCGGGCGGTCTCAGCCTCGCGTTCGTCAACGCGCTCGCGAGCAAGACCGTGCAGAACGCGCGCGGAGAGCTGGCGATCGACCTCACTGTGAGCGGCCCCGTCGACCGGCCGGTGCCGCGCGGCACAGTGGCGCTCCGCGGAGGCGAGGCGTTCCTCGTGCCGCTGAACGTCCGCGTCGAAGCGATCACCGTGGAAGGCGCGATCGAGCCCGGCCGCGTGCGGGTTCCGGTCATCTCCGCGAAGTCCGGAGAGGGAACGCTCTCCGGACGGCTCGACGTCGCGCTCGCCGGGTACGTGCCGCAGAGCGTCGATGCGGCAATCTCGGCGCGGAAATGGCCCGCGGCGCAGACGCATCGCTATCTGGCCTGGATCTCCGGGGACGTAAGCGCACGCGGACCCGTGGCTGCGCCGGCGGTGACCGGTCGCGTCGAGGTCGTCGGCGGGGTTCTCAAGCCGGACCTCGAGTTCCTCGGCAAGCAGGTGACGCCGCGAGACGGCACGATCCACCTCGTCAGTACCGCCGCCAAAGCTCCACCGCTGCCTCCACCGCCTGCCGACCCCTGCCGTCCGGAGCTCGCGCGTCCCGCCGAGAATGCGGCGGCGGCGGCGCCGGCGGGAGCCGCTCCGGATCCCGTGATCGACGTCACGTTGGTGATCGATCGGAACACGTGGATCCGGCATCCGAACGCCACGATCGAGCTCGAGGGTGAGGTGCGTGCGCTGAAGAAGCCGGGCTCCGACCTCTCCCTCGTCGGTGAGGTCCGCACCGTACGCGGGTGGGCGGTCTTTCAGGGCCGCCGCTTCCAGGTGGCGCGCGGCAAGGTGACCTTCACCGGCGGCCGCCAGATCGATCCGGCCCTCGACGTGGTCGCGGAGTACAAGACCGGCGACTACCGGGTCGATGCGATCGTCGGCGGCGTCGCGTCGAAGCCGTCGCTCAGGCTCGAGAGCGATCCGCAGCTCGAGCAGGCCGACGTGCTCGCGGTGCTGCTCTTCGGAAAGCCCGCGAACCAGCTGAACCAGGGGCAGCAGCAGACCCTCGGGCAGCAGGCGGTGGAGATCTCGACCACGTATGCGGCGAGCCAAATCGCCGACTCCGTCGCGCAAGCGCTCGGTCTCGAGAACCTCGGCATCATCGTCGAGGAAGCCTCGATGGAGCGCGTCAAAGTCGGCAAGTACGTCGGCGACAAGACGTTCGTCTCGGTGTCGCAGAACATCGCCGGCAAGCAGGGCCAGCAGGTGGCGGTCGAGTACGAGTTCCTGCCGGACTGGTCGATCGTCACCTCGACGAACTCGACCGGTGAAAACGCGGGCGACGTGATCTGGCAGAAGAACTACTGAGCCCGGCCGACGCCTGCGTTCGTCTCTCGATCGATCACGTCGAGGAGCTCGGGGATCCGCCGGATCACGTGGTCGGGCCTGGCGACCTCGTCCGGTGGCGGGCGGTCGTCTCGGTGCCACAGGAGCACGCAGCGGATGCCCGCTCGGTTCGCGCCCGCGATGTCTTGAGCGAGGGAGTCGCCGACGAAGATGGCTTCGTCGCGCTTGCAGCCCGCGCGGGCGAGCGCCTGCTCGTAGATGCGCGAGTCGGGCTTGCACGAGCCCGCCGCCTCGCTCGAGAGGATGGAATCGAAGCAGCCGCGGATGCCGGCGATCTCGCTCATGTGAAGCAGCTGGTCCTCGTCGATGTTGCTGACGATGCCGAGATGGAGCCCGCGCCCGCGGAGCTCCCGTAACGTCTCGAGAACGCCTTCGCGGAGCGCGAAGTGGCGCCGGTGGAGGTCCCACTGGCGGTCGCGGTAGCGCGCGAGGTGCTCGGGGGCGAGCTCGACGCCGAACGTCCGACCCATGCCGAGGAGCGCGTCGCGGAAGAAGTCGGCGTGAAGATAGAACGGCCGGCCGAGGTACTGCCGGAAGGCGCCGCGCACGGCTCGCCGGTGTGCGCCATGGATGGCATCCGGATCGGCAGCGACGCCCGCTTCGCGGGCGAGCTCGAGGAGGGCTTCGCGCTCGCCCGGATCGAGCGTCTGGTAGTCGTAGAGGGTGCCCCCGAAGTCGAAGAGCACGGCGCGGAGCGGGCTCACGCGAGACGCCTCAGAAGATCAGCCGGATGAGACCGCCGACGATCCGGAACGGCAGCGCGAGGATCTCGCCGATGACGTTCACGGTGCCGCTGACGATGCCGCCGCTCTCCCCGGCGTCCGTATCCTTCTCGGTCGTTTCCGTCACGGTCTGGCCTTCGTCGTTCACGCGCGTCGTCTTGGTCGTGTGCGAGGAGCAGCCGACCAGCAGGCTCGATGCGAGCACGCCTGCGAGCACGAAATTCGAAGCCTTGCGCATCACCTTCCTCCGCGATGGAGCGTGTCCGATGTCCGCTGCGTGCGCAAGGGTCGAGCGTCTTGACGCAGTGAGCGGCGGCCGGATATCTGCCGATCGCCGGTCGTCGCCGCTCGTTCGGGGGTACTGATGTCGCTCGAAGGGAAGGTCGCGCTCGTCACCGGCGCGGCGCGCGGCATCGGCCGCGCGATCGCGCTGGTGCTCGCCGAGGAGGGTGCCGACGTCGCCGTCGCAGACCTCTCGCCGGACGTCGAGAAGACCGCCGCGGCAGTCGCGGAGCGCGGCCGTCGGTCGGCGGCGGCGGTGTTCGACGTCGGCGAACCCGAGCAGGTTCGCGACGGCGTCGCCCGGCTGCGCGACGCGGTCGGGCCGGTCGACGTGCTCGTCAACAACGCCGGCATCGTCGACAACATCGCTCCGCTGCAAAAGATGACGCACGCCCGCTGGGAGCGGGAGATCCGCGTGAACCTGAGCGGCGCCTTCAACCTGGTGAAGGAGGTCGTCGAGGGGATGGTCGAGCGACGCTGGGGCAGAATCATCAACGTCTCCTCGGTCGCGGCGACGGGTGGACTGCACAACCAGTCGGCGTACGCGGCCAGCAAGGCCGGGCTCCTCGGCCTGACGGAGACGATCACGCTCGAGTACGCGCGCCACGGGATCACCTGCAACGCCATCCTGCCGGGCCTCATCGGCACGGAGCTGGTGATGCGCATGCCGGAAGAGATCCGCGACGCCGCCGTGGCGGCGACGCCTGCTCGGCGGGTGGGCGACCCGCGCGAGGTCGGCTGGTTGATCGCGTTTCTCGCCTCCGATCGCGCCGCGTTCGTGAACGGCATGGCGATCCGGATCGACGGCGGAATGCGGCTCAACGCGGGATCGATGGGCAGCCGCCGCGAGGTGCGCGGGCAGCGGACTTGAGGAATCGCGTCTCGCAGATTTTTTCGGCCCCGGCCGCGATGAACGCGTGGCCCGTCGTCTGTCGCGAGGACTAGTTGCCGCGCGTCTTCACGATCTCCGTTCGCGTCGCCCATCACGAGCTCGGCGTGTTCGGCGAGCTTCGCTCCTCGAGCTGTGCGCGGCTGCTGCAAGAGACGGCGATTCGGGCGTCGAGCGACGCGGGCTACCCGGAGGCCTGGTATCTCTCCCAGGGAACGCAGTGGGTGGTACGCCGCTCGCGCCTCGACCTGCCGCGCGCGGTCGTCTTCGGCGCTCGGTTGTCGATCTCGACTTGGGTGGCGGACTTCCGCCGGGTGAGGTCACGCCGCGAGTACGAGGTGCGCCCGGAGGACGGCGGAACGCTGGTCGCCGCGGCGCACACGGACTGGGTATACGTCGATCTCTCGACCGCGAAGCCTTCCCGAGTGCCCGAGCCGATGGTCGCCGCATTCCTCGCAGGCGACGAGCCGCTGTCGCTCCCACGGTCACCGCTCGCGCTACCCTCGCCGGAGGGTGAGGCGAGACGGCGTCGCCGTCCCGTGGAGCTCCGCGACTTGGACGGCCTCGGACACGTCAACAACGCCACCGCGCTCGATACCGTCGAGGAGGCGTTTTTCGAGTGGCTCGCCGATCTCGGCTGGTCGCCGGAGGCGATGCTCGCTGCCGGCGGCCACCCGCGCGCGGTCGGTCACGACGTCGAATACCTGGCCGAGGCCCGGTACCTGGAGGATCTCCAGACGACGATCTGGGCGATCGCCGGCGAGGCCCCTGTTCTCGATACCGGAGCGGAGACGCGGCGGCTGTCGGACGACGCCGTCGTCGCCCGCGCACGCACGCACTGGCGATGGCAGGCGAACGGCGACCACGCGGAGCTCCCCTGGCCGGCCGAGCTCCGCCACGCTCTCCTCAGCGGGTAGAGACGGGCTCCTTCGGGTCCCGCCAGTAGAACGCGAGGCGCGCCTGGCCGCTCGGCGGCACCTGGGCGGTTTGGCGGAGAGTCTTGCCGCCGGCATTCGCAACGACGGTGTAGCTCCCGGGAGGCAGCTTGGCGTAGAACCACGGCCCGTCGGACGTCGCCTTGAGCACCTCGTCGCCACGCGGTCCGATGATCGTCACCCCGACGTCGGAAAGGTACGGAGCGTTCGCCGACGCGGCGAAGATCAACTTCAGGTTGTAGTTGCGGCTCTCGGCCTCGAGGCGCTCCCGCTCCTCGACTCCGACCCCGCCGCTCGTGTGGGCGATGCCCGACGCCGAGGCGGCAGCGGATCCGGACCCGGCTCCCGGCGCCCGCTCGAGCGGTACGGCCTGATCGTCCGGGGCCTGTGGTCGCTCCGCGGGCTCGGCGGCACTTTCCGGCGCTTGCGGGGCGGTTTCGTCGCCGCTTTCAGGAAGCGGCTCGCCCACCTGCGCCGGCACCGACGGCGGCGACAGCAGGAGCATGGGTACGAACAAGGCGGTGACCGCGTTCCAGCGGGTCGTCATCAGCGTTCCCTCCGATCGTGGTCTGCTCCTGTCGAACAACGTTGCGCGCGGGAAGTTGCAGCTTCGACCGCTCGCGCCACCTCGGCTTCGGCGCTATGGAGTCGGCGATCATTCGAGGAGGCCCTCCATGTCGGCACGAGTGCCGCTGCCAACCGACGACGAGCTGCCGCCCGACATCCGCGGGCGATTGGCCGAGCTGCCACCGCTGAACGTCATCCGGATGATGGCGAACGCGCCCTCGAGCTTCTTCCCCTTCCTCGATTTCGCGTTGTCGATCGTCTTCGCGGGAGAGCTCGACCGCCGCAAGCGCGAGATCGCGATCTTGCGGGTCGGACACGTCACCCGCTCCCGCTACGAGTGGACGCAGCACGTGACGGTGGCGAAGAGCGTCGGCGTCACGGACCGGGAGATCGCCGAGATCGCCGTCGACGGACCCGTCACCGGCCTCGACGAGGAAGGCAACCTTCTCTGCCGCGTCGCCGACGAGATCAGCCGCGACGTCCGCCTGAGCGACGACGCGCTCGCGGCGATCCTCGACCGCTACGGCCGGCGTCAGGCGACGGAGCTCGTGCTCTGCGTCAGCTACTTCAACATGCTGTCACGCTTTCTCGAGTCGACGCGGGTCGAGCTCGAGACCGAGAACGTGCTCGAGAAGAGCGATTTCCTGAAGCGCTGACGATCCGGATGCGCATCGGCGTCGACCTCGGCGGCACCAAGATCGAAGCGATCGCCCTCGACGCCGAGCGCTCCACGCGGGGACGCATTCGCCGTCCCACGCCGCGCGACGACTACCACGCGACGGTGGCTGCGATCGTCGACGTCGTGGCCGCCGTGGAGCGGATCGCCGGTGCCCGGGGGACCGTCGGGATCGGCACGCCCGGTGCCGTGTCCCCCGCAACGGGATGCATGAAGAACTGCAACTCGACGTGGCTCAACGGCAAGCCTCTGCACCGTGACCTGGCGGCGGCGCTCGGCCGGCCGCTCCGCGTGGCGAACGACGCCGACTGCCTCGCACTGTCGGAGGCGATCGACGGCGCGGCGGCCGGAGCGGCGGTCGCATTCGGGGTCATCCTCGGGACCGGCGTCGGTGGCGGCGTCGTGGTCGAACGGCGGCCGCTCTCCGGTCCGAACGCGATCGCCGGCGAGTGGGGGCACAACCCGCTGCCCTGGCCGCACGACGACGAACGACCCGGCGCCGAGTGCTACTGCGGAAAGCGCGGCTGCATCGAAACCTTCCTCTCGGGACCGGGAATGGCACGCGACTACGCGGCAGCGACGACGGATTCGGCGACGCCCGCAGAGATCGCCGCGCGGGCCGGAGCCGGTGATCCCGCCGCCGCCGCCACCATCGAGCGGTACGTCGACCGCTTGGCGCGTGCGCTCGCGACCGTGGTCAACGTCCTCGACCCACACGTGGTCGTCCTCGCCGGGGGGATGTCCAACCTGCCGGACTTGTGCGAACGTGTTCGCGACCGATGGGGTGGATGGACGTTCTCCGACCGCACCGATACCCGGCTCGCGCTCGCACGCCATGGTGACTCGAGCGGCGTCCGCGGCGCGGCGCTCTTGTGGGAGACCGGCCTCGGCACCCGGGAGGGATGAGGACATGGAACCACTGCGCGTGATCGCGTACTCCGACTATCTCTGACCCTGGTGCTACAACGCAGCCGTGCGCTTGCGTCGGCTCGAGCTCGAGTTCGAAGGTACGGTCCGCGTCGAGTGGAAGAGCTTTCTTCTGCGGCCGAATCCGCAACCGGATCGTGACCTCGATCAGTTCCGCGAGTACACGCGATCGTGGGCGAGACCTGCGGCGGACAGCGACGCCGGTACGTTCCGCGAGTGGTCGACCGACGCAGGTCCACCGAGCCACAGCATCCCGCCGCATCTCGTGGCGAAGGCCGCGGCGACCCTCGGGGAAGATGCGTTCCAGTCGGTCCACGACCGGCTGCTGCACGCCTACTTCGCCGAGAACCGGGACATTTCCGCTGACGAAACGCTGCGCGCGATCTGGCGGGATGCCGGATTGCCGGACGAGTCGTTCGCACGCCGCGAGGACCCGGCGCTCCTGCGCTCGGTCATCGACGACCACGATGAGGCCGTGGCCCTGGGGGTGAACGGGGTGCCGGCGGTACGGCTCGAGGACGGCGACGCCGCAGTCCTCGGCGCTCAGCCGCTCGAGGTGTATCGCCGCTGGTTCGCGCGTTCGATTGCCGCGCGCCGTTGAGTCACCGCGGCGCCTTCGGAGGCGTCTTCGGAGGCGTCTCCGCGGCCGCCGGCGTCACCTCCTCACCGCGCACGATCGACAGGGTCCCGCGACTCGTGTGGAGGAAGAGAAGGGGCCGATCCACGTCGACCCGGGCTTCGAGCCGAGGCTTTCCCGTCGCATCGTAGAACTTGAGAACCGGGCCGTCCTCGGCGAGGAGCGCATCCGCGGGCAGAGGATTCACCGCGGATGCGAGGGCCGCGGGATCGAAGAACTGCTTCCCCGGGTCTGCACCGGAGCGACTTTCGAACGCGTCCGGCGAGAGCCAGCGCGGACCGTAACCCGTCACGCCGAGCGCTGCACGCAGCTTCCCGCGCTCGTCGTAAAAATTGAGGCTCGTCTCGCGCGTGGCGATCAGACGCGCGCGCAGGTGCCCGGCCGCATCGGCGAGCGTGAGACTCGGCCGCCCATCGGACGCGAGACCGATGACCATGCGCTCGACGCCGCCGCCGTCGCGGAGGGAGAGCGACGTGCCGTCGCTGGTCGCGGAGAGCTCGGCGCGAATCGAGCCCGAGCCGTCGCGGAGCGTGACGCGATCGGAGTCTGTCGCGCGCGGCGCGCCCGCCGTCAGAAACGGCGCCGCCGCGAGCAACGAGGCGGCAATCACCAGTCCGCGAAGCCGGCGGTTCTGCCGCTCCACGAGGTCGAGTCGCTTCGCCAGCTCGCAGATTTCCATCAGTCTCTCTCCCGTCTTGCGTCTCGACGACGCAACCGGAAAAAGACGGCAGGATCAAGCGATGGCCTCGACTCGCGACGAAACTCCGACCCTCGCGTCGCGCCTCTGGCCGGCCGCGCTGACGTTCGCGATCTTCGCGGTCATCTTCCTGCGGATCCCGTTCGGTCGATTCCTCGACGCCGTCGAGCACGCGCGCTGGCTCCCGTTCCTCGCGCTGATGGCGAGCTTCTCGCTCTGCTTCTTCGCGGTCGACACGTTCGTCCTGCTGCAGCTGGTTCGCTGGTTCCACGGCCCCCTACGGTACCGTGACCTGCTCCCCGTGCGCGCATCGACGTACGTGGTATCGATCGTCAACACGCAGCTCGCGCAGGGCGCGCTCGCACTCTACATCCACCGAAGGTTCGGAACGCCGCTCGGCGAGATCGCCAGCACGATCGCGTTGCTGATCTTGCTGGAGGTCACCCAGCTGGTCACGTTCGCGACGATCGGCATGATCGCGTTTCCTGGCGAGGTGCCGGCGGGCCTCTTTGCCGTGCCCGTCGTTCTCGCCGGCATCTGGATCGCGTTGGTCGTCATCGCCCGCCGCACGGCCGACGATGGCGGTGGGAGTCGCTTCTCCGACCTGCTGCGGACGTTCCGCCGCGCGCGTCCCTGGCAGATCGTGACCGTGCTCGCCTTGAAGGCACCGGTGTTCGTGCTTTCCCTGCTCGTCCACTGGACGGCGCTCGGGCTCTTCGGCATCCAGGTTCCGCTCGACCGGCTGCTCGCCTTCTTGCCGATCGTATACCTCGTTGCGGCACTGCCCGTGACGGTCGCGCACCTGGGAACGTCGCAGGCCGCGTGGATCTTCTTCTTCAACGACTATGCACGCGAAGCCGACCTGCTCGCGTACAGCCTCGCGTCGCACCTCACGTTCATGCTCGCGAACGGCACGCTCGGCCTGGTCTTCTTGCCGAAAGCCTATGCCGATCTCTTCGTGCGGCGGCGACGCGACGACATCACGCGCAGCGCGTCCAGCGAAGGGTAGAGAAGCGGATCGGGCCCGTAACGCACCCGATCCGCCGAGCGGCCCGTCAGAGGTTGATGCCGCGCTCCCACTCCGAGACTTCCTTCTCGGCCTTGTCCTTCGCGTAACCGTATCGCTCCTGCAGCTTGCCGATCAGCTTCTCACGCTTGCCGTCGAGCTGGTCGAGCTCGTCGTCGGTGAGATCGCCCCATTTCTCCTTCACGCTGCCCTTCACCTGTTTCCATTTGCCTGCGATCTGATCCCAGTTCATGCGGGATTCCGCCTTTCTGGAAGCAGTGCGTCCGCTTCCGTGCGATTTCAACCCCGCGCGCTCGGCACGGTTTCGGGCGAAACCGGGAGCGATTGGCGCAACGCCCCTCGAAAGGAGGGTTTCAACGCGGGTCCAGGAGGAACGCATGAGCCAGACCGATCAATTCATCGAAGTGAACCGACCCGTCAGCACCGTGTACAATCAGTACACGCAGTTCGAGGAATTCCCCCGCTTCATGGAAGGCGTCGAGCGCGTCCACCAGATCCGCGACGATCTTCTCCACTGGGTCGTCGAGATCGGCGGCAAGCGCCGCGAGTTCGATGCCAAGATCACCGAGCAAATCCCGGAGAAACGAATCGCGTGGACGAGCACCGACGGAAAGACCACGTCCGGTGTCGTCACGTTCCACTACGTCGATCCGCAGAAGACGCGCGTTGCCGTCCAGATGTCGTACGATCCAGAGGGCATCGCCGAGAACGTCGCCGACTGGCTCGGCATCGTCTCGGCGCGCGTGAAGGGCGACCTCCAGCGCTTCAAGGAATTCGTCGAGAACCGCCCGCAGGAGACCGGGGCGTGGCGCGGCGAGATCCGCGAACCCGGTCGCTGATCATTCCCCAGACGAGAAGCAGAGCGCCGTACGCGGCCGCCGCGTCCGCGAAGCGGGCGACGGCGCCGCGCGGCGCGACGCCGGCGGCGTGAAGCGCCGCTGCGCCGGAGACCAAGTAGAAGAGGACGCCCGCGAGCTTTCCCCCGACGTCCGAGCGGAGTCGCGCCGGACCCGCTGCAGGGACGGCCCGTGACTCATCGCGCGTGCGCCACAGGAAGCGCGCGCCGAGTACCGCGACGACCGCAGGCACCCACGGACCGACGACGCCGGCGGCCGCTGCCGCGGCGAGGGCGCTGACGTTGAAGGTCACGTCCGCGGCGACGTCGATTCGCCCCCAGCGCACGCTCGCCGCACGCGCCCGTCGCGCCAGCGGGCCGTCGCTCAGATCGCTCACCGCGACGGCGACATAAAGCAAAATCAGTGCTCCACCCGCAGCCGGTTCTTCCGGCGGGCTTCGGAGGAGCAGCCAGGCGAACGGCGGAACCGCGACGAACCGAAAGAGCGTCAGCGACCGGGCGGCGGCCGCGAGCGCTCTCCGCGGCATGGTCAGGCCCGGCGCAGCAGAAGGAGCAGCGCGATCAGCAGAATGAGCCCGAGCCCGCCGCTGGGGTAATAGCCCCAGCTCCGACTGTGCGGCCACGTCGGCAACGCGCCCACGAGCATCAGGATCAGGATCAGCAGCAGAAGGGTTCCCATCGCGCCTCCCCCCGGCGTCATTCTCGCGCCGGCAACCAAGTAGTGAACGCATCATGCGTGTGCGAGTAGCGGCGGTAACCGGAAGAGCTGCGGAGCGCGTGCGACTCGGTCGCGGGAAGGGCCGGTCCACTCGAGGAGAAACGACGGCGTAACCACGGGCGCGTGCTTCGCCTTGACGGGCTGGGACCAGTGTTGTCTACGCAGCCGCGACCGCACCGGGTTTGGAAGAGG
>JAXDLK010000116.1:0-4015 GCA_034666665.1 Candidatus Binatota bacterium
ATCGAGCACCCGTTACGCGATCGGTCCTACGACGTCGCGCTCAGTATCCGTAGCATCGCCCATCACCGCGACTGGCCTCGCTTCGACGGCGAGCTCTGCCGCGTTTCTCGGTCTGCCGCGATCGTCGACTATCCGTCGGCGCGAAGCGCGAACCGGTTCGCCGGGAGATTCTTCGATGCGAAGCATCGGATCGAGGGCGACACGAGGGAGTTTGCGATCTTTCGACCCGTGGAGATCGTCGACGTGTTCGCCGCCGCCGGTTTTCGAGTGGCCGAGACCGAGCCGCAATTCGTGCTGCCGATGGCCGTCCACCGCCTTCACGGTTCTGCGGTCGCGGGGCATCTTCTCGAGGCGCTGGCAGGAGCAGCCGGTCTCACGCGGCGATTCGGATCGCCAGTGCTGGTGCGGGCGGATCGCATCCCGTCGTGACCACGCACGCAGCGCGGATCGAATTTGACTTTGAACATCGACTTCAGTAGCTACGCGCGCGAACACGCGCGAGCTGTGGTGATCCGCACCTCCTCCGGTCGGTGACGCAGCTCTTCAACAACCGGCGCGACCTCGGTCGCGTCGACGAGGGGGGAGAATGAACGAGTCCATGGTCAGAACTTCGTGCGTCGGGCGTTGGGCCGCTGCGATCGCCACGCTTTCGATCTTCGTCGCGACCTCCGATGCCGTCGCCGACCCCAAGAGCAGTGTCGGTCTTTTCAATCCGAGGAATGCCTCCTTTCATTTGAAGTTCAAGAACGACAGGGGGGCAGAGGATCTCGCGTTCAAATTCGGCAAGGAGCGATCGCGACAGCTGCCCATCGCGGGAGACTGGGACATGGATGGGCGGGATTCGATCGGCCTCTATGCCCCCGGTCCTGGAACGTTCACGCTCAGGAACTCCAACTCGACTGGGGACTCGGACGTCTCGATCAAGTTCACGAACCCGGGGCCGGCATCGATCCCGATCGCGGGCGATTGGAATGGCGATGGTCAGGACACCATCGGGCTCTACGACGCGGACACCCGAAGGTTCCGCCTACGCAATTCGCTCACGGACGGCGGCGCGAACGTGAGCTTCCAATTCGGACCGGAGGAAGGCGAGGTCATTCCCATCGCCGGGGACTGGAATGGCGACGGGAAGGACACGATCGGCGTCTACCTCCCCGCGACCGGCGAATTTCAGCTGCGCAACACCAACGACGCAGGCGAGCCGAACAAGGTCTTCCAGTTCGGGGGAGCCGATCCGGGGAACCGCATTCCCATCGCCGGTGACTGGAACGGCGATGGCCGCGACACGGTCGGAGTCTTCGTGCCCGAGACCGGAGGATTTCGCCTTCGGAACCTTCACCAGTCCGGATCCGCAGACGAGGTATTCGGGTTCGCGGACGCCGGTGCGACCTGGCTGCCGATCGCCGGCAACTGGGACCGTGGAGTCACCGTGATCCCGCAACCCGCCAGCGATGGCGGCCACAGCGGCTTCACTTGGAAGCCGATCTCCGACGGCGGCGGAGGTGCGTACCAGGGTAAGCTCGTCGTCGTTCTGCCATCGAGCTTCAACAACCGCGTCGATCGCGTCGAGGTGCACAACGCCTCGCCGCCCAACACGCAATCGAATCTCGAGCGCGGGAGGGGGCCGGCGGCGGCGCACGACGGGCGTCCCTATTGGCGGTTCACGCATAACGGCTGTTTCTTCGGGAAGAACGTGTATCTGACGGCGTTCGCATTCGACGGCAAGATCTACTCTTGGTTCATCGGCAACGGGTGTAGCCGATACGACTGAGAACGTTTCCTCGTCCCGAGACTGCGGAGCGGCGGCGGCACGGTCGTGGGACCGGGCCGTCGCCGAAGCTCCATTGACAAGGCAGCGGGCGGCTTGGATACATTCGAGGCCCGGCTTCCCCTTTCCCCGGGCGAGTGCCACGGAGGAACGCTGATTCCGAGCCCATCGACCGGCCGCCACTCTGGAGACGCTGCGTCCGACATCCTCGAAGTCGCTGCGGACGAGGTCGTCTCCCGTCCGTTCCCTCACGTGGTGCGGCGGCCGTTTCTGCAGCCGGAGTTTTACTCGGAGCTCAAGAGGGAATTCCCGCCCGACGCGATGTTCGACAACCGCCGGAAGGCGATCGGCGCGCGCACCGGTCGCGACCTCTTCAAAGGTGACCGCGACTTCGAGACGTTCCTCGATGGCTCTCCGGCGTGGCGACGTTTTCACGATTACGTCGCGTCACCCGAGTTCCTGAGCCTGGCCTTCGAGCTGTTCGGCCCGTACCTCGACGAATACGGGTGCCGGGTCGATGCCGAGCGGGCGCGGCTGGTGCCGTACACCGAGCATCGCTTCGCGCTCTGGTGGCGCTCGAAGCTCGGGCGCTGGCTGGGCGTCGGCCGCGGCAAGGATCCGAACGATCTGTTCGTCCGCTTCGACGTCGAGCAGAGCACCGAGGGCTACCGAAAGCCGGTGCATTGCGATTGGCCGAGCCGGATCTTCTCGCTGATCGTCTACTTCTGCGATGCCGAGGAGATCGGGATGCAGGGTGGCGAGCTTCGCATCCACGAGCACGTCGAGACGAAGCCGTTTCCTGCCTACGAGCGGCACCCGAGCGAGCAGAAGACGCGGGTGATCCAGACGCTCGAGCCTCGAGAGAACCTGGGCGTTTTCTTTCTCTGCTCCAACAACTCGTATCACAGCGTGAATGCCGTCCAGTCGATTCGGGACTACCGGCGATTCATCTATCTGAACGTCTCCAGCACCGCGGAGAACATCTGGTAACCGCCGCTCGCTCCTGAGCAGGTCCCACTGCGGCATTCGTACGGAGCCGCTGCGACGACGCGGGAGAGCCGATCGCTGCAGTCCTTCCGATGGCTTCGAAGGGGACCTCGGTGATCATCGACCGGGAGAAGAATGCATGCCGCCCCGCCCGTTTCGCCAATGGCGCAAGCAAATCCAGCGGGCCGTCCTTCGCCGGACCGGGTTCGAGATCCACAAGACCCGCCCGGGCGAAGCGTACGTACAAAACCTTCCCTATGGCTTCTCCACCTACTGTCCATGGTTCGAGCAATCGTTCCAGGAGCTGTATGCCGCCATCGCGAGCCATACGTCCCTCAAGGAAGACCGCGCGTATCTTCTGCGGCAGCTCGCCCGCCATGCAGCGCACTTCGCCGGCGAGTTCGCGGAATGCGGGGTGTACAAGGGCGGCTCGGCGTTCCTGCTCGCGAGGACGCTCGAGGAGAACGGCGAGAGAAAGGAGCTCCATCTCTTCGACACGTTTCACGGAATGCCGGCGCAGGCGGACGGCGATCCGAGCAGCCATCGCGCCGGGGACTTCGGAGACGTCTCGCTCGAAGGCGTCGCGAGCTACCTGCGCCAGTTTTCCTTCGTCGCGCTCCACCCCGGGCTCATTCCGGACACGTTTCGCGCAGTCGAGGAGCGCAGGTTCGCCTTCGTTCACATCGACGTCGACCTGTACGCTCCGGCGCGGGACTGCTGCCAGTTCTTCTACGAACGAATGACGCCGGGCGGCTTGATGCTGTTCGACGATTACGGACGTCCGGACTACGAGCTGTCCGAACGGCGCGCGGTCGACGAGTTCTTCGAGAAGCGCCCGGAGTCACCGATCGTCCTGCGCAGCGGCCAGTGCCTGGTCGTCAAGCTCTGAGCGCGCGACGGGCCCCGTTCCCCGCTGCCGAGCGGCGGGTGCCCGTCGGCTATTCGCGGCTACCGGTGATCCGAGCGGGAATGCCACGAGCGAGCGAACGTGGGGGAAGGTCTCGCGTGACGACCGCTCCGGCGGCGACGACGCTCCCCGCCCCGATCCGAACGCCATCGAGGACCGTCACGTTGATGCCGAGCCAGACGTCGTCCTCGATGACGACGCCTCCCTTGTACCTCAATCCCTGGAAAGCGATCGGGGTCTCGGTGTCGTCGATGCGATGGTCGGTGCCGCCGATGCAGCAGTTCGGCCCGAGCAGCACGTGCTTGCCGATTCGGATCAGCTCGCCGGTCGTGAGTCGCACGTTGTGGCTGAGA
>JAXDLK010000117.1:0-7628 GCA_034666665.1 Candidatus Binatota bacterium
CGTTTCCGGATTGACTGCCACCGACCTTCGCCGCTGGCGAGGCGCGACCGGATTCGAATCATCTGGGCTCCGAAGGGACGCGCCGTAAACGGGAACGGTATCGAGGAAAATCCATTCATCGCGTTGCGGTCATGCTCGGCGGGCCTTCCTCGTACGTGACGAGCTGCGCCACTCGCAGGCGCGCACGTGCCTCGATACCACGTTGACTCTCCTTACTTGGCTCCTTACGATCCGACCATGAAGGCCACCATGACCAGCAAGGGGCAGATCACGATTCCACACGCCCTCCGGAAGAAGCTCGGCTTGAACCCGGGAACGGTGCTCGACTTCGACGATCGTGCGGACTGCCTCCGGGCGACCAAGAGCGTCGATCCCGCGCGGATGCGCTCCGTCGTCGGGATCGGCCGGTCCGAGCTGGCGCACAAGAGTGCGGCCGAGTGGCTCGATGAGCTCCGTGGGCCCGTCGAGCTTCCCCGCCTGAGACGACGGCGACGGTGACGACCGCCGTCGACACGTCCGTTCTGATCGCCATCGCCACGGGCGAGACGGATGCGGAACGGTGGGTCGACGTCTTGATCTCCGCGCGCTCCGACGGCGAGGTGGTGATCTGCGACGTCGTGGCCGCCGAGTTCTTCGCGGCGCTGGCAGACGCGGGGAAATTCCGCCGCAGCCTGCGAGATCTGGGAATCGTGTTCAGCCCGACGTCGCTCGCGGCGTCGCAGCTCGCAGGCAGGATCTTCAAGGACTACCGGCGGCAGGGTGGCCCCAGAGAGCACCTCGTGCCCGACTTCCTGATCGGCGCACACGCTTCCGTACACGCGGATCGCATCGCGGCGATCGATCGCGGATACCTGCGGCCCTATTTCCCCAAAGTGACGCTGCTTCGAACATCGTGACCGGACGACTCCCGTCGAGCGTCAGATGACGGCGTCTGCATCAGCCGCGGGTCGGCGAGTCAGCGCGGATTCCTTCTACGCTCCGAGGTCGTAAGGCCGGGTGATGATCTCGAGGAGACGCCCGTCGGGGTCGTGGAAATACACCCCTCGGCCGCCGAAGTGGTGGTTGATCTTCCCGGGCTCGGTCCGCGCCGGGTCGGCCCAGTACTCCATCCCTCGGTCGCAAATGCGGCCGAAGATGCGATCGAACTCGTCCTCTTCGACCAAGAACGCGTAGTGCTGGAAGGGCGCGTCGCCGTCGCTCTTCATGAAGTCCAGCGAGGCGCCGTTGTCGAGCTCGACGACGTGAAACAGTCCGAACGGCGTTGGCGCCGGCCGGCCGAGGATCTCGGCGAGGAACGTCGACGACCTTTCCGGATCGGGACACCAGACGAAGGTGTGGTTGAGTTGTACGGTCATGTGCGGATTCTCCCGTGCCTGCCGGGACAAGAGCTCAGGTTGCTCCGGATGTCGACTCCTGCGACATCCCCCAGGTGTCATTGACGGCGAACGCGGGTCCGATGTAACCGCGCTCGAGAAAGAGCTCTCGCTGGAGGAGATCGGCGAGCCGTCCGAAAGACGAGGACGCCGGACTCCTCGGGCGCAAAGGAGAACACATGATCCGCCTGAACTTCGCTCTGCGCCGCCGCGGCGAGCTCTCGCTCGCCGAGTTCCAGCGCTACTGGCGAGAGACCCACGGCCCGCTGGTCGCGAGTGTCGCCCGCAAGCTCCGAATCCGGCGCTACCTCCAGTCGCACACCGTAGAGGATCCTCTCTACGACGGCCTGCGTACCGCACGGACGGGCATGCACGAGCCGTTCGACGGGATCGCCTGCCTCTGGTGGGATACGCGCGAGGACCTGGTCGCGGCGATGACGAGCGAGGAGGGCCGCAAGGCGGGAGCGCTCCTCCTCGAGGACGAGCGGCGCTTCATCGATCTCTCGAAGTCGCCTCTCTGGGTCTGCCAGGAGATCGTGCAGATCAACCCCATGCCGGAGAACTCCATCGTCGCGTGGCCGGCGAGCTCGTGGATCAAGTTCTGTTATCTGCTGCAGCCGAAGGAAGGGATGACTCAGGCGGCGTGCCACAAGACGTGGAACATGGAGCACGGATACCTGATCCGCCGCCACAGCGGCGTCACCCGCTTCGCTCGCTACATCCAGAGCCACACGCTCGAAGACGAGCTCAACGATCAGCTGCGCACCTCGCGCGGAGCACCGCCTGCGTACGCCGGGCTCACCGAGGCATGGTTCGATCGCTACGACCTGGTGACGATCTTCGGCGACCCGGAGGGCGGGGGCGCGCGCGGCTTCCAGGCCTTCCTCGAGGACGAGAAGCGCTTCATCGAGTTCAAGCGCTCGACGCTCTTTGCCGCGAAGGAGATCGTCTTCGTCGACGAAGGCACGAGCTGACGACCTCACGGCCACGAGGGAGGAAAGCCAACTTGAAGCACGTCCATGCCGACACGAATCCGAGCTTCGCGAGGCGCGAATCCTTCGCGCTGGCGGCGATGCTCACGGCCCTCGCGACATGGCCGGGTGTGACAGCCGCCAAGACACCTACGCCGGCACGCGAGACGCTCGCCCCAGCCTTCCAAGAGGCGATCCCGAACATTCCGGGCAAGAGCATCATCGCCGCGGTCGTAACCTATCCACCGGGCGGCAAGACGCCGCCGCATCGACATGCGCGCTCGGCCTTCATCGTCGGCTACGTGCTGTCGGGCTCGATCCGCAGCCAAGTCGACGGCGGCGAGGCCAAGGTGTTCCACGCCGGCGAAAGCTTTTCGGAGGCGCCGGGTGCGAATCACACGATCAGCGAGAACGCGAGCGCAACCGAAGCGGCGAAGCTGTTGGCTATTTTCGTGGTGGATACGAATGACAAGGAGCTCACGACGATAGATCAGTAACCGTACGCACCGTATTGACCAGATGGTCAAAATTCACTATTGGATTTTGGCCGGATGGTTAATCCCTCAGCAGCCCGTCGCCCCGACGAAGCGACCGGAGGCAACCGCGCGCGCATCCTGCGCGTCGCGCTCGAGCTCTTCTCGTCGAAAGGCTTCGAGGGCTCGGGACTCCGCGAGCTCGCCACCGTGGCGGGGGTCAATCACTCTCTCGTGATCTATCATTTCGGATCGCTGGAGGGCGTGTGGAAGGCCGTCGTCGGCGAGCTCCTCGACGACTACCGGCGGCGCGTGAGCGAGCGGCTCGCGGGGCTGTCGGCGCTCGATCCGGTGACCCGGCTCAAGGTCACGATCGAAGACTTCATCCGATTCTCGATGGAGAAGCCGGAGCTCCATCGCATCATGACCCTCGAAGCCAGGCGCCGTACCGAACGCCTGACGTGGCTCGCGGACACGTACTTGAAGCCGATGTTCGCGGAGACCGCCGCGATCATCGCCCGCGGTCAAGCCGAGGGGACGATTCGCGAGTTCGATCCCGCGCTTCTCTACTATGCGTTCATCGGCCTCGGCGCGACGCCGGCGGCCTTCGCGCCCGAGATCGAGGCCGTCACCGGCCGCCGGACCCGCAACGAGGCGACCGTCGTCGAGCTGATGTCGATGATCTCCACGCTGATGTTCGTCGGCGACTCGAAGGCGCCGCCGAAGCCGAGGTCTCGAGCTCGAAAAAAGAAGAGGTGATCCAATGCTCGTCGAGACCCACGTCCTGGACGAAATCTTCACGCGCCGTTACAGCGCCCCGAAACCCCGTTACGCGCTCGTGATCTCGCATGGCATCGGAGCGCACGGCGGCATTTATGATGTATTCTGCACGCATCACGCCGCGAAAGGCGTGGACATCTGGTCGTATGATGCGCCCGGTCACGGCCGCTCGACGACCACCCGACCCCGCGGCCAGTGGACGATGTCGGAGTGGGCGGAAGCATCGGTGCGAGTGGCCGAGCACGTCCACTCGGAGACCGGCCTTGCCGTGTTCACCCTCGGATCGAGCCTCGGCGTGGCGGCCGCGTACAGTGCCCTCCATTCGGATGCGATCGCCGGCGCGATCTTGATGGGAGCGCCGGTGATTCCGTCGAGTCCGATGATGCTGATGCGGGGCGCATCCTGGCGCTCGGAAGCGGTGCAGCAGATCCTCGCGACCACCGGCCGGGCGGCACGGCTCGACGTCGGCATCCTCTTCAACTTCGACGAGGACTACGGCTATCCCGGGGCTGGCGAGCAGAAGCGGCTGGATCCATGGAACACGTGGTCGTACGACCTGGCGTCCTGGGCGAGCCTCTTCACCTACGATCCGAAGATCCCCGTCGGCGAGAACCGGAAGCCGGTCCTGGTCGCTTCGGGTGAGAAGGACCCGACGTTCCCGCCGGCCGTCATGAAGATGGCGGCGGAGTCGATTGCCGGTCCCGTGACGCTCGAGATCTTCGACGGTGTCGGCCATCAGCTCATGCTCTTCCACACCGCGGATTTCTCGACCGTGCTCGACGACTTCGTCGTTGCCCACATCTGAAAGGAGCTCCCGCATGCCGAAAGCGAATGGTCTTCACCATCTGGCGATCACGACCGCGGACATCAAACGGCAGATCGAGTACTTCTCGAGTGTTCTCGGGATGGAGCTCGTCGCGCTCTACTGGATGCACGGTGTCGAGGGAGCGTGGCACGCCTTCCTGAAGCTCGACGATCGCGCCTCGATCGCCTTCGTGCAGACGCCGGAGGTCGGCAAGATCGATACGACGATCGGTGTCACCCACTCGGGCAATCCTGGTGCGGCGTGCGCACCGGGGACGATGCAGCATCTCGCCCTGAACGTTGACTCGGAGACGGATCTTCTGGCGCTACGGGATCGGATCCGTTCTTGCGGAATCAACGTCCTCGGTCCGATCGATCACGGCTTTTGTAAATCGATCTACTTCGCGGGTCTGGAAAATCTCACGCTCGAGCTCGCAACCTCGGCCGAGGCCATCGACGCTCGCGCATGGATCGATCCGGAGGTCGTGGCGCTCGCCGGCATTTCGGCGGACGAGCTCGAGCGCTACTGCAGGCCCGCAGCCAGCGCCAGTCGCGGCGGAAGCATTGCACAACCGCCCTATGATCCCGCAAAGCCGCACATGGTGTGGCCGGGCCAGTACCACCACTTGCTGTCGCTCTCCGACGACGAGCTCACACGGATGATGAGCCAGCCAGAGCCTCCGGTGAAGCTCACGGCAGCCTGAGGCTCACGAAATCCCTTACTCACGTTCTAAACTCGCAGCCGATGCGGAAGCGCCGCTTCCGCATCCTCCTCTCGAAGGGAGGCTCGATGAAAATCGCCACGCTGATCGCGCGGATCGCTCTCGGACTCGTCTTCGTCGTGTTCGGACTGAATGGCTTTCTGCAGTTCATTCCTCAGCCCCCGACGATGCCCGAAGCGGTGGTTTCCTTCATGGGCGGTCTGGCGGCGACGCGCTACCTGTTGCCGCTCCTGTTCGCCACGCAAATCGTCGGCGGGGCGTTGCTGCTCGCGGGGTTGGTCCCACTCGCGCTCGTGATCCTCGCCCCGATCATCGTCAACATCGTCGCGCTCCACATCTTTGTCGCTCCCGATGGGCTGCCGATCGCGATCGTCGTCGCCGCGCTGGCGGTGTTTCTGGCGTGGAGGCATCGGGACTCATACCGTCCGCTGTTCGTGCCCAGCGGTTCCGGCGAATGACCGCCCTGCGGAGGATACGCTCGCCGTGACCGCCCGGGTGCGCGGCGCAGCGTGAGCACGCTGCGCGCCATCGTCGTCGGCGGCGGCATCGGCGGCCTGACGACCGCGATCGCGTTCGCCCGCAAGGGCATCCGCGTCACGCTGCTCGAGCAGGCCGCTGAGCTCGGCGAGATCGGTGCCGGCATTCAGCTCTCGCCGAACGCGACGCGCGTGCTCTTCGCCTTCGGTCTCGAGCGCGCGCTCGGCGAGGTCGCCTTTCGGCCCGAGGCGGTGGAGGCGCGCACCTGGCGGCGCGGCGCTCTGCTGAGCCGTGTGCCGCTCGGCGCCGCGGCCGTCGCGCAGTTCGGCGCGCCCTACTTGCACGTCCACCGCGCCGACCTGATCGCGCTCCTCGCGCGCGCGGCCGCCGAACACCCGCTGGTCGAGCTGCGGCTCGGCACGGCGTGCACGGACTGTGCGAGCGACGAGCACGGTGCGACGCTGACGCTCGCGACCGCCGAGAGCATCACCGCCGATCTCGTAGTGGGCGCCGACGGCATCCGCAGCACGGTGCGCACCGCGCTGTTCGGTCCCGAGCAGCCGCGCTTCACCGGCAACGTCGCCTGGCGCGGCCTCGTGCCCGCAGGAGTGCTCGACGGCGCCGGCGTTCGTCCGGTGGCGGCGCTGTGGATGGGACCCAGTGCGCACTTCGTGCACTACTTCGTCCGCGGCGGACGGCTCGTGAACTTCGTCGGTGTGGTCGAGCGAGACGACTGGCGCGACGAGTCCTGGAGCGCGCGCGGCGACAAGCGCGACCTGCTGCGGGACTTCTCCGGCTGGCACCCGACCGTGCAGGCGATCGTCGCCGAAGCCGACGGGAACGCGTGCTTCCGCTGGGCGCTCTTCGATCGCGACCCGCTCGCGCGCTGGAGCCGCGGCGCGGCAACGCTCATCGGCGATGCATGCCACCCGATGCTGCCATTCATGGCGCAGGGAGCGTGCATGGCGATCGAGGACGCCGCGATGCTCGCAGAGTACATCTCGACCTCGACTGCCGGCGCGCTGCCCGAGGCACTCGCCCGGTACGAGACGGTGCGGCGCCCGCGCACCGCGGGGATCCAGCTCGGCTCGCGCCGGAACCGCGAGCTCTACCACATGCGCGCGCCGCGCAGCTGGGTGCGGAATCTCCGCATGCGAAGCGGGCGCGGCCTCGCCGCCCAGACCGCGCCGCTCTACGGCTACGACGCCTTCGCCGCTGCCGAGATCGAGCGCATGTCTTACGACCCGGGCATGCACGATGGCGGGCCGCGAATCCCGTGAGCCGTGACGGCCTGATCCATGCGACGCAGAACGCATTCGGCTCCGGCACGCCCGGCACGCGGATCCGCTCGTGCTGGCTGCGCGCGGCCCTCAGCTCGGCCAGGCGCGAAGGAACATGTCGGCGACCCGCCGGAGCTCCTTTCGGCTGGCACCGCTCGCGGCTTGCACCGCCATGCCGTGCACCGCGGTCGCGACGAAGCGGGCGAGAACGGCGGCGTCGGCGCCGGCGGGCAGGTCGCCTTCGGCGATCGCGCGGCGGAACCGCCGCCGTATCGCGGCGACACCCGCCGCGCGGCGTCCGGCGAGCTCCCGGCGAATCGGCTCGCCCGGTTTTCCGGCCGCGAGGGCAGCCTGGACCATGAGGCATCCCCCCGGATTCCGCGGATCGGTCAGCAGATCGACGGCCCCGTGCAGTAGCCGTTCGACCACCGCGCGGGCCGTCGGCCGCTCGAGGGCCTCGCGGGTGTAACCCGCGGGGCCGCTGTCGTACCGATCGATGACCTTGCGGAACAAGTCTTCCTTGTTTCCGAAGGCGGCATACATGCTCGGACGATTGATGCGCATCGCCTTCGTCAGGTCGTGGAGCGAGGTCCCTTCGTAACCTTTGCGCCAGAAGACGCGGAGCGCGCGATCGAGAGCCTCGTCGGCATCGAAGGAGCGCGGGCGCCCGGCCGTTCTCGTTCGTTCCATACCGGTCGATACAATAACCGGCTTGACTCGATATTGCCAACCGTGCATTTCGTACTGG
>JAXDLK010000118.1:0-13981 GCA_034666665.1 Candidatus Binatota bacterium
CCGCCGTCCAAATCGACGATGGCGGAAACGTAGGGCACGTCGATCCCGGGGAAAGAACGGTGGACGATGCTGAAGACGTGGAGCCGGCCGCGGTCGGAGAGACGCACGACCTCGATGTGGTCGCGAGCGCCGCACTTCGAGCACACGGACCGCGCGCCGAGGAAGACGGCGCCGCACGACGTGCAGCGGTGGCCTTCGAGATACGGCTCTCCGTCCGCGGGGATCTTGAGGAAATCCACCACCGGGAGCGCGCCTGTCACTTCGGTCGCCATGTCCGTCGATCCTCCGATGCTCGAGCCGAGACGCTGGGCGCATTCTTAGCACTCCTGCGTTCCCGATGAAGCGCGCCGTGCGTCGCGATCGTGCCTTCCGCCCGCCGGCGAGTCGCCCGCCGGCGAGTCGATTGACAATCCGCGGCGCCAGCCGCTATCAACGCCCCCCATCCTCGCGGTCGCGTTCCGAATTCGAACCGGACCGACCTCGTTCCCGGGAGCTCCTCGCATGGCCAGGCAGATCCGAAAGGTGGTCGTCATCGGCGCCAATGGCGCCATGGGATCGGGAGCGGGAGAGGTCTTCGCGGCCGCCGGCATCGACACCGTCTTCCTCGCTCGCGATCACGAGAAGGCGCGCGAAGGCCGTGACCGTGCGATCGCGCTCGCCAAGTCCGAGCGGATCGCCGATCACATCACGCTCGGGAGCTACGACGGCGACCTCGGCCGCACGGTGCCGGAGGCCGACGTCGTCTTCGAAGCGCTCGCGGAGGACCTGCCGCTGAAGCAGAAGTTCTTCGCCGAGGTGGATCGGCTGCGGCGGCCGAACGCGATCGTCGCGACGGTGTCGTCTGGGCTTTCGATCGCGGCGATGGCCGAGGGCCGGAGCGAAGCGTTCTCCCGGCACTTTCTCGGCATCCACCTCTTCAATCCTCCGAACGTGATCGTCGGCTGCGAGGTGATTCCGCACGCGGGCACCGCGCGCGAGGTCGTCGACTTCGTCGGCGAGCTCCTCGAGGGGCCGCTCGGCCGCAAGGTCGTCGAGACCGCGGACAAGCCCGCGTTCGCCGGCAACCGTGTCGGCTTCAAGGTGCTGAACGAGGTCGCGCAGCTCGCGGCCGAGCACGGGGTCGCCTTCATCGACGCGCTCGTCGGACCGCACACCGGACGCGCACTGTCGCCGCTGGCGACCATCGATCTCGTCGGCTGGGACGTTCACAGGGCGATCGTCGACAACGTCTTCGAGAACACCGACGACGAGGCCCGCGACTCGTTCGCGCTGCCGGACTACATGGCCGTGCTGATCGACTCCGGCCATCTCGGCGACAAGACGCCGGCGCGGGGCGGTTTCTACCGTCGCGTGCGCGATGGAAAGGAAACCAAGCTCTACATCCTCGATCCCGCGCGGCAGGAGTACCATGCCGCCTCCGACGTGCTGACGGAGCTTCCGGAGTTCGTGCTGCGCATGAAGAAGCTGAACCACGTCGGCCGCTACCGGCAGGCGATGGGCGTGCTCCTCGAGGCGCCCGGGTGGGAGGCGGATCTCCTCCGCACCGTGATCCTCGGCTACGTGAGCTACGGTCTGAACCGCGTCGGCGACGTCGTTCGCCGGGCTTCCGACATCGACAGGATCATGGGATACGGATTCAACTGGGCTCCGCCGACGGTGCTGGTCGATTTGATGGGGGCCAAGGAAGCGATCGCGGCGATCGAAGCCGCGAAGCTTCCGGTGCCGCCCGTCCTCGAGGAGCACGCGAAGCGGGGCGGCAAGTTCTTCGAGGAGCCGAACGTCGATCCCGGCCGTTTCTTCGTCGGCTGAGATCGCCGGCGAAGAGGAGACACTCATGGCGAACGAACCGATCTACGTCCTCGGCGGTCACCAGACCGATTTCGCGCGCAACTGGTCGAAAGAGGGGAAGCACATCTCGGCGATGATCCGCGAGGCCGTCGAGGGTGGCCTCGAGGCCACCGCGATCGAGCCGAAGGAGGTCGAGGTCGGGCACGTCGGCAACTTCGCCGCCGAGCTCTACAGCATGCAGGGGCACCTGGGTGCATTCCTGCTCGATGTCGACCCCGCGTTCTCCGGTCTTCCGACCGCCCGCCACGAGGCGGCATGCGCGTCCGGGTCGATCGCGATCCTCGCGGCGTCCGCCGAGATCGAGGCGGGACGGTACGACCTGGCGATGGTGGTCGGTGTCGAGCAGATGAAGACGGTGGACCCGAAGACCGGCGGGGACTACCTCGGCACCGCCGCCTGGTACGAGAACGAGGCGAAGGGCGTCGAGTTCCCGTTTCCGAAGCTCTTCGGCCGTCTCGGCGACGAGTACGACAAGCGCTTCGGCTTGAAGGACGAGCACCTCGCTCACATCTCGGCGGTCAATTATTCGAACGCGAAGCGGAACCCCGCGGCGCAGACGCGCAGCTGGTTCATGAACGAGGACCACGCCAAGGCGACCGGCAAGTTCAACCAGGTGATCGGCGGGCGAATCAAGGTGAGCGATTGCTCGCAGGTGACCGACGGAGCGGTGTCGCTGTTCCTCGCGTCCGAGAAGTACGCCTCGGCGTACGCTCGCCGCCGCGGAATCGACCTCGCCCGGCTGCCGAAGATCCTCGGCTGGGGACATCGCACGGCTCCGCTCCAGTTCGACGACAAGGTCGCCGAGAGCCGCGACAACCCGTACGTGCTGCCGCACACGCGGCAAGCGATCCTCGACGCGCTCCGGCGGGCCGGCCTCCGCGACGTCTTCGGCGTGGCGGCGATCGAGACCCACGACTGCTTCACGACCTCGGAGTACATGGCGATCGATCACTTCGGTCTCACCGCTCCTGGAGAGTCCTGGAAGGCGATCGAAGAGGGCGTGATCGAGATGGGCGGCAAGATGCCGATCAACCCGAGCGGCGGGCTGATCGGTGCTGGCCATCCCGTCGGCGCCACCGGTACGCGTCAGGTGCTCGACGCCTGGCGGCAGGTGACCGAACGCGCCGGCGACTACCAGGTCGAGGGCGCGAAGAAGATCGCGACGCTGAACATCGGCGGCAGCGGCACCACCAGCTGCGCGTTCGTCGTCGGCAACTGACCCTAGGCGAGCGGCCACGATGACCGCTTCTGTTTTCCCTCTCCCATCCTGGGAGGCGCGCTGCGAACTGGTGAGCAGCATGGTGCGCCCCCGAGCTCTTCTGTGAGGGGGATGGCGCGTAGCGCCGGGTGAGGGTCAAGAAGTGGAACCGGTAGGCAAGGTTCCTCCGCAGAGCCTCGACGCCGAGCTCGCGGTGCTCGGCGGCATGCTCGTCGACAACAACGCGATCGATCGCGTCGTCGAGGTGCTCTCGGCGGACGACTTCTATCGCGAGGCGCACCGGAAGATCTTTCGCGCCGCGGTCGATCTCTACGAACGCCGCGAGCCCGTCGATCTCCTCACCCTGACCGAGGCGCTCCGCAGCCGCGGCGAGCTCGCCGACGTCGGCGGCGCGGCGTACGTCTCCGAGCTGCCGGATCGAGCGCTCGCCGCGGCGAACGTGTCGTTCTACGCGCGCATCGTCCACGACAAGTCGACGCTCCGCCGCGTGATCTCCACCGCCGCCGAGATCGCCGCGCAAGGGTACGAGGCGCGTGAGAACGTCGGCGAGTTCGTCGATCAGGCGGAGCAGGCGATGTTCCGGATCGCCGAGAAGAAGGCGCGCCAGTCGTTCGTGCGCGTCGGCTCGCTGATCCGCGACACCTACCACAAGATCGAGGAGCTCTACGAAAGGAAGGAGATGGTCACCGGGGTCGCGACCGGGTTCCGCGACCTCGACGCGATGACGGCGGGTCTGCAGCCGTCCGACCTGATCATCGTCGCCGGCCGGCCATCCATGGGAAAATGTCTGAGCGCCGACGCCGAGATCGTGCTCGCCGACGGGAGTGTCCGCACGATCGAAGACCTCGTGCGACGCCAGGACGGAATGCTATGGACCCTCGGCGCGGGCGGCATCCTCCGGACGATCCGCCCGAGCGCGTTCGTCGACGACGGCAAAAAGCCGGTCTTTCGCGTGACGACCCGCCTCGGCCGAAGCGTCAAGACCACGCTCGTCCATCCGTTCCTCGGCGTCGACGGCTGGAAGCCGTTGTCGGACATCCGTGTTGGCGACCGTGTGGCGGTGCCGCGACGTCTGCCAGCATTCGGAGATCAACCGCTCGGAGTCGCCCGCGTCAAGATCTTGGCCTACCTGATCGGCGACGGGAGTCTGACCGGGAGGTGTCCCGGATTCACGAATGGGAATCCGTGGCTGCGCCTCGATTTCGAAGGCGCGATTGAAGAATGGGGAGGGCTGTCGGTCAGAGAGCACACCTCCGGCGGAACCCGCACGCCCACGGCAGCGGTGTCGACGGACCTGCCTGCTCTCGCCGCAGCGCGTGGGGCATTCGGACGGGCTCTCCGCCGTCGGATCCGCGCGTCCGGGATCTCGGCGCGTCGACTCGCGTCCGCGATCGATGTTTCGCCGGGTTCGCTGACCCATTGGTGCCAGGGCGCCACCAGTCCCGCCGTATCCCATCGAGGACTGCTGGCGGCGGCGCTCTCGTGTGAGCCTGACGATCTGGGGCCGGCCGTTCCTCAACGCCGCCACGGAAACCTTCTCACCGCCTGGCTCGAGTCGCTCGGCCTGTGGGGCAAGAGCGCGGGCGGCAAGTTCGTTCCCGACGCGGTGTTCCGCCTGCCTCGCGAAGAGCTGGCGCTCTTCTTGAATCGGCTGTTCGCCTGCGACGGGTGGATCTGCGTTCTCGCGACCGGCCAGGTTCAGATCGGCTACTCGACGATCAGCGAGCGTCTCGCGCGGCAGGTGCAGCATCTTCTCCTGCGCTTCGGAGTGATCGCTCGTCTCCGCCGCCGATGGATGCGATATCGCGACACCCGGCGCGCGGCGTTTCAGCTGGACGTAACGGACGGTCTATCGATGCGCACGTTCGTTACCGAGATCGGGATCTACGGAAAAGAGGAACCACTTCGACGTGCGATCGAGCGTTTCGAGGAGGCGTCGTCGCGAAACCGCATGCTCACCGAGGGTGACGTGTGTTGGGACGAGATCGTGTCGATCGAGCCGGCGGGCATCGAGCAGGTGTACGATCTCACGGTGCCGAAGACCCACAACTTCATCGCCAACGACGTCTGCGTGCACAACACGTCTTTCTGTCTGAACATCGCCGAGCACGTGGCGATCGAGAACAAGACGGGCGTCGGGATCTTCTCGCTCGAGATGTCGAAGGAGCAGCTCGTGCTGCGGCTCTTCTGCTCGCAGGCCGGCGTCGACCTGAACAAGCTCCGCACGGGGTTTCTCGCGGCGAAGGATTTCCCCAAGCTCGCGCTCGCCGCCGGCCGGATCGAGGACGCGCCGATCTGGGTGGACGACACGCCCGCGATCTCGTCGCTCGAGCTCCGCGCCAAGGCGCGGCGGCTCGCGCGCGATCGCGAGGCGCGGCTCGGGCTGATCGTCGTCGACTATCTGCAGCTGATGCGGGGATCGGGCTCCTCCGACAACCGCGAGCAGGAGATCTCCGAGATCTCGCGCTCGCTCAAGGCGCTCGCCAAGGAGCTGAACCTGCCGGTGATCGCGCTCTCGCAGCTGAACCGTCAAGTCGAGAACCGCAATCCCCCGAAGCCGCGGATGGCGGATCTGCGCGAATCGGGGGCGATCGAGCAGGATGCGGACGTGATCGCGTTCATCTACCGCGAGGAGCAGTACGATCCGAACACGCCCCGCAAGGGACAGGCGGACATCATCATCGCCAAGCAGCGAAACGGCCCCACCGGCGAGGTCACGCTCGCGTTCCTCGACAGCTACACACGGTTCGAGAACTTCACGCCGGAGCCCGAGGACCTGCCGGACGCCGGCGCGTGAATCGACGGGAGAACCGGCTGGCAGTCAACGAATGCGGTGCCCCGGCCGTCTAAACGGGGCTGGAGGAGTCCGATGGTTCGTCGGGTGGGGGCGTCCGTCGCTCGGGGGGAGGTGACGGCGATCGAGGGGGGCGTTTCCGCCTCCTCGGAGAACCGGCCGCGGCCGATGGCCGATCGCCTCTTCGAGGTCGAACGCAGCATCGCGCGGTGCCGGCTGGTGCTTTCGGCCGTGGCGCTCGTGGCCGTGGTCGCCGATCCCACGGAGCCGCTGTTCGGGAAATGGACTCCGTTCGGCGATCTCGGGCCGGCGCTCGATGCCTACACCCTGGCCGTGCTCCTCGCCTACGGCTGCTACAGCATCGCCGCGTACGCGGCCCTCGTCGGCCGGCGCGTCTCCGCCGATCGCCTCGCCGACGTGACCACGTGGGGCGACGTGCTCTTCGGCGCGGCGATCGCGTTCTTCACCGAGGGGACGGCCAGCCCGTTCGACATGTTCTTCGTCTTCGCGGTGGTGGTGGTGAGCTTCCGCGCCGGCCTCCGGCGGACGCTGGTGGTGACCGCGGTGAGCGTCCTCCTGCACATGAGCCTGATCGCCGCATCGGCTCCCGGAACGATGAACTACTTCCTGATGCGACCGGTGCACCTGGCGATCATCGGCTACCTCGTGGGCTCGGTGGGTCAGGAACGCCTGAATCTCGAGCGCGAGATGCGCGAGCTGGTCGCGGCCTCGCAGCGGGCGCGCATCGCGAGCGAGCTCCACGACGGCTGGGCGCAGTCGCTCGCCGGCATCAACCTCGAGCTCGAGAGCTGTCGCGAGCTCCTGCGGCGCGGGCGGGCAGCGGACGTGCTCGGGGCGCTCACCGACCTGCAGCGGAGCGTCACCCACGAGTACGACGCCTTTCGCGGCTACATGCGCTCACTGGCGGGCGTGGATCGCTCGGAGCCGTCGCGCTCGGCCACGGGCGGGACGCGCTTCGCGGTGCGGTTGGAATTCGATGCTTCCGGGCCCGTCGTCGACCAGGTGCTGCAGATCGCCCGCGAAGGCGTGACGAACGTGCTGCGGCACTCGCGCGCCGAGAACGCGTCGATCGCGGTGTGGACGGAAGGCGACGAGCTCGCGATCCGCATCGACGACGACGGCGTCGGGTTCGCCGTCCCCGGCCAGCGGCCGTGGTCGATCACCACGCGCGTGGAGGATCTGGGCGGCTCGATTCGAACCGAAGATTCCCGGCCGGGTGCGCACGTTTCGATCGCGCTCCCCGTCGCGTGAAGCACTGATGGCGGGACCGCTGCGCATCCTGATCGCCGACGATCACGCGCTCTTCCGCCAGGGGCTGCGCTCACTGCTTGCGCTGCAGGACGGGATGGAGGTCGTCGCGGAGACGGAGTCCGCGGCGAACCTGCCGCGCCTCCTCGACGAGACGCCGTGTGACGTGCTGCTTCTCGACTTGCAGATGGAGCGGAACTCGCTCGCCGACGTCCGGTCGCTGGCGGAAAAGGTGGCGGTGATCGTCGTCACCTCGAGCGAGCGTCCGGAGGACGCGTTCGAGGCGATCCGCGCCGGAGCGCGAGGCGTGGTGCTGAAGCGGTTCGCCGTCGAGAACCTGATCGAGGCGCTCGAGGCGGTGCGGCGCGGCGAGGCCTGGATGCCGACCACGCTGCAGACGTACCTCGCGGCCGGCATGCGCGGCGAACCGGGGGGCCCGCTGTCGCCGCGCGAGCGCGAGATCACCCGCTGGGTGGCCCTCGGTCTGAGGAACTCCGAGGTCGCGCGCAAGCTCTTCATCAGCGAGCAGACGGTGAAGACGCACCTGAACAACATCTTCCAGAAGCTCGGCTTCCGCGATCGCGTGGAGCTCGCGCTCTACGCCGTGCGGGTCGGGCTCGTCGGCATCCACGAGCGAGTGACCGGCGAGTAGGGCGCGGTCCGAGCTAGCGAGGACCATCTTGCGCCCGCGAGCTTTTCTGCGAGCGCGTCCGGAGTGGTGGGGGGGTTGGCTAGGGCGCGGTCCGAGCTACGCAGGCCCGCTCCGGGCTGGCGGCGCCAGGAAGCTCCTCGCCAGCTCGGAGCGGCGCCATCTTGGGCCCCCGAGCTCTTCTGCGAGGGCTGGACCATCTTGCGCCCGCGAGCTCTTCTGCGAGCGCGTCCGGCGTGATTGAGTTGGCGCAGTCTCCCTGGGTGGCGACCCCGCGTCGCCGGGGCGTCACGCATTCGGACGACGGCGTCCCGGCTCCGCGCCTTCGTGGCGTTCGCGATCGACCGACCCGTGGAGCTCGCGGAAGCGCCGCACGAGATCCGCGAGCTGGTGATGGGCGTTCAGGCCGCTCGGGTTCGGCAGCACCCAGAGGAGCGCTCCGCCGAGCGATTCCGGCTGCAGCCCGAGCGTCGCGCGCGGCCGTCCGAACGCTTGCCGGTAGGCAGCGATCCCCAGGATCGCGACCGCCATGGGCCGGAGGCGGCGGACCTTCGCGGCCAGACGGCGGCCGCCACGCGCGAGCTCGTCCGGATGGAGCTCGGCCGCGCTCGCCGTCGTTCGCGCGACGACGTTCGTGATGCCATACCCGCAGCGGAGGAGCTCGTTTTCCTCGTCCGGCGACAGCCTTCGCTCGGTGAAGCCCGCGAGGTGAAGCGCCGGCCAGAAGCGGTTCCCCGGTCGCGCGAAGTGATGGCCGACGGCGGCAGAGTACAGTCCCGGGTTGATGCCGCAGAAGAGGACGTGGAGGCCCGGAGCGATGAGGTCGGGCACGGTCTTCTCCACCGCGGCCGCGAGCTCGTCGCGGGTTGGCCGTTCCATCAAGTCAGGGTCCTGAGTCGGAACTCCGTTGCGCGAGGCCGGCGGCTAGTGCCGTCGAGGGCAAGGCGCGACGACGGGGAATCTCGGCAATATTTCGAAGAGTCGCGACGCAGCCATCGGCGGTGAGAGCCCCGGAATCAGTGTGACGGACTTCTGACCCCGGACACTGGGTCAGGGCGCGCGAGCCGGAGCGTCGCGAGCACGCTTCGCACCTTGGCGCGAACGTCGGCGGCGAGCGCGAGCTCGGAGATCATCGCCACCGCGTCCGCGCCGGCGGCGAGCACGGCGGACGCGTGGCCCTCGCAGATGCCGCCGATCGCGACGATCGGCAGACGCACGGCTTTGCGGACCGCGACGAGCGCGTCGAGCCCGCGGGGCGTGTACCCGGTCGCTTTGGTGCCCGTGCCGAAGAGCGGTCCGAAGCCGATGTAATCGGCGCCGCCCTGCTCGGCGTCACGCGCCTGCTCGACGGTGTGCGTCGAGATGCCGATCAGTCGACTCCCTCCGAGGAGCCGGCGCGCGGCGTCGAGCGGCAGATCGTCCTGTCCCAGATGAACGCCGTCGGCGTCGGCCGCGAGCGCCACGTCGACACGGTCGTTCACCACGAAGCGCGCGCCCCGTTCGGCGGCCAGCCTCCGAATCGCCACGGCCGCGTCGAACAGTCGGTCCGTGGGCGCTTCCTTCCAGCGAAGCTGCACGCAGCGCGCGCCGCCGTCCAGCATGGCGGCGGCGAGACGTACCGGGTCGAGCGCCGGACGGTCGCACGGGTCGGCGATCGCGTAGAGCGGGGAGGGGAGGGCGCCCGTCATCGGCGCACGTCGATCGACAGCGTGTGGATCTTCTTCCGCAGCGTGTTCCGGTTGATGCCGAGGATCTCGGCGGCGCGCACCTGGTTGCCTCCGGTGCGGTCGAGGACCAGCTCGATCAGCGGCTTCTCCGCCCAGGCGATCACCGTCGCGTGCAGGTTCGGGTGCGCGGCGCCCGCGTCCCGCTTCACCAGATCCGCGACGCGGCGGCGGATCAGAGCATCGAGGGGCGCATCCTGCGGCACATCGCGCGCCGGCTGCTCGGCAGCCGCCTCGAAATCCGTTGCGGTCAACGTCCGCCGGCCGGATGCGAGCACGCAGCCGCGGACGAGCGCGTTCTCGAGCTCGCGCACGTTGCCCGGCCACGCCCGGCGGCAGAGCAGCTCCTCGGCGTCCGGCGTCACCCCCGAGATCGCCGTGCCCATCTCGCGATTGATCTTGTCGAGGAAGAATCGGATCAGCTCCGGGATGTCGGCTCGCCGGTCGCGGAGCGGCGGCACGGCGATCGGCACGACGTTCAGGCGGAAGTACAGGTCCTCGCGAAAGCGGCCGCTCCGGACGCGCTCGGCCAAGTCGCGGTTCGTGGCGGCGACGATCCGCGCGTCGCTGACGATCGTCTCCTTGCCGCCGACACGGGTGAACTCCCGCTCCTGCAGGACCCGAAGGCATTTCGCCTGGAGATCGAGCGGCAGCTCGCCGATCTCGTCGAGGAAGAGCGTGCCGTGGTCCGCGGCCTCGAACTTGCCGAGCCGTCGCTCGACGGCGCCGGTGAACGCGCCCCGCTCGTGTCCGAAGAGCTCGCTCTCGAGGAGCTCGCGGGGAATCGCCGCACAGTTGACGGCGACGAACGGTCCGCTCCGTCCGGAGTGGAAGTGGAGCGCCCGGGCGATCAACTCCTTGCCGGTGCCGCTCTCGCCGCTGACGAGCACCGTCGCGTCGCTCGCCGCGATACGGCCGATCGTCTTGTAGATCTCCTGCATCGACGGGGTGCGGCCGACCAGGCCCTCGCCCGGCGTGAACCTCGGCCTGACCTCCACCTGGAGGGTCTCGACCATGCGGCTCAGGCGGCGGATCTCGAGCGCGCGGTCGACCAGCAAGCCGAGCTCCTCCAGGTCCACCGGCTTCGTCACGTAGTCGAATGCACCGCGCTTCATCGCCTCGATCGCGTTCGCCATCGTGCTCTCGGCGGTGATCACCAAGAACGGCAGATCGGGCTGCACCTCGCGGCCGCGCGACAGCAGGTCGAGGCCGGAGAGGTCGGGAAGGCGGATGTCGACGATCGCGATGTCGAAGCGTCCGCTGCGGATCGCCTGCAGCGCGGGCTCGCCGGCGGCGAACGCCTCGACTCGGAGGCCGCGACTCTCGAGGGCCCGACCGAGCACGAAGCGGATCGACTCCTCGTCATCGGCGACGAGGGCGCGGGCTTCGCTCAATCGGCCTCCCACACCGGCAGGATCACGCGGAAGACGGTTCGCCCCTCGCCGCTCTCGAAACGGATGGTGCCGCCGTGGTCGGTGACGATCCGGTGCGAGATCGCGAGACCGAGCCCGGTGCCCTTCGGCTTCGTGGTCACGAACGGCGAGAACAGCCGATCGCGGACCTGCGGCGCGACCCCGGGTCCGTTGTCCTCGACGTCGATGCGCAGGCAGTGCGTGCGCCCGCGCCCGCCGTCGGTCCGTGTGGCCGCGTGAAAGCCGGTTTCCATTCGCGTGTGGATGCGTACCTCGCGCGCGGTTTCCGGGGGCAAGCCGGCGACCGCCGCGATCGCGTTCTGCACCAGGTTGAGGAACACCTGCACCAGCGAGTCCTCGTGACCGGCGACGGGTGGCAGGCTCGGATCGAAGAGCCGGGTCACCTGCACGCGATCACGCTCCGCGCCCGGACCCGTCAGACGCACCACGTGATCGATCACACGGTGAACGTTCAGGCCCGAGAGCTCGAGGCCGCGGCGGGATCCGAGCTCGAGCAGCCGCTCGACGAGCCCGGTCAGGCGATCGACCTCACGGATCACCAGGTCGACGTACTCGCGAGCGCGCGTGCCACCGTCGGCGCCGAGGAGCTGCACGGCGCCGCGGATACCGGAGAGCGGGTTCTTGATCTCGTGCGCCAAGCCGGCGACCAGGCCACCGAGCGTGTCGAGGCTCTGCGCGCGATGCAGGTCGGACTCGAGACCCCGCTGAAGGCTGAGATCGTGAAGCACGAGCGCGATCCCGCCGCGGTTGCCTCGGCTGTCGAGCACCGGCGAGGCAGTGGCGCGGACGGCCGTCCGACTGTCCCACTGGCCGACGATGTCGCCTTCCGCGCGAATGTGACCGTCATCGGCGGCACTTCCGAGCATCGCCGAAACCCAGGGGTTCTTCGCGAACACGCGCGAGTGATGCTGCCCCCGGCACGCGGAGAGCGAGGACCCGGTGAGCTGCTCGGCGGCTTGATTCATGAAGGAGACGTTCCCCGCGACGTCGAAGGCGATGACGCCCTGTTCCAAACTCTCCACCACGTGCGCCCAGTCGAGCCGGACGTTTCCGCCCGGCTCCGTGGTGCGTTCGGCCTGTGGAGTGCGCTTTGCCATGGCTGCCTAAATCTTGCGCAGGGTAACACCCCGGACAGGGCACTGGAACGGTGCGTCCGTCGAGCGCTGCGGCTTCCGTCGCTGGCCTCCGTGGCCGATACTCCCGACCCGCGATGACGCCTCGCAACCGCATCGGCCACGGGTACGACGTTCATCGTCTCGTCCACGGCCGGCCGCTCCGGCTCGGGGGCATCGACATTCCCTACGCCTCGGGCCTCGAAGCCCATTCCGACGGTGACTGCTTGCTCCATGCGATCGCCAGCGCGCTGCTCGGCGCGATCGGAGCGGGCGATCTCGGCAGCCACTTCCCGGATACGGACGAACGGTGGGGGGGCGCGGACAGCGCCGATCTCGTTTCCGCGGTGGTCGAGCAGGTTCGATCCCGCGGGTACGGGGTGGGCAACGTCGATTCGACCGTACTGGCGGAGGCGCCGCGGCTCTCGGCCCACCGGCAGACGATGATCCTGCGGATCGCCGCCTTGCTCGGCGTCCCCCCCGGCGACGTGAACGTCAAGTTCGGCACCGGCGAGCAAGCGGGAGCGGTGGGACGCGGGGAAGTGATCGAAGCCTACGCCGTCGTCTTGCTGACGGCGATCGACGGTTGAGGCCAGTGTCCAGAGTGGGAAATCGGTTGCACGAGGCCGGAGGCTATCGCCGTCGAGGCCAAGGCGCGACGAAGAGGAACATCGGGAATGTCTCGAGGAGTCGGAACGCAGCGCTCGGCGGTGAAAGCCGCCGGAATCGTGCGACCGACTTCTGACTCCGGCACTAGTCCTCGTCGAGCGAGCCGCCCGGGTCGGTGCCGTCTCCACCTTCTTCGTCGGGTAGGTTGCCGGTCTCGAGCTCGTCCACCATCTCGTCGAAGTCCTCGCCGCCGAACTCGTCACCCATCTCCTTGCCCATCTTCCGCATCCATCGCGCCATGCTCTTGGGGTCGTTTTCGTCGAGCCCCTGGAAGTTCGAAGGATCGGCCATGGAATCGAGCCGCGAGTCCTCGGAACGGGTCATGGCGAAGCGCGAGAGCAATCTCGTGAGCTTCTTCGCACCGCAGTGCGTGCAGCGTTCGTCGATTCTCTCGCTCACGCGCAGCGTCAGGATCGACACCTTCTTTCCACATTTCGTGCATCGGTACTCGTAGATCGGCATGGGATGGCCTCGCGGAGTAGATGGCGGATTATAGAAGCGCAGGCTATGGAAGCGATAGGGGCCGGTGCGTCGCGCGGCTCCGTCCGGAGGTCGTTCAGATGCCGCAGACGGTGCTCGTCACCGGCGCCAACTCGGGAATCGGGCTCGCCGTCGCTCTCGAAGTGGCCCGGCGCGGGCTGGTCTCCGTAGGCAGCGTCCGGTCGGCTGCGAAGGCCGAAGCGGTGCACGCCGCCGCGCGCGCGGCCGGGGTCACGGTCGAGACCGTCGAGATGGACGTCACCGACGCCGAGGCATGCGCTCGGGTGGTCACGGCCGTGCGACCGTGGGCGCTGGTCAACAACGCCGGCTATGCCGCGACCGGCGCCGTCGAGGACGTCGGCGACGACGAGGCGCGCCAAGCGCTCGAGACGATGGTGGTCGCGCCCATGCGCCTCGCCCGCCTCTGCCTGCCGCACATGCGCGAGAGGGGCGACGGACGCATCGTCAACGTCTCGTCGATCATGGGCCGCACGACGACGCCGCTCACCGGCTGGTACCAGGCGTCGAAACACGCCCTGGAAGCAGTTTCCGATGCGCTCCGGATCGAGGTCGCGTCGAGCGGCATCAAGGTGATCCTGGTCGAGCCGGGAGGCTTCAAGACCGGGATCTGGGACGAGTCCGAGCGGCAGGTCGCGGAGCGCGCCGGATCGCGTTACGAGCACGCCTATCGCCGGACCGTCCAGGGCACGCGGCTGACGCAACCGTTGATGGGCAATCCCGCGAGCTGCGCGAAGGTCATCGCCGGCGCGCTCGAAGCCTGGTT